>JARGNG010000006.1:8034-184087 GCA_029213265.1 Verrucomicrobiales bacterium | reverse complement strand
CCGTCTTCTTCGAAATCTTTTTCTCGATCTGTCTCCCCATTCTCGCCCTCGCCGGCTTCGGCTGGGGAATGGACCGGCTGTTTGATCTCGATCTCAAGACCCTCGTAAAGCTCAACATTTACCTCTTCGTTCCCGCGTTCATTCTCGTGGGCCTTTCGACTTCGAGTCTGAGCGCAAAGATTGGACTTTCGATCGTAGTCTTCACGCTCTGCGTCATTGTGTCGATGGGTGTCCTCAGCTGGCTGGTCTGCTCGATCCGCAGAAGCAAGCCGACCGAGCGCTACTCCATGCAGTTGAGCACGATGATCTACAACTCGGGAAACTGGGGCATTCCTTTGATGGCCCTGGCGTTTTCTCAATATGGAGGAGTGATCCAGATTTTTGTTCTCGCGACGATGAATCTGAGCAGCTTCTCTCTCGGGATTTTTCTCGCCAACGCCGGAAGCTCGGATCGAAAAGGATGGTTTCTCCCCATTATGAAGCAGCCGTCTCCCTGGGCGATCGTATTGGCGCTGACTCTCCGGGCCACCGGGAATCCGCTGGAGGAGGTCACTTTCATCTGGATGCCGCTCACCTATCTCGCCAAGGCCCTCATTGCCTTTGCCCTCATCACCCTGGGTGTGCAATTGTCGAAAACCAAACCTCCGCACCCTCGCGGAAATCTGACCTACGCCCTGCTCATCCGTCTCGTGGGAGGGCCGGCGGTAGCGATTTTTCTGACCTGGTTTCTCGGCTTTCGGGGAGAAGTGGCTGCGGTTCTCATACTGGGATCCGCCGCACCCACGGCAGTGAATACGGCACTGTTAGCTCACGAGTTCAAAGCCGACAGCCAGTTCGCTGCCGCAGCGGTTTTCTACTCGACCTTGATCGCTTCGATCGTGGTCGCAGCGCTGTTGGGAATCCTCCGCGCCGGATGGATTCCCTGGGCCATCCCCTAGAATGCGGATGAAAGGAGGTGCTACTTTTTCTTCTCGCCAAAGATCAGGCGATAGATCACGAGGAGAATCACGACACCAACTACCGAGAGACCGATGCTGGGCAGATCAAAGGCCTTACCGGCATCCGGGTCTATGTAGCCAAGAAGACCGCCCACATACTTTCCGACAACAGCCCCCGCGATTCCGAGGAGAGTGGTGATTAAACATCCTTTGCCGGGGTCCTTTCCAGGGACGACAAAGCGACCCAGTGCTCCTGCGACAAATCCTACTGCAATTGTGACTAACCATCCCATAAGGAGAGGATGACAAATGGTCGTCACAATGTCGAGTGACGAAATTTGAACTGCCCCGGCACTGGAACCGTCTTGCTCACGCCAGCAGAGACCAATTCGCAGGAAGCGCACTTTTACCACTTCATCACTTTCGCGAGAAAGTTCCGCACTTCCCCGGTCTCTGCCCCGGCAAAAAGCGCCTCGGCATCTCCCTCCTCCACCTTTTGGCCCTGCGCCAGGAACACGACATGGTCGGCGGCACCACGCGCAAATCCCATCTCGTGAGTGGACAGCACAATTTTCTGTCCGCTTTCGCACAGTTCCTGAATCAAATCGAGCACCTCAGCCTTCATTTCCGGGTCGAGAGCAGATGTAGGTTCATCGAGGAGCAACCACCGGGGTTCGTGGGCAATGGCCCGGGCGAGGGCAATCCGCTGCTGTTGGCCGCCGGAAAGCTGCCCCGGTTGCTTTTTCGAATGCGCGGACAGCCCGAATCGATCAATCACCTCGTCTGCCCGTTGTTCCGCATCCGACCTCAGCCAGTCATGCACCTCAACTAGCGGAAGCACAATATTCTCCCGGGCGCTGAGATGCGGAAACAAATTGAAGGACTGGAAGAGAAAGCCATTTTTCTTTCGCCATTCCCGAAGCAGCAATTCGTCGGTGGAGAGGTTCTCCCCGTCGATGCAAAGCGAGCCAGAGGTGGGAGCTTCCAAGCCGCCCAGCAATCGAAGAAAGGTGGATTTACCTCCTCCCGACGGACCGATCAGAGCGAGAACCTGCACATCATCCGAGAGAGACAGACTCACCCCGTCAACGGCACGCGTCGAACCGTAGAATCTGGACAGCGCTTTGGCTTCAATGCTCATAGGAAAACCGCTTCTCCAGAGACCGGCTCAGGAGGGAGATTGGAAAGGTGAGAATGAAATAGCCGAAGATGAGGGGGAGATACGCTTCGAAGGTGGCGTAGGTGTTCGCGTTCACTTCGCGCGCTTGCATCGTGAACTCGTGGACACTGATAACAAAAAGAAGAGAGGAGTCTTTGATCAGGTTGGCAAACTGTCCCGCCGAAGCAGGGAGAACCCGACGAATGGCCTGGGGGATCACCACGAAACGGTAGGTTTGGGCGCCGGTGAATCCAATCGCCTTGGCGGAGAGCCACTGTGACTGCGGGATCGACTCCACTCCTCCGCGAAAAATTTCGGCGAGATAGGCACCGGAGAAACAGGCCAACACTAACAAACCAACCCCAAAGCGGCTGTCCCATCCGATCGCAGGTGCGACCAGGTAGAAGCCAATCAAAATCTGCGTGAGCAGGGGAGTTCCCCGGATGATCTCGACGAACGCCCGCGAAAGGATCCGGGGAATCCGGTAGGGAGACAGCTGTCCCCCGGTCAGGATGGCTCCAACGAGCACGCTCGCCACCAGTGCCGCGGCGGAAATCATCAGAGTCATCCACCAGCCCGACAGAAAATTCCGCCAGTAGGGAGCAATCGCGCTCCAGTTGTAGTCGTGAGATGCCACGACCCAGAAAACAAAGCAAAAGGATGCTCCGAGGACCAGGGAAACAAAGATGGCGACCGCGCGTTTCACCATCTCTCAGGTATTTGTCTCCGCTGTGATTCGATGAGTCGGCTTCGGCATGCCGGGACGAAAGTGTTCGAGATGCTTGACCTGGAAAGAAAGGCCGTTTTCCTCTGAGATCACTTTTTCGAGAGCCGCTTTTGCCGATGCCTCCAGCGTATCCGGATCCACTTCGGCCCGAATGTTGAGCAGAAGTTCCCCGTCCTCCAGTTCTTCGTAGAGATGATGCGAAAGCTCGGGCTCGGAATCACCGCGAACCAGATTGATCGCAGCAAGTTCATAAGGATCCCCGATCGGATTCAAGGTCATTTTCAAGTGGGCTACTTCGGCGCCGGCATCCGAGAGAGAACTCCGAATCGAGGTGGCTAGATTTTTGAGGAGTTCATTGCCATCGAATTCTTCCACCTCCCGGTCCGCTTCGATTTCGACCGCTGCATTCAGCCATCCGAGGAGGGCTTCCCCCTCCCCATATCGCTCGTAGTCGATTTCGAGAAACCGGCTCGTATTCATTTCGGCAGAGAGAACGGCATCGAACCATTCTTCGCAGTTGGATCCATCCCGGGCGCCCAACTCAAAAACCCGGGCCTCAGGGAACTCACGCGCCATTGCCGACCGCAAAGCGAGCAAGCCCTCATCGTCGAGCAGGTCCAGCTTGTTGATGACGATGAACTCGGCCTCTTCCAGTTGTTTGCGATAGATGTAGGTGACGTTGTCCGAAAACTTCTTTCCCTCAACAAGACCCAGGATTTGCCCGGCGCGGATCGGATCCACAAGAACACTGAGTGGTGCAACGGTGTAGTCGTCCCCGTAAATTTTCTGAAGGGGCAAACTCACGGTCGCGACGAGATCGGTGCAGCTCCCTACCGGTTCCGCGAGAAAGACATCGGGTCGCGTTTCATTCGTCAAAGAAGTGGCGGCCTCCAGCAGGGAATTAAAGCGGCAGCAGAAGCAACCACCGGAAATTTCCTCGACCGGAAAACTGTTGGACCGACCGATCACGGAATCGACGAGTCCCGCCCCTTGATCGTTCGTGATCAACCCGACTTTCAACCCCTTCCAGGTGATGTATTTCGCGAACCGCTGAATCAGCGTCGTTTTTCCGGCTCCGAGGAAGCCGCCAATCATCAGGTATCGGGAGGACATGGGTGACGTTCCACGTTCAACGCCCATCTTTCAACGTTGAACATTCAGGGCTGGTCGATGAAGGCCTGCTGCCTCGCTGCGCTAGTATCCCTCTTCCTGCATCTTGTTGATCAGGACTTCGAGATGGTCGTAATAGCCCTGCACATCGACGCTGGTTTCCTCCGGTTCGCCTTTGACCGAGTAGAGCCATCCATCCTCGTAGGGGGAGCTTTTCACAATGCAGGCGTCTTCCTCCAGAATCGGGTTTCCCCCGACAAAGGCTCCTTCCATCACGCAGAACAGATCGCTGGCTGCCTTGAATCCCTCGACATAGCCAATTTGCTGGCCGGAGGAAACCGGATCGCCTGTGGACACTTCGTAGCGGGCTTCGACCAACTCCCCCAGCATTCTCGTCGCAAACTTGGTAAAGCCGACCCGCCAAACACCGGGAGAGCCTTCTTCCGGACACATCCAGTAATGACTGAGAGAGTATTGAAAATCGACCGGCAGTCTTGCCGAGAATCGTTTGTGTTTGAATCGAAGTGTTTCCATTCAGAATTTGTTTCACCCGAGAAATTTCGCCCGCAGAAATTCGCAGACCATTCTTGGTTTGGAAAGGCGGTAGCGGGTTTCGAATACTTTGTATCCACCCTCGACCATTTCATCAAGGATACCTGAGTAAATACGTTTCATGAGCTCAGCGGAGCGCATCGACTTTCGATCCTCTTCCGGAAGCAGGGCCTCAGCAGCTTCGTAGTAGCTGCGAGCCACAGTTGTCTCGTGTTTCATCAGCCTCTGAAAGCTGGCAGGATCGGGGGCTCCCCCCAGCAAGTCATCCTCCTTCAATCCGAAGCGTTCCAGATCCTCCCGGGGAAGAAAAATCCGCCCCTCTCCTGCGTCTTCGCCGACATCGCGCATGATGTTCGTCCACTGCAGTGCGTAGCCCAATTGCTCCGCATACTCGCGGGTCTTGGGATTCGCGTAGCCGAAGATCTCAATGCTGACGAGCCCCACGGCGCTGGCGACGTGAAAACAGTAGGTCTTCAGTTCATCCGCCGTCTCAAACCGCAGCGGTTCCAGATCCATCTCCACTCCCGCAATGATCGCTTCCAGATCGTCGGGACGCAGGGAATAGCGGGAGCAAAGATCGACAAACTCCTGCTCGATTCCCGGATTGGCCGGAGTCTCCTCTCCACGAATCAAATCCCGCCAATGCCGGAGCCCGGCTTTTCTCTCCTCGATCGGAATGCCGGGATCATCGGCGAGGTCGTCCACGACTCGACAGAAGGCGTAGAAAACGCCCATGTCGTATCGCTTTGCCCGGGGGAGGACGGCGAGAGCAAAGGCAAGATTCGAGCCGCTTCGCCGGACAATCTCCTTCGACGTTTCAGGGGCGTTTGCGTTCTGCGATTCCACAGCGGAAGAGAGGTTCGGCCCGTCTTTAGTCGACTCCACCAAAGTGGTGCCCGAAGGGGTAATACACAAACGCAGCTCGACCGACGATGTTCTTCTCGGGAACAATGCCCCACATCCGCGAGTCGGAACTGTTCGCACTGTTGTCGCCCAGTGCCCAGTATTCGCCGTCTTTGAGTTCGACCGACAGTCGACTGCCATCCCGGGTGTAGCCGGTGTAGAGTCCTTCCTGAGACATGACTCGTTGAAATCCCGCCTCCTTCGCCTCCTCTCCATTGATCAGGAGTTTCGGCGTCTGAACTTCCAGCTTGTCACCGGGCTGACCGCCCATGCGCTTGATGTAGTGCTGAGATCCCTGCCTCGGATCCAGTCCCATTTGGATGCCGCGAATGTCCTGCGTATTGAAGACGAAGACCTCACCCCGCTTCGGCTTTTTCCAGTGATAGACGAATTTGTTCACGACCAGTTGGTCACCCGTATCGACGAATCCTTTCGCAATGGTGTCTCCTTTTTTGACAGCCATCAACCGGGAGAAGGAGTTTTGATTCAGGTTCCGGTTCAACAGCGCCTGAATCCTCGAATCGGTTCCGGGGGCGCTGTACTTATGACCGTTTTTCGTGATCAGGTAGGTCCGGGGAAAGAAAATAAAGTGAGTCTTTCCGTAGAAGTGCTTTTCATCCAAAACGATGAAATCGTCCTCTTTGGCGACCCAGTCCACGTGGCTGCGGCCATACCAGAATTTGTCCCACAGCCGTTGAGGCATCGAGGGGTATTCGTAGTCATCGGGCGCGTAGTAGTTCGACTTGGGATTCATTTCCCTGGTCGGATAAGCGATGATTCCATTGAGCGTCGGTTGCATTGAACCAGTCGGAATCTTGAATTGCTGGATGAAATACGCTCGGATCCCCATCGCGATCACAACGGCCACAAAGATCACCTCGATATTCTCTTTCCACGCGGAAGCCTTGTAATCCTTGACCGATTTCTTGCAGGTTTCGGTGAGGTCTTCGGCCAGTTTCTCCAGCTCTTTCCGTTTCGCTCCGCGATCTTCCAGTGCCTCAAAGAAGGCGATCTTTTTCTGTTCGATTTCCTCCTTCTTCGGGTCGGAAATCAAATCGTCATTGTAGCGGAGAAACTTACGAACCCCCTTGATGAGCGCGAATCCTTCTTTGACCCCCTTTTTGTCCAAAGGCAGTTCAGCCAGCTCTTCTTTGGATTTCTTCGAAAACATAAACATGAGAAACGTCGAATCGTAGTTGTTTTTCTGTCAGTCCCCTGTCTTGAGAACTTTGATAAAAGCGTCCTGCGGAATGTTGACTTTGCCGATCGCCTTCATCTTCTTCTTTCCCTCTTTCTGCTTCTCGAGGAGTTTCCGCTTTCGGGAAATGTCACCTCCGTAACACTTGGCCGTGACGTTTTTCCGCATCGCGGTGATGGTTTCACGGGCAATGATCTTCCCCCCGATGGTTGCCTGGATCGCCACGGTAAAAAGTTGCTGCGGAATCACTTCCTTCAACTTCGCCGCAAGGTGTCGACCTCGATATTCAGCCTTGTCGCGGTGAACAATCACAGAAAACGCATCGACCGACTCCCCTGCAATCATGATGTCCATTTTCACCAGTTTGCCCGGTTGATATTCGGCATGCTCGTAGTCCATGCTCCCGTAGCCGCGGGTCATACTCTTCAGCCGATCATTGAAGTCGACCAGAATTTCATTGAGCGGAAGAATGCAGGTCAGGAGAACGCGATTCGCATCGAGGGTCTCCGTGTTTTCCAACATGCCGCGCTTTTCGGCGACCAGTTTCATCATTTCACCGATGTAGTCGTTCGGCGTCATGATGTAGGCCCGAACGGTCGGCTCAAGAATTTCTTCGATCAGCTGCGGCTCAGGAAGATAAGTCGGATTATCCACTTCTATTTCCTCCCCGTTCGTCATCTTGACCTTGTAGACAACGCCCGGGTAGGTCGAAATCACGTCCATGTTGAATTCACGACGCAGACGTTCCTGGACAATTTCCATGTGGAGCAAACCCAGAAAACCGCACCGGAAACCGAAGCCGAGAGCCATCGAGCTTTCCGCCTGATAACTGAAGGCCGCGTCATTGATCTGCAGCTTACCCATCGCGAGCTTAAGCTGCTCAAAGTCGTCCGTTGTCACCGGATAGATTCCGCTGAAAACCATGGGCTGAATGTCCTTGTAGCCGGGCAAAGGTTTGGCCGCAGGATTCTGGGACTCGGTAATCGTGTCACCAATCTTGACCTCACCGGAAGTTTTCATATTCGCGATGAGATAACCAACATCGCCAGGCTTCAGGGTATCGCGGACAGTCTGCTTCGGCGTGAAAACGCCGACTTCCTTAACCTGGTAGGTCTTGCCCGTTGCCATCATCCGGATTCCACTTCCGCGTTTCACTTCTCCGCTGACAACGCGGACGTAGCTGACAACGCCCCGATAGGCATCGAAAACGGAGTCAAACACGGTCGCTCTCAGAATGTTATCTTCCGGTTCTACCGGAGGAGGAATCCGGTCGACTACGGCATCGAGGATTTCTTCAATCCCCAATCCCATTTTCGCACTCGCTTCGATAGCTTCCTCGGCAGGGATCGCGAGAATATCTTCGAGCTGTTTTCTCACCGCAGGCAGATCTGCATTCGGAAGATCGATCTTGTTGATCACCGGAATGACGTAGAGCTTGGCCTCGTTGGCGAGATGCACGTTCGCGACGGTCTGCGCTTCAACGCCCTGAGCGGCATCGACGAGAAGAAGCGCGCCTTCACAGGCCGCAAGACTGCGACTGACTTCGTACGAGAAATCGACGTGGCCCGGGGTATCGAGCAAATTCAGCTGATACACTTTTCCGTCCTTAGCAAGATACTCCATCGTCACCGGATGGGACTTGATTGTGATGCCACGCTCGCGTTCGAGATCCATCGAGTCGAGCATCTGATCCTGAGACTCCCGCTGAGTCACCGTTTGCGTCATCTCAAGCAGACGATCCGAGAGGGTCGTCTTCCCGTGATCAATGTGGGCAATGATCGAAAAATTTCGTGTCAGTTCTGTGGACATTGGTACTCCGCAGGCGTTGCTAGGACAGATTCGCCGGGCGGAAACCTAGTGTGATCCTGAGGATTGTAAACGCCTTTCCAGAGCTTCTCTGAAAAGGAAATCAGATCGTAATTCCCTCTTCCGTGAGCACCTCAGACAAAGCCACTTCCATCTGAGAACGGCAGTTCGCGGTGGTGCGATGCAGAAAGGCGTGGAGTTTGGCATCTTCTGGGCTTCGGTCTTCACATTGCTCACTGTAGGTTTCGAAAGCCGCGAGGCTGGAAAGCAGGCTCGCAAGATGCTGAGGACACTCACACTTCACGACCGAGGAAATATTCGCCACCTGAACCAACTGCTCATCCGAGAACGCACGAGGAGGGAGATCATCCGCATCAGGACGCTGAAACGTTTTTTTCTTTTCGCCCGTTTCTGAGAGCTCCGCCCTCGCTCCTGATCTCAACGCAAGCTGGATGTCCGCGATGCAGGCCAGCTGAATTTCGGAAGAGTCCACCGGTGCGCGAAGAGCGGTGATCTTCTTAATATCCAGCGGCTGGAGTACGTTTTCCTGAGCGAATCGATAGACAACGATGGCCCTGCGAATGCCCTGAGTGGAAACGATGTCCTGGATTTCTTTGATATCTTCCGAGAAAAGAGTCTCCCGCTCGATGATGAGAAGATCCGCTGCCTTTGGTTGCAGGCAGCGAGCTACTTCGTCCAGTTGCATGAATTCGCCGACTATCGTCAAAGCGGGGGTGGCGTCAGTTGCTTCGCGAACCGCTTGTCTAACAATTGTACCAACCAGACAGATTCGACATACTCCCGCCGGTGCAAAGGCCTCAATCCCATCTTCTCCAGCCTTGGATTCGAGCACATTCGACAGGCGCTCCTCAAGCTGGGGCCTCGATAGTTTGGCGATCGTGCCAATCGAGTGACCATTATCGACTAAGGTTTTGAGCAAAGAGAGCCTTTGGATGTCTGACTGAGAGTATTTCCTACGCTTTGTTTCACTTCGATGCGGCTTCACCACTTCATAACGACGCTCCCAGACACGCAGGACGTGAGAGGAAATGCCCGTCAGACGGGCGACGGCGCTTATCTCAAAAAACTCTGTATCAGTGTCTTCCATACTTTTTCGGTTCGGGTATCTGAAGAGTTTACGTCGGAAACGGAAGAAAATGCTCGTTTTCGCAAGAAACTACTTGTCTAATTTATGTTCATAGACAAAGCTTTGTCAAGCAACCGAAAACTACAGGAAACTATGAACACAATCGAAGACCGCAAAGCCCAGAGAAAAGTGGAAGCCGCCCTGATGAAGCGGGTAGCTGCGAAAGAGGAGAAGGCATTCGCTGAACTTTCCGAAAAGTATTCCGCTTTGATCTTTTCAACCGCCTTCAAAGTTCTCAATCACTACGAGGACACGGAGGACGTGATGAACGAAGTGCTCGCGACCATCTGGAAAAAAGCTGACACCTACCACTCCAAGAAGGGAAGTCTTGTCACCTGGATCTGTACAACTGCACGAAACCGAGCTATCGATCGAGTTCGCAGCGTCCAGCGGAGAAGTGCTCTCTACGACCGGTTTGAAGAGAAGCTGGACGGAGAGGCACCGGAGAAGCGGACCAGCGGTCGTGAGGAACTCTATCGTTCTGATGCCCGTCGCGTCCTGCAGAGTGCCGTTGTTTCCCTCTCACCCGAACAGCGTGAAGTGATCGAACTCGCCTACTTCGAGGGCTTGACTCAAAAACAGATTGCGGAGCGCATCGACAGCCCCCTCGGAACCGTGAAGGCACGTATCCGCCGCGGAGTGGAGCGCCTCCGGGTTTCGATCAACGACCGGTTCCGCGGCGAAGGGGAACTTCTCCTCACCAGTGTAACCGACTGATTCATAACCCAACGTAAGTGATTACCGCTATGAGCCGCTCCTCTTCGAAACATGTGGTTGTCATCGGTGCAGGCCCGGGAGGCCTGACATCGGCCATGCTCCTCGCCCACCGTGGATTCCGCGTCACTCTGGTAGAAAAAGAAGACGTGGTCGGAGGGAGAAGCCGGGAAATACGGCTGGGAGATTACTCCTTCGATACTGGTCCGACCTTCCTCCACCAGAAGTTCGTTCTCGACGAAATGTTTGCCGAGGTCGGGAGAGATTCCGGGGACTACCTCGACTTCGTAAAGCTGAATCCGATGACTCGCCTCACCTGGGGTGACACGACACTTCACTCCTACCCGACTCGCGAGCAGATGGAGGCAGAGGTGGAGCGAATCTTCCCCGGAGCAGGGGAAGGCTACCGCCGCTTCATGCGGGATCACGAGAAAAAGCTCCGTGATGTCTATCCGGTTCTGCAGCGTCCCTATGATTCACTCAAGTCCTACCTGAGCCCCCTCTTGCTCAAGTCACTCCCCTACATCATGACAAGACAATCGGTCTTCGATGTTCTGGGAGACTATTTCGAAGACGAGCGGCTCCGCCTCGCGTTCACCTTCCAGGCGAAGTACCTGGGGATGTCTCCCTGGAAATGTCCGGCCCTGTTTTCCATCCTCGCCTACACGGAATACGAATTCGGCATCTTCCACGTGCAGGGCGGCCTTTGCAAGATATCGGAAGCGATGGGCAAGGTGATCGAGGAAGAAGGCGGCACCATTCGCCTCGGAGAGAAAGTGGAGGAAATTCTCCACGTCGGCAAAAAGATGACCGGTGTCCGACTCGCCTCCGGGGAGGTGATCGAAGCGGATGACGTCGTGGTGAACGCTGACTTTGCGCATGCCATGACCACCCTTCTCAATGGAAGCAGTGTGACTCCTGAAAAGATGCGAAAGAAGGATTTCTCATGTTCCACCTTCATGCTCTACCTCGGAGTCGACAAGCTTTACGAAGAAGAGCCTCACCATCACGTTCTCTTTGCAGACGACTATGAAAGCAATGTTCATGACATCCAGAGCGAGGAAAGAGTTTCCGATGACATGTCTATCTACATTCGGAACTCGTCGATTACGGATCCCCATGTAGCTCCTGAAGGGCATTCGGCTCTATATATTCTGGTTCCCACCATCAATCGAAGGCATGGACAGGACTGGGAATCCTTCCAGAGAGAGTATCGCGATAAGATCATTGCCCGAATCGAAGAGAAGACTTCGATGAAAGACCTGAGCGATCACATTGTGGAGGAGAAAATTCTCACCCCGGCGAACTGGGAAGAGAGCGGCGTTTTCATGGGCGCGACATTCAATCTATCCCATCATCTGGGACAGATGCTTTACCTCCGTCCTCACAACCAGTATCAGGGTTTCGAAAACTGCTATCTTGTTGGCGGAGGAACCCACCCGGGCTCCGGGCTCCCGACGATTTACGAATCGGCCCGGATCAGCACCAATCTGATTTGCGAGCGCTATGGGATCCCACACGAAAATATCGATTTCGCATCCGACTATTTAAACGGAAATTCCCCCCGTCATGAAGCAGCGCCCCCCATGCGAACCGTGACTCCCAACCCTGTTGAGTCGTTGACCTGACCCGGTTGGATTGGCAAGAATAACTCGCTCACGCTCGCAGCCACGGTCCATCCCCAGACCTACTTTTCCTTCGTTAACGCGGTCAACATTCCGTGCAGGAATTTCAGCTCCTGCTCCGTCGCCTTGGTTTTCGCGAATATCGATCGCAGGGTCCGGAGACTGTGAGGCTTCATTTCCTCGGTGAGAAAGAATCCTCTCTCCGTAAGCTGCTCTTCGAGGCGTTGCAAAAACGCGTCGAGATCGCCGCGCGCGGCCGGCTCATCCCCGCCGACTTCGATTTCCATCGAACCGGCCCGGCGCCACTCCCAACCGAAAAGCAATACTGCCTGCGCCAGATTCAACGAGGGAAACCCGGGGTTAGTGGGGAACCGCAGCAGGGTATCGGCCCGCGCAACGGAGTCACCGTCGAGTCCGGAGGCTTCCGGACCAAACAGAATTGCGGTCGTCGAGGCATCCTTCCATCCGGAAATCTCCTCTGCAGCTTCCTGCACGGCTCTCACCGGAGTGGAAAGAGCCCGTTCCCGGGCCGTGGTCGCAAAAACACGGGTGCAATCCGAGATCGCTTGATCCAGCGTCGCGAATACTTCGGCTCCATCAATCACGAGATCGGCATCCGCAGCTGTCGCCCGCGCCGAATCCTGCGGCCATCCGTCTCTCGGGGCGACCAAGCGGAGTCTCGACAAGCCGCAATTGAGCATGGCACGGGCACACATCCCAATGTTTTCCCCCATCTGAGGGTGAACGAGGATTATCACGGGCTGTGGATTGCCTGACATAGATCGGTGTGCGAGGGTTAAACAAGTATGGAAGTTCCCGAAGAAATCGTGTGTGTCGACTGTGGACAACGGGCGCACCGCCTTTCCTACCCCCCGGAGGAAGGATGGCAGATTGGTGACTATGTCGCCTATCGCTGCTCAGGATGCAACGATCGTTGGGATTTAGTGGTAGAAGACTCAGACGATCCGAATTCCGCGAGTCATTCTTATGCTGCGGAAGCCCGGTCCATTCTGGAATCCCGCCGCACCTCCCCGGAAAGGCCCGCCGAATGAAACGCAACAAACACATTCTCCTCTTCGACAGCGACTGTCCGATGTGCACTTTCCAAAGCCGCACCCTGAGCTGGATGGACTGGTTCCACTGTGTGGAAATGGTTCCGCTGAAAGATGACCGGGCGCAGGAAATCGCTCCCGACATTACCCGCGAAGACTTGCTGGAGGCAATTCACTGCATCACTCCGGACGACGAGATCCACCGCGGCGCGCGGGCGATCCGGTTTCTCGGCCTGCGAATTCCTCTGCTCATTCCGGTGGGCTTGTTTCTCTGGCTTCCCGGTGTGATCTGGGTCGCGGAAAAAGTGTATGCCTTTGTCTCCAGACATCGACTCTTCTTCAGCAAAATCTTCGGCTGCAAAGGTGCCTGCGCGATCCTGCCGGAGAAGAAGGAAAGCTAGAGGTCTTTGAGACTATGGCTTCGGCTTCAGGGCCGGAGCAGGTGGATCTTCGGCCCCGGCGGGAGAGGTTCCGGCGGAAGGAGATGGCTTCTTTAAACTGGCTTTCACCATGATGGCCGACCGTCCTTCTTTCGCAGTTTCTGCCCCGAAAAATCGATTGTTGAATTCATCCCCCGCTCCTTCAAAGCCATAGACGCGACCCGTTTCGTTTCTCGGGATCGAAATCGTTGTCTGAAACTGCTTTAGATCGACCAATTCCGGTTCGCGTTCCGACTGGTCCTCTTCGGCCGGTTCAATTTTCAGCCGGGGAATTACGTCGAGATCGACGGCACCCAGATGAACTCGCGGCCGAATCACGATCGAGGTCGAAATACGAGTCGTCGAGATGATCGGAAAATTCATGACTCCCGCATCGATAAACGGAGCGAAGAAGGTCGGATCACCCACCGCTCCGTTCACAGGGATCGTGCCCACTCCGCCCGCCGGCAGAATCGCCGAACCGTAGTTGATAAATCCTTCGAACTCGGTGCGCTCGGTATGGATATCCATCGTGATCGATCCATCGGGATTAACCGTGCTGACGGTCTCGCTGGTGACACCGATGTTTCGTCTCCGGAATTCTGTAGGAGTGGCGGGAATGACCGTGTATCGACCATTCGGGCCCACAATGATCTGCGGTGGCGCATAGGCGGTCGGAAAGGGCACTTCCTGTGCCACGGTGATGGACTTCCGGCTTGGCAACCCGGTCACAAACTGAAAATCGAGAGCGACATCCGCCTGCGGGAGCGCCGCCCCCTGAACCGCCTGTTCAGCAGCGACAATTCCAGACGGGGTATCAATCACCATGACCGTTCCCTTTCCGGGAAGGAGGACAAATTTGCCGACCGGGCTGAGGGCGTTTTCCAATAGTGGTCGAATCGTTTCCAGATCCGACATGCCGATATCGATTTCTTTTTTGATCGTGTTCTGTCCAAAGACGAGGGAGCCCGAAAAGAAACAGATCACGGCCACGGGGAGGAGGAGGACCGTTCTCATGTCGCTAGTATGCCTTCTTCTGTCGTGTTTCGGAAGCTCGAAATGAACGAAGGCTTTCGCACGAACCAGGAAAAAGGGCGACCCGAGGGTCGCCCTTTTGTGTAAGAAGTAGGATAAGCGTAGGCTTACTCGACGGCGCCTTCGACGCCTCCGGTAAACTTGTCATCATCGGCACCATGACCGGTGAGAACTTCGGCCTTGTATCCACCCTTGGAGCGGAAGTAGAACCACATTCCAAGGTAGCAGATCAACATGAACGCAGGGAAGACGGCGATCTTGGCAAGAGCATCGAACTGCCCGGCCTGGTTCGCCACTTCGATGGCTTTCGTCGAAGCTTCTTCGGTAACTGCAGCGGCCTTCTCAGGGTCAATCGCCTCGTAACCTCCGAGAATATAGGATTTCTCCACGAGAACCGCTTCAGCAATCGCAGGGTTTTCCGCGAGAAGCTTTCCGCTGGATGTTTTCTCCTGGACGGCTCCGATGAAGGGAAATCCAAGGACGCCCACCGCAATCATTCCGATTCCGGAGATCGCGTTCAGAGTGAGAGCTCCACCTTTTGGACACTGCTCAGCGGTAATACCCAGCATACAGGGCCAGAAGAAAGTCTTTCCGAATCCGTAAAGGGTCGCTGCTGCGAAGATGATCCCAAGCCCGGCACCGCCGGTCTTCGAAAGAGCGAGGAGGCCGGCAATCGCGAGGACTGCACTGATCACCAAAACGCCAACCGGAGAAAGCTTGTGGATGATGGGGCCGGCGAAGAAACGCAGAACCATCATGATCGCTGAAGTATAAACGAGAACCCAACCTGCATTGAAGCCGGCTTCTTTCATCGGATGCTCCATCAGGCCGCTAATCCAGCCGTCGGTCCCGATCTCGGTCGTAGCGAGAGGCATCATGATAATGATGACCAGCGCCATGATCGGACGCCCCAGGCTCTTCGTGTAAACTCCAAAGAAAATCGTAAGAATCGCCGTCAGGACAATCACGATGGTCTTCGAAAAGCCGAACACCTCACCGAGTTGCCAAAAGATCAATCCAAAACCGACAAGGGCGCCAAAGGCGCCGAACTCCGCGAGCATCTCGCGATAGGTGACACCGGCTGCCTGCCGCTCGTTCACAGGGAACTCTGCCTTGATAAGCATGACAAGATAGATCACTGCAGGAACAGCTATCACGCCGACCACGAGACGCCAGTCGCCTTCCGAGGCAACATTCGCCATTCCGATCGTGATGAGTCCCGCGAGAACCAGACCACCGGGCCAACCGGCGTGAAGAATCGTGAGCCACTTGGACTTTTCCTTAGGAAACATCGTGGCCACCACCGGGTTGATGAATGCCTCGACCGTTCCGTTACCAAGAGCGAGGATGATCGATCCCCAGTAAAGAAGTGCGTATCCCTTTTTCTGTGCGGCAGCGAGGGCCTCGCCTTCGACACCGTTAATGACACCATAGGCCATGCACGCCATGACCACATAGATCGCGTAGCAGGCAAAGGAGAAGATCATTGCAACGCGATAACCGATCTTGTCGATGATCAGGCTAAAGAGAATGATCGAGATTGCGAAAGGCCAAACTCCAGCTCCCTTGAGGGCTCCGACAGTGCCTTTGTCCAGATTGAAATCCCCGGCAAACCGAACGTCACAAAGATACATTCGGGTGAAAAACGCGAACGCAGTCGCGATCAGGGCAATGAAGCACCCCCAGAAGAGGGTCATGGATGGTTTTTGTTCACTCATAATTGGTTCAAATCAGTCGTTCCAACTCACCGGTGGTTGAAAGAGCCGCGAATTGGAACGCGTTTCTTACCAAACGGGGAGAGTTCCACAAGCACAAATCGAGACGAAATTGCGGGCAGGCTGGAGGCCCCCTATGTATTTTTCATAGAAAAAAATTTTGGGTTTCCTTATCAATAATATTAATTCTTGCAATTATGAGATTTTTATTTGATAATTTGATTTGTTACCGCGATTTGCATTATGCGTGATTTTACAGACTCGGGCTATGAACACGAAATTCCGGGAAATCCTTTCCTGGAAGACGTGTTTATCAATCATCCGGACCACCTTCCAGGAGTGGCCAGAGTTCATCATTCCGCCTTTTCGAAAATCGTCGATTCCGTGGAGTCCATGATCGTTCATCCCAGGCAGGGATTTGGTGCCGATTTGCTTGGTCGAACGGTGCTGGTGACCGCGCCGACGGCCGGTTATGGAAAATCTCACCTTTCTGCGCGACTGCGGCAGCACCTCCGTTCGGTGGCGATCACTCTTTCCCTCCCCCTCGATCCTTCCCGCCCGGTTGCCTGGCCCGTTGGATTTTCATCGATCCTTCGCCAGTTCTGCAATGAAGCGGGAACGCATTCCGGTGCCAACTCTCAATTTGAAGAAACGGGCCGCTACCTTCTTGCCCAGGTCGTCCTCAATCACCTTACCCGGGGAAACTTGAATCCAAAAGACTGCCCTGCCGATGAGGCGCGTCTGCGTTCGGAGTTTGTTGAGATTTTCTCCTCCGAGTCGTCCCCGAAAATGCTGAGCTGGATCGATAAGCGGGCGCGGGACCTGTGTCAGGATGCTTCCCCCGAATTCCTCAGTCGACTCGGACTCTCGAAAAATGAACTCGGATTCTGGACCCGACTGATCATTGATTTCACGCTCCGGGGTGACAACGCACTGGAGCCTCTGCGCGGCCTATCCAACGGCGAAGCGAGGGAACGGCTCCTCCAGTGGCTGCGCATCGCGACCTTTTACCGGCCTGTCCTTATCGTTGTCGATGGCCTCGATGGCTTTTTCCGTTCGGAGACGGCAGGCATGGAGATCGCGGGACTGCTGACAGGAATTCGCGAATCCGTCCCGCGCTCGATTACAGTCGTCTCGATGAATGAGGATGTCTGGGATTCGGTTTTCGAGAACCGCCTCCCTTCCGCCTGGATTGATCGCATCACCGGCCAACTCGAAAAGCTTCGCCCGATCGAGCCGGAATCCGCTTCCGAACTCGTCCAACTCAGACTCGAAAAGACGGATATGAGCAAAGCCGGCATCGCTCAATTTGTCAGTCGACTTGAGAGTGACCACCTTTGGATCGACAGCGAAACGAGGCTCTTCCCACGGATGGTTTTGCGCCAGGCCAGTGAATTGTGGGAATCCGATGCGCGAAGTTTCTTCGCTGCCAATGGGAAAGATGAGAACCTGATCGACGAGATTGCGGAAACGCCCCTGTCCGAACTGACGGATAAAGTCGAGTTTTTCAATGCACTCCAGGAGGACCGTCTCGAGCCCTCCGGCGACTTCAGACCGGCACCGCCCCGTCAGTCGGATACAGATGACCCGGCTCCTTCGATGCCCCTTTTGCAGCCGACTCCGGAAAATCCTTTTTTTCAGTCTGCCCCGGATCCGGAATCAGCACCTCCTGCGCCGTCACCAGAACATCTCGCCGGGATTGACTCCATCATTGCCGACATTCGCGGCACCGGAAAAACGGTAGTCAGCGAGACACCCGCTCCGGATCCGACCTCCACGCCTCCACGCCCCCCGATCGAGAAACCCTCGCAGACACCCTTTCAGGCGGGTGACATTCATGTGACCCCTCTTGGCCAGAGAGAGCCTGCGCAGACGGAGCGACCTCATGACACGGCTCCGATTTCGCCTTCGACCGCTCCGATTGCGCCCGTTCAGATAAACGCAGCACCACCACAAGATTCCATCGATGTCGACCAACGCCTTCGCGAGGAGGAAGTCGCACTGACCAGTGGCTCTGCATTGCAGCTCGATCTGGAACGAGTGGAGACCTTCATTTGTGCCATGGGGAGAAATCACCCCGGTCTCTCCCAGCGGGAAGAACGGTATCCAGGGAGTCGATCCGTCTGCCTCCGCTGGAATGTTCACGGGCAATCCATTCTTCTCGGGTTTGAATCACCCAAGAATGTCTACTTTTGGAACAACCTGTTGCAGCAATCCCTCGCATCCAATCAGGCGGAAAAAATTGCGGCTTTCTCTCACGGCTCCGATCCCTTTGATCCGCGCCTTTTCTCCAGTTTCGGATTCAGCCCGTCGGTCATCAAAGACCGAATCGATGTGATTCGAATGAATGATCGCGAGTTGGCCATGATTTATGCCGCAGACAATGTCCTATCAGAAGTTTCCGAAACTCCGGAAGCGGAGCAGGCGATGCAGAAAATCACCCGGCACCTCGATCCGCTTTGGAGGCGAATCAGTCGTCTTCCCTCGTAGGCAATACTCATTTGATTCAGAACTTTGCGATTGCCGAATGGTGATCGAGAGGCATCGTTTCCACTATGTATGGGAGACTGCTACCATTTTTCCTCGTCCTGACGCTCCTTCCCACCGGATGCGAAAAAGCAAAACTGAAGGAAGTCGTCGAGGAACCGGTCGTCGAAGCCCCGAAAAAATCTTATCCGTTTCTCCGCGATCTTCGCGATTCTCAGGGCAGAGAGATCAAAGCAGAGGTGCTCGGCAGAGACGAGAGTAGGGTTACCTTCGTACGATGGAGTGACAAAAAGCGTTTCACCGTTCCGATCGCAAATCTATCTCCGGCGGATCAAAGCCATCTACTGGGCCTCCCGGTAGGAGTACCGCGAGCTCCGGATCCCGAGCGTATTACCTCGCCCCAGCGCGAATCAAAGCGGGAAAAGAAAGTGGAAACTCCTCTGACCGGGTATGCCGCCTTGCTTCAAGGACGCATCGAAGAGACGAAAGCGGAAATCGCGAAATTATCGGAAGAGCTGCGCTCAGCCGGCAATGGGACGATCAAGAATCGAACGCTCAACAGCAAATTGAAAAAGCTCGACGAAGAGCTGGCCGAATTGACCGAGAAGCTGGACGCAAATCGCTAGCCCGGGCAATTCGTTATTGGATCAGCGCTTTTGAATCTTGCTGATCGCTTTCTTTTCCAGAGCTTCATCGAACTTCGAATTGCGTTCCGTCGGCACAGGAGCCTTCGCCGTTTCTCTCCATGCGCTCAGCTCATCTTTGAGCAATTTTGCCATCTCCGGCTCCGCTTCAATGAGGTTTTTTGTCTCTCCGATATCCTGCTTCAAATTGTAGAGCTCAAACTCCCCCTTCTCGAAGTATTCGTGCAACTTCCAGTCCCCTTTCCGAATAATCGAACAGGGTCGGGACCGGAAAAGCGGATCGCGCTGCTCGTCACTCGTCGAAGGACCATAGCTTTGTAAATACGCAGGGAAATGCCAGAAAAGGGAGCGTCCTGAAAAGTCCGCCTCCTCTCCGCGAAAGAGCGGTACGAGACTCTTTCCATCGAGCGCCTGGCCTTGCGGAAGTTCCGCCCCCAGCAGTTCACAGAAAGTCGGGAACAAGTCCACACCAATGATCGGTGTTTCATTCTCCTGACCGGGTTCGACGACTCCCGGCCAGTTGATGAAAAACGGGACCCGGATCCCTCCCTCGTAGTAGGTCCCCTTATAACCTTTGAGCGGAGCCATATCGGTGGCAGGCCCATAGCCTCCGTTGTCTGAAAAGAAGACGATGATGGTATTCTCTCTCGTACCCGTCTCCTCCAAGGCGCTGATCACTTGCCCGACTCCGGTGTCGACCGACTCGATCATGGTTGCCATCGCGACATGGTCATGCAGATCGCCCGGTTGCTTGCTCTCATATTTGCCGACCAGTTCGCGTTTGGGGTCCAGTGGCGTGTGAACCGCAAAATGGGTCAGGTAGAGGACCCAGGGACGTGCCTTGTTCTCTTTGACAAAGTCCACCGCGCTCTTGCTCAGAGTGTCGGTCAGGTATTCATCATCACTGACATGATCCAGCCCCGGAACTTTCGGGTGAGGCGGATAATATCCCCGGGGAGGCCCGCCGGAATGGGTTCCCGCGACATTGACGTCGAACCCGTAGGGAAGCGGATCCTTGCTGAGGTGCCATTTCCCCATCGTGGCAGTGTGATACCCCGCCTCCTGCAGGCACTGCGCCCAGGTCTTGATCGAGGGATCGAGAGTATCGACGCCGGGGATATGTTTCAGGCGCCGGTGCTCGGTTTTCCCGCGAGGCCCCGTGCCGACATTGTAGATTTCATGGCGGGACGTGTATTGACCACTTAAAAGGCAGGCTCTTGCCGGAGCACAATTGGCGGCCGCCGAATAGGCGTTCGTAAAGATCATCCCCTCCCCGGCAAGCCGATCCAGGTTCGGGGTTTCATAAAAATCCGACCCCATAAAGGAAGTGTCCTTCCACCCGAAATCGTCCAGAAAGATGAACAGCAGGTTGGGCTTTTCAGCAGCAACCGTGAAATTTTGCAGGAAGCCGAGGAGACAGCACAAAACGGAAAACAAACGCATCCCTCACTTGAAGCAGATCAAGAATTTCACGCAAGTCAAATAGGCTCCGCATTCCGAACAAATGTAACAATAGGATTGCCCCCCGACATACCCTTCCCACATACTTTCCGCCTACGACCCGATTCCGCCATGTCCCTTCGCAATCTATTTTTTCTCCTGGTTCTTTCTCTGGCACTCGTTCCTGTCACCGGAAAAAGTGAGCGATCCCGCTACAACAAGAGTGCTCAAGCACTGGCGAAACAGCTCGGCCCCACCCAACCTGCAAAGAACTACAAAAAGGAAGACATCGGAGGTTTGAGCAAGCGCATGATCGCGTCGATGGAACTTCTTGAGCGATCCTATCGAACGAGCGGCCCCACGCCTGAGAGTTTGATTTCCAAAGCCCTGTTCTTTCGCAATGACCTCGGCCAATGGGAAAAGCTGCTCCTCTCGAACTCACTTCTCAACTGCTGGAAGGAGGCCAATGCCTACGGGCTGTTCGATCAGGCAGGGAAGTTTCACGCGTCGATCAGCAAAGGGCGTGGCGTCGGGGAGAAAATGATGTTTGAACTGATTGTTCCCGGGGATGTTTTCCCGCAGGGGTCAAATCAGCTCTGTAATGTCCGGCTCGTTCACGTCGACGAAAAGCGGGCGGACCCGAAAGCGATGACTGCCCGCGAGGAGGCGACTTTGACGCAATTGAAAAAGCTCGTCGTGGAAAAGACTTCTCTCGCCGAGAGAAAGAAATGGGAGAGCCACAGAACCAACGACCTGGGACAAACGAAGGAGCAGGCGCTCTCCGAGTGGGATAAAGAAATGAAGGCGACCGGTGAGGCGACGAAGGAAATGCCCAATATCCGGGTGGCCGGAGATGCCAGGGCAACCCCGTCTCATCGCACCCAGTACCGATGGCATACCGCATGCGAAGTGGTCAACAATTCGACCCACCCCACCGAAGTGAAAGTCGAAGTCTGGCTGGTCGGTTACACCTGGAAAAAGAGGGACTATTACATCATGTCGAAAACGGAGGAGGTCCTCAAGCTGCGCCGGAACGAAGCCGCAGAATTCGATGTGTATACCAAGAGTGAAGGCTCCTACAAGAAAAGGGCTGACGATCATGACGGTCTCGACAAACACGAACGGAAAGAGAGCAAGGTGAGGCATCGCGGATACGCCATTCGTGTCACTCACGAGAAAGGCCTCGTCACCTTTACCGGCAGCGACAAGCTGCTCACTTCTCTGGTGGACCCCTCGGTGGAAGACAAAAAGATCGAAAGCCTCCCCGCCTTCTAGGCCGGCAGTAACGGCCATGAACCGCCCCCTTCCTCGCAGAGAATTCTTCCACCTCTGCGGTGGCATCTCCGCGATCCCGCAATTTTCCACAGCGGCGAATGAACTGATCGACGAGGTGGGAATCACCTGTGCCACCCTGGCTTCCCACATGAAGCCACGGAATCCGAACGGGTTTCCCCTTCGGGAGTTGCCTCAAGTCGCCGCAGAGGAGCTCGGCATGAAAGTTCTCGACCTGGCGACGACGAATCTAGAATCCTTTGATCCACGTGTTCTTGAAACGGTTCGGGAGGCCGCGGAAACGACCGGTTCCGTCTTCACCAACCTGAAGATGAACCAGCCGGGAATTGAGCTCGGAAGCCTCGATCCTGAAAAGCGGGCGGCAGGGTTGAAAACCTACTTTGCCACCGTCGATGCAGCGGCCCTCCTCGGAATGCGCTGGGTTCGGGCCTTGCCAACCAGAGAGCTGCCGGAAAACCATGTGCACTTTCTCGAATCGATGCAGCAGCTCGCTGACTACAGCCGGGAGAAGGGCCTGACGCTGCTGATTGAAAACTTCGGCTGGATGCAGGGCGATCCCGGGTCCGTTCTGAAATTGATAAACGAGCTCGATTCCGATCTCCCTGCCTGCCCCGACACAGGCAACTGGAACAGCAACGAGATTCGCTATGCCGGCCTGGCGGCAACCTTTCCCCTTGCCGCCACCTGTGACTTCAAAGTGAAAACCCTCGGACCGAACCGCGAACACAATGCCTACGACCTTGAGAAATGCTTTCGCACCGGGGAGGCAGCCGGCTTTCGAGGCCCCTGGTGCATCGAACACGGTCATCGCGACAGGGAAGTTCTTTTCGAAGAACTACGCTGGATTCGGGACGAGCTGAAACGGTGGATCGCGTCCTGATTTGCGGAGGCGCCGGGATTGACAAGGTTCCATCGGTTTCGGCAGGCTCGCGCGATGAAACATATTCTCTCTCTTTCTCTCCTTTTCGCGAGTATTCTCACCTTGCCCGCCGCGGAGAAGTCGAAAGCGAAGGCAAAGGAGAAGCCAAAAGCGGCCGCACCTACCATGGCGAATGTTCCCTACGGCCCCCACCCGGAAAACGTAGTCGACTTCTGGAAGGCGGAAGGAGAGGGGCCGCGACCGCTGCATGTCTACATTCACGGTGGCGGATGGCGAGGGGGAACCAAAGCTACCAAGCCGCGACAAATGGAGCCTTTTTTAGAAAAAGGCGTCTCCTGTGCCTCGGTTGAATATCGCCTCACGCCGGCCAACCCTCTCCCGGCTCCAGTCCACGACGCCGCCAGAGCCATTCAATTCATCCGCTCGAAAGCAAAAGAGTGGAACATCGATCCTGAGAAAATCGTCCTCACTGGAGGCAGCGCCGGAGCATGCACATCGATGTGGATTCTGATGCACGATGACCTCGCCGATCCGGACAACGAAGATCCCGTCCTGCGGGAATCCACCCGCGTTACCGCAGCCGCGGTAAGCGGAGGGCAAACCTCCATCGACCCGAAGCAAATCGTTCCCTGGCTCGGGGAAAAAGTTCTCGATCACCTCATGATCGCCAATGCAGTCGGAGAACCCAACGCCGGGGCGGCACTGGCCAACTACGGCAAGCACGAGAAAACTTACAAGGAGTTCTCCGCCTACAATCACGTTTCCAAAGGAGATCCGCCCCTCTTCATGAGCTACGGCAACGACATGACTCTTCCTTCCAAAAATGCGGGACATGGCATTCACCACCCGGTCTACGGAGTGAAGATGAAGGAGAAATGCGACGAAATGGGCGTCGAATGTCACCTTCTCATCAAAGGAGTTTCCGAGTCGGAAAAGTACAAAAGCGCCAACGAGTTCCTCCTCGACATGCTTTTGAGTGACTGAGGGAGGAGCAAAACGACCGTCGGCTTCCCGGCATTTCTCCGGCGGCCCCGGGAAGCGACCGCGGGATACGAGGCTCCCTTCGGAGAGGGGCGCGACGGTATTGTCTGCCACCGGGGAAGAATCGGTCCATTTCCCACATCAAAGGTTGAAATTATTTCACTTTTCCTAAATACTGGAAAGTCCCTCAACCTGACCTGCCATGGCCGCCGACTACACTGAAGAGCATATCCGCTCGCTGGAACCGCGTGAACACATCCGTCTTCGCCCGGGAATGTACATCGGGAAACTCGGGGATGGAACTTCCCCCGACGATGGAATCTACATTCTCCTCAAGGAGACGATCGACAACTGCATCGACGAATTCGTCATGGGCAACGGGAAGCAAATCGATATTGAGATCGATGAGAAGTTCGTTCGCGTTCGCGATTACGGTCGCGGAATCCCGCTGGGTAAACTCAAGGATTGCGCCTCGATTATCAACACGGGGGCCAAATACGACAGCGAAGCCTTCAAGAAATCCGTCGGATTAAACGGAGTCGGAATCAAAGCGGTCAATTTCCTTTCAGAATTTTTCGAGATTGCCGCCTTTCGCGACAAACAGACCAAAGGAATCACCTTCGCCCACGGGCTTATCACCGAGGAGATGAAGAAGTCGGTCAAGTCAACGGAGCCGAGCGGGACCATCGTCTCCTTTGAACCCGACGAGGAGATCTTCGGGAAATACACGTGGAATATGGAGTACGTCGAAACGATGCTCCGCAACTACGCCTATCTCAACACCGGCCTGACGCTCTCTCTCAACGGCAAAAAGTTCAAATCGAAGAATGGCCTTCTCGACCTTCTCAACGAGAATCTCGACGGAGGAGAAACTCCGATCTATCAGATTGTGCATCTCGTCGACACCGACATCGAGATCGCCTTTGCCCACACCGAGCAAACCGGGGAGGAATACTACAGCTTCGTCAACGGCCAGCATACCACCATGGGCGGCACCCATCTCGCGGCATTCCGCGAGGCCATCGTCTCCACAATCCGAACGCACTTCAAAAAGCAATTCGACGCCGCTGATATTCGCTCCGGGATCGTCGCCGCCGTCAGCGTAAAGATTGAAGACCCTGTCTTTGAATCCCAAACCAAAACCAAGTTGGGCTCCACTCACATGGCGCCCGGGGGGGAGACCATCCGGACCTTTATTGGAAACTACGTGGGCCAACAACTCGACAATGTTCTGCACCGCCGCAAGGAAACGGCCGATGCCATGCTCGAAAAAATCCAGCGCTCCGAGCATGAGCGGAAGGAACTCAAAGGAATCAAAAAGCTCGCCCGCGAGCGCGCCAAGCAGTCCAAGGTTCACAACAAAAAGCTTCGGGACTGCCGCGCCCATCTGAATTCCAAGCACAAGCTCGCCCTCGAATCGACGCTTTTCATCACCGAGGGGGATTCCGCCAGCGGCTCGATCACGAAGGCGCGCAGCGTCGATACGCAGGCTGTCTTTTCGCTCCGGGGAAAGCCGCTCAACTCCTACGGGATGTCCCAGAAGGTGGTTTACCAGAACGAAGAGTTCAATCTTCTGCAGGCGGCTCTCGGAATCGAAGACGGACTTGAGGGGCTCCGCTACAACAAGGTCGTCCTCGCGACCGACGCGGACGTCGATGGCATGCACATCCGCCTTCTCGCGATGACCTTCTTCCTGCAGTTTTTCCCCGACCTCATTCGCGAAGGCCATCTCTACATTCTCGAGACCCCCCTCTTCCGTGTCCGCAACAAAAAGGAAACCCGATATTGCTACACGGAAGAAGAACGCCAGGCTGCGCTCTCTGAAGTGAGCAATCCGGAAATCACCCGGTTCAAAGGTCTCGGCGAGATTTCACCGGACGAGTTTAAATTCTTCATCGGGGACAACGTCAGGCTCGCGCCCGTTGAGATGCCGGCAAAACCGAAAGCAATTCAGGAACTGCTAGAGTTCTACATGGGGAAAAACACGCCACAGAGGCAGGAATACATCATTCGGAACTTGAAGGTGGAGACCGATATTATTGACGAGGAAGAGGAACCTGCCGACGCAGCCTAATCGAAACGCAGCCGGAATCCGAAATGCCCGACACCGATCCATCCCCCTCGCCGCAACAGCCCCTCAAGGGCATGTACTCAGACTGGTTTCTCGACTACGCGAGTTACGTGATCCTTGAGCGCGCCGTTCCACATATCAATGATGGGCTCAAGCCGGTGCAGCGCCGGATCCTGCATTCCCTCAAGGAAAAGGACGACGGTCGCTTCAACAAGGTGGCCAACATCATCGGCCACACGATGCAGTACCACCCGCACGGTGATCAGGCAATCGGCGATGCCCTCGTCAACATGGGGCAAAAAGAACTCGTCGTCGATACCCAGGGAAACTGGGGAAACATCCTCACGGGTGATTCGGCGGCCGCTCCTCGATACATCGAGACGAGGCTTTCCAAGTTCGCAAACGAAGTCCTTTTTAATTCCAAGACCACGACTTGGGCAGCGAGCTACGATGGGCGAAACAAAGAACCGGTTACCCTGCCTGCCAAATTCCCCCTCGTCCTCGCCCACGGAGCCGAGGGAATTGCGGTAGGCCTTGCCTGCAAGATCCTGCCCCATAATTTTAACGAATTGATCGACGCCTGCATTGCCGTGCTCCGGAAAGAAGAATTCGAAATCTTTCCCGACTTCGCTCAGGGCGGGATCGCTGACGTAGCTGATTACAATGACGGACTGCGCGGCGGACGAATTCGGGTCCGCGCCCGGATCGAGCGGGAGAAGGCCCGTCACCTCGTGATTCGGGAAGTTCCCTACGGGACAACCGCCACAAGCCTTTGCGACTCGATTCTCAAAGCAAATGAAAAGGGAAAGGTCCGGGTCTCACGGATCGAAGATTGCACCGCCGAGCATGTCGAAATTCACGTCTACCTTCCTGCAGGAATCGACACCGACCAGATGTTGCAGGCCCTCTATGCCTTCACTGATTGCGAAGTCAGCATCTCTCCCAACGCCTGCGTCATTCAGGACAACAAGCCTCGCTTTCTCGGCGTCTCGGAAATCCTCAGACACAGCGCGAAACAGACTCGCGCCCTCCTCAAGACTGAGTTGGAGATCAAACTGGGCGAGTTGCAGGAGAAATGGCACTTCTCCAGCCTCGAGAAAATCTTCATTGAAAACCGCATCTATCGCCGGATCGAGGAATGCGAAACCTGGGAAGCTGTCATCGAGGAAATCTGGATTGGCTTAAAACCGTTCCTCAAGCTCCTGCAACGGGAAGTGACCGAGGAGGACATCGTTCGCCTCACCGAGATCAGGATCAAACGCATCTCCAAGTTCGACTCTTTCAAGGCCGATGAATTCATCCGCGGGCTGGAGGATCAGATCAAGGAGACGCAGAGAAATCTTCGTCGGCTCACCCAGTTCACCATCAAATACTACGAGAGCATCAAAGAACGCTACGGGAAAAACCGGCAGCGCCGGACTGAGCTCAGCAGTTTCGACCGGGTCGAGGCAAAGCAGGTCGTCGTCGCCAATGACACGCTCTACGTGAATCGGAAAGAAGGCATGGCCGGCTACTCCATGAAGCGGGACGAAGCAGTCGGGAAGTGCTCCCGCCTCGACGATGTCATCGCCTTCTCCCGCGACGGCACCATGCGGGTCGTCAAGATTGCCGACAAAGTTTTCATCGGAAAAGACAACCTCATCTGCAACGTCTTCAATCGCGATGAACCGAAGATCTACAACATGGTCTACCGGGACGGGCGCGGAGGACGCGCCATGGTGAAGCGCTTCCAGGTGAGTGGAGTTACCCGCGAAAAGCTCTACGATCTCACTGCAGGAAAAGCCGGAACACGTGTACTCTGGCTGAGCGAACACGAAAACGAGGAAGAGGCCAATATCATCGTGCGGGTCCACCTCAAGTCTGATCTTCGTCTTCGCAATTTCCAAATTGATTGCAACTTCGGCGAGATCGCGATCAAAGGTCGCGGAGCGCGGGGGAACATCCTGACAAAACATCCTGTCGACCGGGTTTCCCGAATTCCGAAAGCGGAGCAGGACGAGATCTCCGCCAAGTCGGAGACCAGCCCGACCGAGACGGAATCTCCTCCGGCGAAAAAGACAGCGACGAAGAAGGCTGCCGCTAAAAAGGCGGCACCCGCCAAAAAGGCTCCGCCAAAGAAGAAGCGCCCACCGAAGAAGTAGCTGCGGAATTGATGTCCGAAGCAAAAACAATAGTCATCACCGGTGCCTCACGTGGACTGGGGCGCGCCATGGCGGAAGGCTTTGCCGCGCGCGGACATCGCATTGCAGGGTGCGCCCGCAGCGAGTCGGCTCTCGCAGAACTACGGGCAACTCTCGACGCGCCGCATCGATTCGATCCGGTCGATGTGAGCGATGACCATGCGGTTTCCAACTGGGCTGCGGAGGTCCTTTCGGATTTCGGGACGCCCGATCTTCTGATCAACTCCGCTGCACTCATTAATCGAAGCGCTCCTCTCTGGGAAATCTCCGCCGGGGAATTCTCTGATTTGATGGATGTAAACATCAAGGGGGTCGCGAATGTCATCCGGCAATTCACTCCCGCCATGATCAAAGCGGGCTCCGGCGTCATCGTCAATTTTTCCAGTGGATGGGGGCGATCCACCTCACCGGAAGTCGCCCCCTATTGCGCGACAAAGTGGGCTATCGAGGGACTCAATGAAGCCTTTGCTCAGGAACTCCCGCCCGGCCTTGCCACGGTCGCTTTCAACCCGGGAATCATCGATACCGATATGCTCCGCAGTTGCTTCGGTGAAGGAGCGGCCCATCACCCCGATGCGGAAAGCTGGGCCAAAGCGGCCGTTCCCTTTCTCGAACATCTCGATGCCTCAAACAACGGGATGGCACTCACCTGCCCCGGTCACTGACGGCTACTCCAGTCCTTTGAGCCGTCGTTGAAATCCATCGCGCAGGCCTTTCCCCCAAAAAAGAACGACACACCCCTGTACTTCGACGTTGAAGGTCTTGAAGCGGGAGGAAAGCACCTCCATGATCGCTCCGAGGGAATCGTTCTCATTCGAGAAAATCCCCTTCGTGTTGAAGCGCTTCATCATGACGCGGGCGAGCCAGGGAATCTGAATTTCCGTCCCGAGGATCGTTGATCCGAAGAGGGTTCCTTTTTCGTGCAGGTAGGGAGCCAAGTGATCAATGACC
Organism: Verrucomicrobiales bacterium; assembly: GCA_029213265.1. GTDB lineage: Bacteria > Verrucomicrobiota > Verrucomicrobiia > Verrucomicrobiales > DEV007 > Arctic95D-9. The sequence continues at coordinate 155,060 of JARGNG010000006.1, read as the reverse complement.
AGTCCGGCTTTGGTCTCCAAATTACCCGGGAGGCAGTGAAGAACGTAGTTCAATCCGATCGAATCGAATCCGGCTCCGGGAAGCTCAATGGACTCGAGAATATTCTCCTGATGAATTTCGGGCCGAAATTTCTCCACTCGCGCGGCAGCATACTCAAGACAGTCCCGATTTGCATCAAGCAGGGCGAGGCGCACCTCCGATTCGGGAAGGGTTTTTTCCAGGAAAAACCCGGAGCCGACTCCCGCCTCCAGATGATTGGTTGAAATATGCGCTCGATACAGAGTCAGAAGTTCCTCTGTTGGGCATTTCCAAACTGCCTGATTTAGAAAGCCCAAAACAAACCGGTCATAGATCGAAAGACTCCTTCGTGTATATACTGCATAACCCCTTTCGACATCAGTTAGTTCAGCTTTCATAGAAATTGGTAGATCAATAGGGTATAGTCATTGACTCAACCCTGTTCAGTCGCACGGGGCAAGCAGCTTTTTCATCCATTGATGGACACTCTCGAACAACGTATGAAACGAGCCCGGATTCTCGAAGAGGATCTGGAGGAACGCTTTGTACTGGGTTCAGGAAGTGGCGGTCAAAAAATCAACAAGACCGCCTCCTGTGTGTATCTGAAACACATTCCCACCGGTGTCGAAGTCAGCTGCCAGGATTCTCGCTCCAGAGAGAAGAACCGGGAAATCGCACGGAGCCGACTTTGCGAACGCTTCGAGGAGGAGGAGCAGAAGAAGCGACTCCAGCGAGCCCGGCAGCGCGCTTTGAAGCGCTTTCAAAAGCGCCGACCTTCCCCCGCCACGAGAGCAAAGAAGCGGCGCAACAAGCAGTTTCGGTCTGACAAGAAGAAGCTGCGCGGCCGCGTGCGAAGCTAAGCTTTTCAACGAAAAACGCACTTGGCGGGGCGACTGATGCACCGATAGTAGGCCCGAACCTGCCTATCTGCTATATTCATGGGAAATCTGAAACCCCTCGCTACTCAGTCGCGCTTCGCAACTGTTGTTATTTCCAATCTCGCTCCTGTCGTCGAATGCGGACGCTATCCGACCAAGCGGGTCGTCGATGAAACCTTGCGGGTCGAAGCCGACCTGTTCAAAGATGGTCACGACGTTCTCGTTGCGGTGGCAGGCTGGAGAAAAGCCGGATCGAAAAAGTGGCGGGAAGTCCCGATGAAACATGTCGACAACGACCGATGGGCTGCCCAGCTCAGCTTTCCCGAAACCGGACAATACGAAATATGTGTGACCGGCTGGGCCGATGATTTTCTAACCTGGATTCATGATTTTGAGCGGCGTCTCACCGGGGATCAGGATGATTTTTCCACCGAAATCGAGGAAGGAAGGGTCATTTTCAACAACGCTGCCATTCGTGCGGCGACGGCAAAAGCCAGCACCGATGCCGATGCCATCGAAGCGCTGACTTCCGTCCTCATGACGACCCTGCCCAAAGAAGTCCCTGCTCTCATGGAGCAGCCTGAGGTATTGGATCTCCTTGCACGTTGGCCGGACCGGAGTCTCGCGACGACAGCCGACCACATCATTCAAGTCGTGATTGAAACGAAACTCTCTTCCTTTTCAGCCTGGTATGAGTTCTTTCCCCGTTGTGCCGAAGGGATCGAGGGCAGGCATTCCGGCTTCCGGGATTGCCTCCCCCGCATCGAAGACGCCCGCGACATGGGTTTCGACATCGTCTATTTCCCGCCCATTCACCCCATCGGCGTTTCCCACCGGAAAGGAAAGAACAACACCGTTACCTGCCAACCGGGCGATGTGGGTTCCCCCTGGGCAATCGGAAGTAAGAAAGGTGGCCACCGCTCCGTCGAGCCGGCTCTCGGCACAATCAAAGACTTCGAGTGGCTCGTGAAAGAGGCAAGAGACCGGGGTATCGAGATCGCAATGGATTTTGCAATCCAGTGCTCACCCGATCATCCCTATGTAAGCGAGCACCCCGAGTGGTTTTTCCACCGTCCTGACGGCTCCATCAAATACGCCGAGAATCCTCCCAAGAAATATCAGGACATCTATCCGATCAATTTTCATTGCGATGAGTGGAAGGAACTTTGGCAGGAGTTCCTCGATGTTGTCCTCTTCTGGATGAAAAAGGGAGTCCGGATCTTCCGGGTCGACAACCCGCATACAAAACCGGTCACTTTCTGGGAATGGCTCATCACCGAGGTTCACCAAGTCGATCCGACCATCATCTTCCTGAGCGAAGCCTTCACCCGGCCCAAAATGATGCAGGCCCTGGCGAAAGCAGGGTTCACCCAGAGCTACACCTACTTCACCTGGCGTGAATCAAAGGAGGAATTGATCGAATACGTCACCGAGCTGACAAAGGGGCACATGCGGGACTACTACCGGTCCAATTTCTGGCCGAACACGCCGGATATTCTTCCCTTTCATCTTCAGAACGCCCCTCCATCGGCTTTCAAAATTCGTGCAGCGCTGGCGGCCACCCTCAGTTCGTCGTGGGGAATTTACTCCGGATATGAGCTTTGCGAAAATCAGCCGCTGCCCGGACGGGAAGAATATCTGGATAGCGAAAAGTATCAGCTAAAGACGCGCGACTGGGATCAACCCGGCAACATTAAAACCTTTATATCCAAGCTCAATCAGGTCAGAAAAGAGAACCGGGCGTTGCAGTCATATGCCAACATCGAGTTCCTTCCTTCCGACAATGACCAGATCCTGGCATTTCGAAAATGGTCCGATGACGGCGAAAATCGCATGCTTATCGTGATCAATCTCGACCCAGAACATCGCCACGAGTCCAATATCCATCTGCCTTTGGAGGCGATGGGACTGCAAAGCGGAGTCGCCTTTTACGTCGACGATTTGATCTACGAGGAGTCCTACACATGGCGTGAATCCACCAATTTCGTGGCTCTTGACCCGCGCACGAAGCCAGTCCACATATTGAGAGTGAGAAATTCTTAATCCGTAACCACGATCTTTCTCCTCTTCGCTGGAACCCCGCACCCCCCTATGCGACAACGCTTTGCTATTTTCGCCGCCCTCGGAATCATCCTCATGCTGATTGCCGAATGGAATCTGAGGTCCCGGGCCATCGCTCCCCTCGAAGGAATCAACAAGTTCTGGCTCGAATTCTGTATCGGAAACAGCGGGGACAAACTGGACTCTCCCAGTGTCACCGTCGTTCGGATCAATGACGACTACGAGCCGCTCAGCATCGGTGAGGAAAATCCGGCCGCAACGGATGGAAGGCTGTCCCGTCTCGACTTTGCCACGATTCTCGGATTTCTTGGAAAGATGAATCCGAAGTCGGTCGCATTCCTTCCCACGCCAAGCTTTGATGAGAACCTTACCTTGAACCAAACGGATATTGTGCCGCTCAAAGATGCTGCGATGCAGCTTCCGAGGCTCACCGTAGCCGCCAATGTATCCAATGACGGTGAGCAGGCGACCGAGTCATCCCCGCTCACCTTCGAGGAAATCAAGGTAGAGGGCGATCCGGCTGCGATCTTGAGTTTTACGAGAACGGTTCGGCGCCCGGACCCTCAATTGCTCGCCAATGGTGATCCCGCTTTCAAAAGCATTGAATCAGCTCGCGACCTCATCTCGGAAGGCGTGATCCGGGTCCCGCTCGTTGCCAGCAATCGCGGGAAAATTGCTCCTTCCCTTGTTCTTTCGTCGATTGCCAAACACGCGGGAATCAAACCCGATCAGATCATCGTGCATCTTGATTCCGCGAAGCCCTACATTCAACTGGGGGAAGCACGACAAATCCCCATCGAGGCCGATGGAACCTTTATTCTGCCCGCTCATGCCGGCATCGCCCCGGGAATGAAAACAATGACCGTGGGAGAAGAGGGAAAGGTGAATGAGGAATTTCAGTTTACCACCCTTACCGTCGACGAAATTGCCTACACCGGTGAAAAGGATGATGAGGTAGCCAAACGAATCGTCGAGGCTCTCCAGGGGCAGTTCAATTCTCTCGCATCGAATCTCGTCGTGATCGGCTTTGACCGCCTCGCGGACCGGAAGTATCAGAACGAAAAGGAGGAACCGCTGTCTGAAACCATGATTCTGGCCCGCACCATGGCAACGATTCAAAGCGGCCGCTTTATCGAGTGGTGGCCCAACTGGATGCGCTGGGTTGCGATTCTTGCCATTGCCGCGATTGCGTGGATTCTCTTTCAGTTTGCCCGGGGAAAATTCATTCCTCTCTGGCTCATCACATTCCTTCTTTTCTTCGGAATCTGCGTCGCCATTTTTCGATCCACCCTGACTTGGACTCCTCCGTTCTTCGCGTTCGCGCTGTTCGGCCTCATGCTGATCATCGGCCTCGTCTTTCCGGAAGGGCAAAAGAAGGCGGAGGAACCTGCGGAGTCGTAGCGGAAAACGTAAGCTTTTCGTTCCACCGCGGGCTGAAACGCGCTCAGTCTTCCAGATCGCCCTCGAAGGGCTCTTCGTTGGCCAGCTCTACGACAGCGGCGATCAACCCGGGAATGTCGCTCGACTTCGCCTCTGCATCCGGATCGTAGCCATTCTCGACCAGAGCCCGGGAAGTCACGGGTCCGATGCTGGCGATCGCAGTTTCATCCGGGATCGAAAGGCCCAGATCAAGAAAACCTTCCACGGTGGAAGCACTGGTGAAAGTGATGAAATCAGCACCCTCCTCCTGGAAGCGTTTGACTGCGCCGGTGGGGTCTTCCGTTTCAGGAATCGTTTGATAGGCGATAACTTCGTCCAGAATCACGCCGGCTTCGTTCAGGCCTTTTGCCAGTCCGTCCCCTACTTCTTTGGCACGCGGCCAAAGCATCGTCATATTCTCCACCGAACCAAATTTTTTGGCAAAAGCCTCCGGAATCGCATCGGCCACATGAGTCTCCGGCATGAGATCGGTCGCCACGTGAAACTCTTTCAGTTTCGCCGCGGTTCCCGGACCCACCGCAACGATGCGGGCGCCACCAATCGCCCTGGCATCCTCAAAAACGGCGTAGTATGCTTCAAAGAAATGCTCCACTGCATTGGGGCTCGTAAAAATGAGCCAGTCATAGGTGTAGGCGTCGACGACCGCTTTCGCGAATTCCTTCGAATCCTTGCCCTCGGGGCGGGTGATTCGAATTGTCGGCATCTCGAGAACATCAGCCCCGAGTTCCCGCAATTGCTTACTCATCCTGCTGGCCTGCTTCCTTGTCCTCGTCACGACAACACGCTTTCCGCGAAGAGGGCGCTCTTCAAACCAGTTCAGCTTTTTACGACAATTCACGACCGTGCCGAACACGGCTACTGCAGGAGCTTTGAATTCTTCCCGCTCGGCCACTTCGGCAATGGTGGCAAGAGTTCCGGTAATGGTCCGGTGCTGGCCTGTCGTCGCCCAGCGAACGAGCGCGACGGGAAGCTCAGGATCGCCTCCTGCTTCAATGATTTTTCCGGTAATGATGGGAAGGCGCTCCACGCCCATCAGCATGACCTTTGTTCCGGGGGAATTTGCGATCTGATCGTAGTCGATCGATGACTCCATTTTCTCCGGATTCTCATGCCCCGTGAAAATGGTCAGTTGAGAGCAATGGTCCCGGTGAGTCACCGGAATCCCGGCATAGGCGGGCCCGGCAATGGAGGAACTGATCCCGGGAACGAATTCGAAAGCCACTCCTGCGTCGCGAAGCTCTTCCGCTTCTTCGCCGCCCCGCCCGAAGACAAGCGGATCACCGCCCTTGAGCCGGGTTACGACTTTTCCTTCTTTCGCCCGATCGACCAGAAGCTGGTTGATTCCGCCCTGTGGAATCGCGTGATCCTTGGATTTCTTCCCCGCATAGATAAGCTCCGCATCCGGTTTGGCCCATGCCAGAAACTCCGCATTCGAGAGGTAGTCGTAGACGATGACATCGGCCAATTCGATGCACTCTTTACCGCGCAGCGTCATCAGCCCGGGATCCCCGGGGCCGGCACCGACCAAATAACAAATTCCTTCACTCATAAAATTACTCTCTACCTTCAGCTCACCATTCCTTCCGTCAACGCTTCGACTAACAAACTCACTTCATCCGGCTTCGCCCGGGCAATCGCTTCGTGAGGAGCCGCTTCGGGATCCTCTTCGTTGAAGACCCGGACTGACATTCCCAACGTTTCCCCCTCGTCCTCAAACCAGGTGTAGGCACCCACCGGAGTCTGACACCCGGCCTGCAATTTTGCGAGAAAGGCCCGTTCCGCCGTAACCCGCTGGAAAGTAGCTTCATGATTGATCTTTGCCAGCGCTTCGCGGGCCGCCGTATTGGTCGATCGGATTTCCATCGCCACAGCTCCCTGTCCTGCCGCCGGGAGAAAATGATCCTCGGCCAGCTCTTCAGCGAAAACCTCGGTGCCTTCGAAGTCGAAAGACGATTGAGCAGGATCGTAAATCCCCAGTCGTTCGATTCCGGCACGGGCGAGGAGAATTCCGTCCCATTCTTCGTTCTCGACCAGCTTACGAATCCGGGTGGGAACATTTCCGCGAATGTCGACAATGGTAATACCGGGGTAGAGCCACTTCATTTGCTGCGCTCTGCGAACCGAACTGGTCGCGATTGTTTTGCTGTTGGCACCAGCCGCCAGAATAGCCTTTTCCGTCGTCAACAACACATCGGCAATCGCTGCCCGGGGTAACGTCGCACAAATCTCAAAGCCATCTCCCAACTCCGTAGGAACGTCCTTGAGGCTGTGCACCGCAAAATCGATGTCGCCGCGCACGAGCGCTTCCTCCAGTTCTTTCGTGAAAATCCCTTTGTCTATGATCGGATTGTCACCCAGTGCGAACTCGCTCAGCTTCAGGTCAGGACGTTTATCCCCGATTGTTTTTACCACCTCTATCTGCACATCGACGCCCACCTCAGACAGGGCCGCCTCCGTCATTCGTGCTTGCGTCAGGGCGAGGTCACTTCCCCGCGTTCCCAGGATCAAAGGTCGGCTCATGAATTTGGTAAAGGGCTGCTCGATGGCTTACCGGAAGAAGATGACTCACCATCCTGCCGGCGGGAGGCTGGAATCTCGGCAAGAGCTTCGATGCCCTTTTCCTCAAGAAACTCGTGAATCACTCCCCGACAGATCTCGATCTGCTTCTTCCGCCGTTCCACTCCGTCGTCTGCGATTTTCTGCAACTGATCGATGTTGTAGAGATAGACATTGTCGAGTTCGTTCACTTCGTCCTCGATGTCACGGGGAACTGCAATGTCGATGAGGAAAAGAGAATGGCCTCGACGGCCCGCCACGGCTTTCTCGACCATGTCGCGATGGACTACCGTATGGGGTGCCGCGGTGGAGGAAACCACGATATCGACTTGGTCCAGATGATGCATCCAGGCATCGAAATGAATTGCTTTGCCATCCAGTTCGGCGGCCAGTTCTTCCGCTTTGTCGTAACTCCGGTTGGAGACAATAATGCTTTTTGCCCCACGGGATTGCAGGCTCTGCGCCGTGACGCGGCTCATCTCGCCGGCTCCCAGAATCATGACGCGGCATCCGCCCAGGTTTCCAAAGATCTTCTCTGCCAGATCGACTGCAGCCGCACCGACGGAAGTGGAGCCCTGTTGAATGCGGGTATTGGAACGCACGAGCTTGCCGACCGAGAACGATTGCTGAAACAGCTTGTTCATTCTCCGGGCCGTTGCTCCCGATCCCTGCGCCGTCGCGTAGGCTTTCTTGATTTGTCCGAAAATTTCTGTTTCTCCGAGAACCATGGAATCGAGACCACTTGCCACCTCAAATAAATGATGAGCCGCGTCCTCCGCTTCGTGACGATAAAACTCCACCTCATCCGGACTGACCTCGAAATGCGCGACGAGATACTCCACGAGGCGATCCAGCGCCTCCCCGGGGCGCTCGGCCGCACCATAAACCTCAACGCGGTTGCAGGTCGACAACACCACTGCTTCATCCACCGAACCGATCTCACGGATATTCTCAAGATGTTCCGGAATGGACTTCTCGACAAAAGCAAGCCGCTCCCGGATTTCAACCGGGGCAGTTTTGTGATTCACGCCAAGACAAAAAATGGACACAGCAACCGTGGGATGGGTTTTTTGTTAGATCAGGGAAAGGGTCAAAAGGGCAAAGCCAAACGCGCAAATGGCAAGTAAGGCAAGCGGCTTCGGTGAAATCCGGCGAACCAGATACACCAGAAGGAGGATTCCATACACGACCCAAACCGCGCCGGAGGCAGTCAGATGAATCGCATCGGGAAACTCCTTCATGAAAAATGCGGCTACAATTCCGACGGAAAGCAGAAAGGTTCCAATCACAAGCAGTCTGACAATGGCATCCGTCAGGTAGCGGATGGGAGGAAGAGAATAGAACAGGCGACCGGGGTCGTGACTTTTCAGCTGACGGTCCTGCACCAGATACATGATTCCGGCAATTCCCGAAAGCCCAAACGCGCCATAAGCGAGCAGTGACATGGATGCGTGCATTTCCAGCCACGGATCGAGCGTTTCCGGAGGGCGGGCGCCAGGGTCATTCAGGGTAAGCGATATGATCGCGAGCACCTGGAAAACAAATACCAGCGGCATGGAGAAAACACCGAGAAGAGAAAGACGAAACGGTTTTCCCAATGCGAGGTAGAGGATCACGACGCTCCAGCAGATAAAAACGAGAACTTCCGCCCCGTTCGTGATCGGACAGCGCCCATGCAGTTCCCCCCGCTCTTTGAGGAAGAGGCATTGAAAAATAAATCCCGCCGCAGCAAGCCAGAAATTCAGTCCCACCTCCCCTTTTTTCCCGGAACGCAGCGAAACGACCGCGAGGACAAAGCCGCCGAGGAAAATCAGGGTAGAAATGATCAGGTAAATATCGTCCATCAGGTCTCCTGAATGTTACGCACCCACTGGGTTCGGCGGGTCGCAAAGGTAGTCAAACCCTCTCTCTTTGCAAGGAGTTGCATCACGGCAAAAAGGAAGTGTTTGCGGGTTGTTTTTCCTCCAATGCCCACCTATTCTCGGCCCATGACCGGATTTAAAACCACTCTGAGCGCTGCCTTTCTCGCTCTTATGCTCGTTTCCCCCTCCGCCGCAGCCCCTGCCCTGCCATTTGGGGAAAAATGGCCCATGTTGGAGAAAGCCTCGTCCGGAGAGTGGTGGAAAGCCGCTTCCAACCAGAAAGTATCTCCCGAACAGGGAAAAGACAAAAAGGGCCGCGCTCCGAAACGACTCTACAATCTGAATGTCCCCCGCGACGAAGTGATCGCCTTCGCGCTCTACACGCACGACCGCGGCGTTTTGAAGCTTTCCGCCCAACTCTTTCCGCTCTTTGACGACGAGGCCAAAGAAGCCCGGCTTGAACTGGAAGAGAACGGGGAGTGGAAGGAAGTCGCGAAAGAGGAAGTCATTTTCCCCGGATGGAGTGCTCATTTCCGCATTGAAAATTGGGACAATTCAAAAACGGTCCCCTATCGGGTTCGCCATGGGAAGGATGCCGTCTTTGAAGGATCGATCCGCAAAGATCCCGTCGACAAGGACGAAATCGTAGTCGGAAACCTTTCCTGCGATTCCAGCCGAACCAAGGGCCCCCGCCCGAATATCCTCAAGAACCTGCTCGAGATGGACCCCGACGTTCTCTTTTTTGCCGGTGACCAGACCTATCATCACACCGAGCACACCGCGGGTTGGATCGAGTTCGGGATGCGCTATCGCGATGTAATGAAGGACCGCCCCACCATTACCATTCCTGATGACCACGATGTGGGTCAGGCCAACCTGTGGGGAGAGAACGGCAAAGTGGCCAAGACTCCGGCCGGACCTGCAGGGGGATACTTTTACGCGCCCGAGTATGTCAACATGGTGCAGCGTCAGCAAACCTGGCATCTCCCCGACGCCCACGATCCCAAACCGATTGATCGTGGAATCACGGTTTATTACACCAACCTTCGCATCGGCGGAATCGACTTCGCGATTCTAGAAGACCGAAAATTCAAATCCGGACCGGAGGGAAAGATCCCTAAAATGGGCCCTCGTCCTGATCACATCAACGATCCCGTCTATGATCGCAGCGCGGTTGATGTGGAAGGACTCAAACTACTCGGAGACCGCCAGCTTGCCTTTCTGAATGCCTGGAGCCAGGACTGGAGCGGAGCGGACATGAAAGCGGTGCTCTCGCAAACGGCCTTTTGTGGAGCCGTCCACATCCACGGGCAGCCCGACAATCGCCTCCTCGCCGATCTTGACAGCAATGCCTGGCCGCAGACGGGTCGCAACAAGGCGCTCCGTGAAATTCGCCGCGCCTGGGCAAGTCACCTTTGCGGTGATCAGCACCTCGCCGTGTCAGTTCGCCATGGCATCGACGCCTACGACGATGGTCCCTATGCCTTCACCAGCCCCGCGATTGTAAATACGATCTACGGTCGCTGGTGGCATCCGGAAGACGAGAAGGCGGGCCCAAATCCAGTTCCAAACAGCCCGCTTCCGTGGACCGGAAACTACGAAGACGGTCTCGGAAACAAGATCACGATGCTCGCCTACGCGAATCCCGAAGACCGAACCAACGAGAAAAAGCGCGCCGACGGTTTCGGCATTGCCCGCTACAACAAGAAGGATCGCACGACCACCTTCGAGTGCTACGATCGTTGGGCCGACGTTTCCAAAGGCGCGCAACAATTTCCGGGCTGGCCGATCACGTTCAAAATGGAAGACAACGACGGACGGAAGAAATCACACTGGCTTCCCGTCATGGAATTCAAGGAGGCAAATCCCGTTGTTCAAGTCATCACCGAAGCGGACGGTGAGATTCTCTACACCGTTCGAATTCAGGGAACTTCCTTTCAGCCGGCTGTCTACGCTGCGGGCACTTACACCGTGAAAGCGGGAGCCGACAAACCGGATCAGGTCAGCATCGAAGGAATCCAGGCGAGCACGGACAAAGACGCGGCCGGTGAAAAAGAGGTGAAATAGCGAGGCGTCCGTAAGAGATTTCCACGAAGAGGAAAGCGGCAGCAATGCCGCTCCGACGAATCCTCTTTCCGGGGGACTTCACACGCGCGCTTGAGCCATCAGCTCCAAGAGACGCTCCAACTCCGTTGCGGAAGTCTTGGCAACAAAGCCGCGAGCGTGGGCAAAGTGCACATCCGGCTCGTTTTCGACTTTCGTCAGGTCAATCTTCGGGCTGTCGGCATGTCGGGAAAGGCCGTATCCCTTTCCCCGGCGATCCGGATAAATCAAGGCATCGACCTGCTCATTGTTCATCGCGATATAGCGCGCGATACCGGAAGAGGGATCGTCCGGCATCGATGCCCGCCGCGGCATGAAGAGAATCCGAATCGCCTTATCGCCTTCGCCCACGATTTGAAATTCGGCGTTTCGGTGGACGTAGTCAATTCTCTCTCGCAAGGATCGTAGAAACATGACGAGGTCTTCACCGATCATCCGCATCATTTCCCAGATCGGCTCTCCCGGCTTCCATTCGTTCTTCTGAGCGAATCGACGCAGCAAAGTAATGTCGATCGGCGAATTGAGCTGGTTCATGACATCACGCTCCACGCCGAGCCACTTTGCGGTCTGAAAAGGGCCACGGGTGTCGAACCATTCCGCCGGCTCAAGCCACTCGCAGAAACTCCGGGCGTCTTCGTAGAGGCCCAGATCCTGGAGCACCAGGGACAAAGCACAGATTGGCTCATGATCCGCCGGAAACTGGTGGTGATCGAAATTTCTCCGCCCCGGCTCATGTTCCCCTCCCACATCGACGACTACAATTTCCGGGTCGTCGAGATCGGATGGTTCCGGCTCCCGGCGCCAGATCGGAACTCGATGCTGGGACAGGAGAAGGCAACAGGCGAGCAGGTCGTCTTTGTGGGCACTGCCGGGGTGGGTCAAAATGGCTTTCATGAGAAATGGGAATCAGACGGCAACATCGAGAAGAGCTTCCATCTCCTTCACCACGACCTCCGGGTCGATGCGCAACATGCATCGGTAATCCACTGGACACTCGCGCAGAAAACAGGGACTGCAATCCACCTGATGCCGGATGACGCGGTGGACATTCCCGATCGGAGAAGTGAAGGCAGGCTCGGTCGAGCCGAAGATCGCTACCGTAGGAACTCCGAGCGCCGCCGCCAGGTGCATCGTTCCGGTATCATTCGTCGCCAGAAAATGGCAAGTCTGCAACTCCTCAACCAGGTCTTCGATCGATGTCTTCCCCGCCCGGTTTTCACAGGGCTCCGAAATTTCGGCGACGAGCTCATCGCCGATTCCCCGCTCCGCCGGACTTCCGTAAATGGAGACACGAAAGGTGATGTCAGGGCGCTTTCCACGCAGCGTCTCAATCACCTCGGCGTAGCGCTTGATCGGATAACGTTTCGCGTTTCCATATTCCGCGCCGGGACAGACCCCGAGGTGGATTTCCTTTTCCCCGCCTTGAATCGGATTCGGTGTTTCCGGTATCGCAAGAAGCGCATCGATATCGGAAATATCGACGCCCGATTCCCCGACCAGATGGAGGTAGCGATGCACATGGTGTTGTGTCTCCGCATTCGGTTCGGGCTCAGCCACCGCGTTCTTCAAAAGAAAGCGACGACCGTGGCGATCATATCCGGAAAGACGGTGCACGCCTCCAAAACGAAGCTCGAGAGCGGAACGAAAGGAATTCGGCAACAAAACCCCCTCATCAAACCGCCCGTGCTTTCGGATGACACGGCCTACTTGAAGCGGATTCAACCCTTTCGAAAAGGGAATGACCTCATCGATTTCCTCCCGCGCCGCCCACATCGGAGTGAGGTTCCGTCGACAAACCACCGCGATCTGTGCAGCCGGACGGCTCCGTTTTAGTGCCCGAACTGCCGGGAGTGCCATACAGGCATCGCCCAGGGGGTTCGGCGAGCGCACCAGGAATCGGTAGGAATTGCCTCCGCGAGGACTGGAATCGGGTCCTTCTGCGGTCATGATCAGCTACCAGAGGAAGTGTGTCCGGAGCCTCTCTGCCCCCGGGCGCTTCACCAGTCTGAAAAAGAAATCAATTCTCTTTGGAAGCGCCTTTGTCAGCCTTAGGCGCAGATTTGGCTTTGCCACCGTCTGCCGCTTTCGGAGCTTCCTTGGCTTTGCCGCCTTCTGCCTTGGCTTTGCCGCCCTTGTCGGCTTTCGAGGCTTCCTTGGCTTTGCCGTCCGTCTTGGGAGCGTCCTGGGCCGGAGCCGCCGGAGTATCCTCAACAACGGGAGCAGGAGAATCTACCTGGGGAGCTGCCCCAATACCGGGCTGAGGAAATCCTGCAGGAAGTTCAGGCATCTCACGATTTTCCACTTCCTCGAGAACGTCGCTCGCTGCGGAAGCACTGAACTGACGGGTTTTCACCATTGCCAGTCCGATTGCGGAAACAAAAAAGAGGATGCCAAGCCAGGTCGTGATCTTCGCGAGCACATCCGTCGTGTGAGCTCCGAGAGCGGAATCGAGGGTGCTGCCACCGAACGCCGCGCCGAGGCCTTCCTGCTTGGGACGCTGGACAAGAACGATCAATACCATCAGAATACTGACCGCTACGATGATCACCGTTAACAAAATGGAGAGAATTGCCATGGGGCGGCGAATATGCGACACAGGTACAGGGTTGTAAAGGACGGGATTCATCTGTTCTCACCCTCATTCTCCCCCCAAATCCATGAGTTCGACCCTTCCAGACCCTATCGAAGTCGAGGGAGTGGTGCATTCCATTGTTTTCCATAACGAGGAGAACGGCTACACCATCATGCAGGTCGATACTCCCAGTACTGGCACTATTTCGGTCCTCGGCAGTCTGCCCGCAGTCGTCGAAGGCGAGCAAATCAAAGCATTCGGGCATTGGAAAAACGACAAACGGTTTGGAAAGCAATTCCTGGCCGACCGGATTCAAGCGATCGCGCCGAATACGAATCGCGGAATTGAGCGCTTTCTCGCCAGCGGCCTGATCGACGGGATCGGAAAAGCCTACGCCAAGCGTATCGTCGACCAGTTCGGGAAGGACACATTTCGCGTGATCGAGGAGGAGTCGCAGCGTCTTCAAGAGGTGAGTGGCATCGGAAAAGGGCGGCGACTAAAGATCAAAGATTCGTGGAACCGGCAGAAATCCGTGCGGGACATCATGATTTTCCTTCATGAAAACGGCCTCTCGACAGCACGGGCTTTGCGTCTTTTCAAAAGCTACGGCGCCGAGGCGGTCAATGTTTTGCGAAGCGACCCCTACCGACTGGCGAGAGAAATGCCGGGCGTAGGTTTCAAAACCGCAGACGACATTGCCACGAAAATGGGCCAGGCCGCCGATGCACCCAGGCGAATCGAAGCGGGAATCACTTATGTTTTGGAGCAGGCGGAGCAACAGGGGCACTGTGGTTTGCCGAAAGAGGATCTGATTAAAACGGCCACGGATACCCTGGGTGCGCCGGTCGAGCTCGTCGAAGCCGCCCTGAGTCGGCTCATTCTCGACACGCGACTGGTCGCAGACCCTGATCTGGTGTTTCCCTCCGAACTATTTGCCGCCGAGGAAGCCGTCGCCAATTCCATTCGCGAACTTGCCGGCCAGCCGACCTCACTGCCCGAAGTCGATCCGGAAGCGGCGATCACCTGGTTTGAGCGACACCACCAACTCAGACTGGGCGAAGAGCAGGCCGCCGCAGTGATCGAGGCAACCCGGCACCGGTTCTTTGTAATCACCGGCGGTCCCGGCGTCGGAAAGACCACCATTCTCAATGCCGTTCTCCAGATTCTGATCGCAAAGAAAGTGCAGCCCGTTCTCTGCGCTCCCACCGGCCGGGCTGCGCATCGACTCTCGGAAAGCACAGGGCTGGAAGCTTCGACCATTCACCGGACGCTGGAATACCAACCCGAAGTCGGTTTTGCCAGAAACGGGAAAAAGCCGCTCGAGGGAGACTACTTTGTCATCGACGAGGCTTCGATGATCGATATCCGTCTCATGGCCAGCCTGATGGAGGCCATCCCTCCGAACGGCAATGTCCTTCTCGTTGGTGATGTCGATCAGCTCCCCTCGGTCGGCCCGGGAAATGTTCTTCGGGACATCATCGACAGCGGAGCGATTCCCGTTTCCCGACTCACGAAAATTTATCGCCAGGCCGCTTCGAGCCGGATCATTACCGCGGCGCATGACATCAACGAAGGAAAACGCCCGCCCTTGGAGAACATTGCCGACTCCGATTTTTTCTTTCTCGAACGGAATGGACCTGAAGCCATCGCGGAAACACTGGAGCATCTGGTCAAAAAACGAATCCCGGAAGGATTCCAGCTCGACCCTCGCGACGATATTCAGATCCTCACGCCGATGAACAAGCAGTCGCTCGGGACAAAAGAATTGAATGCCCGTCTTCAGAGTCATCTGAATCCACCGGGCGACTTCAAACTCGAGATTGATCGTTTTAACACCACCTTTCGGGTTGGCGACAAGGTCATCCAGACGCGAAACAACTACGAGAAAGAGATCTTCAACGGCGATATCGGCCACATCGCTGAGATCACGACCGAGCCGACCTCTATCTTCGTCAGCTTTGAAGGACACCCGAGAGTCGAATACGAGCCGGGCGAACTCGACGAACTTCAGCTCGCCTACGCCATCACGATCCACAAATCGCAGGGCAGCGAGTTTCCCGCCGTGGTGATTCCGCTCGCCTCCCAGCACTTCGTGATGCTGCAACGAAATCTCCTCTACACCGCGATTACCCGGGGAAAACGGCTCGTAATTCTGGTAGGCGAGAAACAGGCCCTTGATATCGCGGTGCGGAATCGTGAAAGCTCAAAGCGCTGGACCGGATTAAAGGGTCGATTGGTGTGACCCGCCCGAACTCCTTTTCCTTTTCCTACTCTTTTTCCTTTTCCGGCTATTAATCACGGAGAGAAAAGGAAAAAGAGTAAGAAAAAGAGTCTCTATCGAACAGGGTTGAGTCCATGACCCAACAGGGTTAGAATCCGATCATGAGTTTCAATCGACGCCAGTTTTTCGTTTCCTCCGCCGCGGCCCTCTCCACCGGCACCTTTCTTTCTTCCTGCAAAAAAGCCGATCCCGGTGAAGAACCGGAGCCTCAGATCGAAGCCGGTCCCCATTTTGATATTTCACTCGCGCAATGGTCCAACCATGTCGCCCTGAAAGCCGGGGAACTCGACAACCTCGACTGGCCCGCTTTTACCAAAGAGAACTTCGATATCGGTGCCCTTGAGTGGGTAAATCAGTTTTTCGGGGAACCCCACAAAACACTCGGATTTCAGCCCAGGGGTGGTGACTACATCGCGCAAATGAAGCAGCGCTGCGAAGACAACGGCATGAAGAGTCTTCTCATCATGTGCGACCGCGTTGGCAGTCTTGGCAATCCGGACACCGCAAAACGCACCGCGGCGGTCGAGGGGCACTATGCCTGGCTTGATGCGGCAAAAGAACTGGGATGTCACAGCATCCGGGTCAATGCCGCCTCCGATGCGACGTTGAGCCCCGAGAAACAAGCCGACCTCTGTGTCGACGGCCTGCGTCGCCTTTCCGAGCACGCTGCGACTCTCGGACTCAATGTCATCGTGGAAAACCACGGGGGCCTTTCCTCCAACGGAGCATGGCTTTCCGGCGTTCTCGGTGCGGTCAATCTCGACAACTGCGGAGCATTGCCCGACTACGGAAATTTCTACCTCGTCAAAAACCGCGGCAAGGCAGAGCAGTATGAAAAGCAAAAGGCCCTCTATGTTGGCAACCCGGCATTGAAAGAGGACGAGTTCGGCCTTGGCTACGACCGCTACCAGGGAGTCAAAGACCTCATGCCGTTTGCCAAAGGCGTTTCCGCAAAGGCGCACGACTTCGATGAACAGGGCAACGAGATCCACACCGACTTTTCCAAAATGATGCAGATCGTCGTCGACTCCGGATACGAAGGCTATCTTGGTATCGAATACGAAGGCAAAGAACTCGGCGAAGTCGAAGGGATCAAGAAAACCAAGGCGCTGCTGGAAAGGGTGATTGCGGAGGTTTAATGGGCGAAAAGGAAGAGAAAGGCAAGGTTCGCTGGCCGCTTTGGACCCTTGTCATCTGCCTGCTTTTCTTCCTCGTCGTGCTGCCCTGCAACATCGGAATTGCACCCGCCGAGGCAATCGCTTCCGGGAAGGTTACAAAACTACTCTTCGCCTGCCGGTCCTACGCCTCGGACCACTCCGGCAGGTATCCGGAAAAACTTTCTGAATTGTATCCCCGCTACCTCGAAATCGAACATTTCTTCTTCGTTCCCGGAAAGTGGGGAAAGAAGCACGACCTGATTTATCACCCCGGACTCACCGATCAATCTCCCGGGAACGAGATTGTCATCGAAACGCCCGTTCCCATCGGAGGAAAACGGATCACAGGATCTGTCGATGGGGACGTTTCGATGGAGGATTGGGAATAGCCATCCCAAACTCCACGGCCATCAAAAGCCTGGAGGGACATTCTCCGCAATGCCCGCAGTCGACGAACTGTCGGATTACGCCAGCAGACCCTTCACGACATGCCCGTGCACATCCGTGAGGCGGTAATCCCTTCCCTGGAAGCGATAGGTGAGTTTCTCGTGATCCATTCCTAACAGGTGCATAATCGTCGCCTGGAGATCATGGATATGGACCGGGTTCTCCGCCACGGAAAACCCGAGTTCATCAGACTGACCGTAGTCGAATCCCTGCTTTACACCGCCACCTGCCATCCACATGGAAAAGGCATCCGGATAGTGATCGCGACCCATCACTTTGCTTTTAGCGGTCCGACCTTCCCGGAAGGGAGTTCTTCCAAACTCTCCGCCCCACACGATCAAGGTGTCTTCGAACAAACCCCGTTCTTTCAAATCCTTGATGAGGGCGGCGATCGGCTTGTCCATCGAGGCACACTTCGTGGTGAGACCATCTGTAATACCCGTATCGGAGCGTGTTCCGTGAAAGTCCCATCCCCAGTCAAAGAGCTGCACAAAGCGAACGCCCGATTCAACGAGACGGCGGGCGAGGAGACAATTGTTGGCGAGGCTGGACTCTCCCGGCTTCGCCCCGTACGCCTCCAGCGTTTGTGCTTTCTCTTTCGAAATGTCCATGACCTCCGGAACCGAAGCCTGCATGCGGAAAGCGAGCTCATACTGCGAGATCCTCGTCAGAGTTTCCGGATGACCCATCTCTTCGGCCTGCTTTTGATTCAGGTCACGAAGCGCATCGAGAGTTTTGCGGCGCATCGAACGATCCATTCCCGGAGGGTTGGAGGAATAAAGAACAGGGTCGCCTTTGGAACGGCACTGCACTCCCTGATACACTGAAGGTAGAAATCCGGATCCGAAGGAATTTTTTCCTCCGTTGGGTTGAGTTCCGCTCGAAATGAGAACGACGAATCCGGGCAGGTCCTGGTTCTCCGTTCCGAGTCCATAGGTCACCCAGGATCCAATCGACGGCCGTCCTGAAACCGGTGATCCCGTGTAGATCAGCAACTCGGCCGGCGCATGATTGAACTGATCGGTGTGCATCGAATGCACCATGCTAATATCATCGGCGATACCGTGAAAGTGAGGAACAGCGTCCGACATCCACATGCCCGACTCTCCATATTGCCCCCACTTCCTGGGAGATCCCATCAACTTGGGAACGCCCGAGGTGAAGGCGAACTCCCTCCCCTCCAGAAACTGGTCGGGGCAATCCTGATCGTCCCGCTTCACCAGTTCCGGCTTGTAGTCAAACATGTCCAGATTCGGCGGGGAGCCGGTCATGTGCAGATAGATCACCCGCTTCGCTTTCGCCGGGAATTGCGGCTTCCGCGCGGCCAGGGGATTCTCAACCAACGACGAAGCATCCGCAGCTCCGAGCTCTTCCGCGAGGAGCGCATTCAAGGCAATACCTCCCAGTCCGGCAGTGGAGTGACGGAGAAAATGACGACGGGTCGCCAGTTGGATTTTTTCAAGTGTGGGGTCCATCAGAAATCAGATCAGCGTTTCAGAAAGAGTTCATCGAGATTCAGGACGACGTTGCCAACCACGGTCCAGGCAGCCAACGCTGCCACATCCGCGCCTTCCGGCGCTGCCCCGATCGGCTCTTCGGCCATTTTTTTCGCTTCGTCAGGCTTTTCCTGATAGAGCGGATAAATCTCGCGGTAGAGCTGAACAAGACGCTGCACTTCCTCCGGTTTCGGTTCCCGGATTAGAGCTTCCCGGAATGCGGCCGCAATTTGTTCCCCAAGGGTTCCATCCCGCTCGATTGCATTCCTTCCCCAGGACTGCGCCGCTTCGACATAGACAGGATCGTTCATCGTGACGAGTGCTTGCAGCGGCGTGTTCGTCCGTCCCCGGCGAACGGTGCAGACCTCCCGGTTCGGCGCGTCAAAGGTCGCCATGGACGGATACGGACTCGACCGCCTCCATCGCGTATAAATGCCGCGACGATAGCGATCCTCCCCTTTGCTGGTCACCCAATCAGTTCCCGACCCAAAGGCGGCTTTCAGTCCCAGCTCCGGCTGCGGTGGGTTCACCGGCGGACCAAACATTTTCTCACTCAGCAATCCGGATATCGCGAGCGCCTGATCGCGAACCATCTCGGCCGAAATCCGGAATCTCGGTCCCCGCTCCAGAAGCCTGTTGTAGGGATCTTTCGCGATCACATCAGGATCGACGTGAGAAGATTGCAAATAGGCTTCCGAGGTCACGAGAAGCTTGAGAAATTCCTTCACATTCCATCCTCCGCCGCGCAATTCCACAGCAAGCCATTCCAGCAACTCAGGGTGGCTCGGCAGCTCACCCTGAGACCCGAATTCCTCGCTCGTTTCGACAATCCCGATTCCGAACAGCTGCTCCCAGAATCGGTTCGCGACGACGCGCGGGGTCATCGGGTTTTCGGAATCAACAAGCCAGTGAGCAAGCGCAAGCCGGTTGAGGGGAAGATCGTCTCGCAGGGGATGAAAAACAGCCGGAACTCCTGCGGTCGCTTTTTCGCCAAGACTCATGTAGCTGCCCCTCAAGTGGATGTGAGTTTCGCGATTTTTATCCTTCGGGAGTTCCGCGAGCACGGGAACGGTGGTCATCGGCTTCAACTTTTTCATCTCGGTTTCCCTCGAAGCCAACCGGGTTCTCGCATCGGCGAGCGAGGGAGCAATCGTGAGGAAATAGTCACGAACTGCTTTTCCCTCTGCCTCCGAGCGATCATTTTTGCTCAGAGAATTCCTCACCTTGCCGGGGATTCCCGCCCATTGCGAGAGCCGGTTTTCGCTGGTCAGGCTGACGCGAAATTTCTTCAGGAGGTGGTTTTCGTACGGGGATTCCTGGGAGAGGATCAGGGAAAGAGTCCCCTTCTCTTCTGAAAACGGCTCCGCAAATACCAACATCAGCTCCTGGGGCTTTCCGGTGCCCCCGCCAATCGCCCAGCCTTTTGGCTTGGACTTCTTATCCGCCGCCGCAATTACAGACGCTGCCGGAAATCCTGCCTGCTCGTAACTGGCGCTGGCGAGAGAAAACTTGATCTGGCGGCGTCCGGAAACTTCCACTGAATGAGCCGGTGACGGAATTGCATCCGGAGTTTCCGTGAAAACCTCTTTGCGATTCGCATCGAGAATGCTGACCCGATAGCCTCGGACCCGGGACCGAATCGATTCCCCCCCGTCCGTTCGATTCCACAATTTGATCTCATCGATCGATACTTCCCGAGGAAACTCAAGTTCTACCCACGGGTTGTCCTCGGTCGAGGTGTGAAAAACACTGAGGGACTTGTAATCACCGTCCGTGTTCCCATCGATGGCCCGTGCCCCGACGGCATTGTTGTAGAGTGAGCTCATTTCCACGGCCGCCTCGCCGGCGACGTTTTTTCCTCCGCTGAAAACTTCAATTTCAGCGAGGTGGAGAATGCGACCCTTGCCCGGTAGATCCACACGGACGAATTTCCCTTTTCTTCCTTCGCTCGCACTGGGCGATTCGTAGACCGCGCTCGCATTGCTGATCACAAAGTTTGAAGTCTGCTCCGCCGGGACCTCCAGTCTCAGCCCCGTCGATACAGGAGCTCCGAACTGACTGACATCGAACGACAACTCGTAGCGGTCCGTCGCCTCTTTCGTCTTCGCCTCGATCGAGCCATCACCGGAGACTTCCAGTTGGGCCGACTTTGCGCTCACAATTTGCGGGGATTCATTCCGCCAGGTGAAGGACCGCTGCCACTTCTGCTCCCAGAGCTGCTGCGCCTTCTCCATCTCCGGCGTTACGGTCTGCAGTGCTTTCTTCAAGGAAGAGATTTCGGACTCCAGCTCCTTTTTCCTCGCCCTCTGTTCGTCTGTCCAGACTTCGTGGAACGGCGCCTCATCTTTCTTATCCATGTCGGCGCTCTGATTAAAAAAATCAAAGAGCTGAAAGTATTCGAGGTGGGTCAGGGGATCATACTTGTGGGTGTGACACTGCGCGCAGGCCATCGTGGTTCCCATCCATACGGCCATCGTGGTATTGACCCGGTCGACAACCGCAACATTTCGAAACTCTTCATCGTTGGTTCCGCCCTCGTTGTTCGTCAGGGTATTGCGATGGAAAGCCGTCGCGATGAGTTGTTCGTCCGTAGGATCAGGAAGCAAATCGCCAGCGATTTGCTCAATCGTAAATTGATCGAAGGGCTTGTTCTCGTTGAAAGAGCGAATCACATAGTCCCGGAATGCCCAAATCGTCCGGGGAGGATCATCCGCATAGCCGGCCGAATCGGCATACCGTGCCAGATCGAGCCATACCCGGGACCATCGTTCGCCGAAAGAGGGTTTTGCCAGGAGATGATCTACATAGGTTTCAACAGCCCCCGCGGAAGAATCATCCCGAAAAGCCGCCGCTTCCTCCCAGGTGGGGGGCAGCCCCGTCAGATCAAGCGAGAGCCGCCGCGCCAAGGTCAACCGGTCCGCCCGGGGAGCCGGCTCGAGTCCCTCTTTCTCCAACCGCGCGCGAATGAAGCGGTCAACCGGATGGTTGGAATCACCTGCCTTTGGCAACTCCGGACGCTTCAAGGGCTGATAGGACCAATGCATCGCATATTCACCGCCCTGCTTGATCCAACGACGAATCAGCTCCACTTCCGCTTCCGTAAAGCGTGGCCCCTTGTCGGGCGGAGGCATGAGATCGTCCTCATCGTCCGTCGTAATCCGGTAGAAAAGCTCGCTGGCCGCAGGATCTCCCGGAACGAGAGCCTGGTATCCGCCCAGGTCCATCATGGCCCCTTCCCGCGTGTCAAAGCGGAGATCCGCCTTGCGCTCCTCCTCGTCGGGTCCGTGACAGGCGTTGCACCGGTTCGAGAGAAGAGGACGAATGTCGCGATTGAAATCGATTTCTTCCTCTGAATGAAGGGCAATAGGAACCAGTGCGGAGAGCACGAAAACCCGGGCGCTTCTAAAAAAACGATTTTCCATTCGCTAAGTGTCCTGCATTTCGCACCGCCTTTCCATCCCTTTCGGGTGGCGGGACTGCGGACAGAAAGGCGCGTCATTGATCGCAGACCCGCACAGATCCGCCAAATTGAACATTTTTCGCTGGAGAAGCTCTAAAGATGAGGCTTCTTCTCCGAAGTGTTCCCCATGGCGACCGCATCCTACAGCCTTGTTGAAAAAAGGCCCGGACTCCCCCTCCCTGCAGACCTGGCCGGAGAGCTTTGCCATCTGCCGGGCTTTGTGTTTCTCGATTCCTCCTCTGCCGACGGAATCTCATCTCCGGGCGGGAGAGACCGGTTTTCGCTCCTCGCGGCTTGTCCCGTGGAGATCATTCGCGGAAATCTGTTCGATCCTGCCGATTTTGAAACGCTCCGGCAAACCCATGCCCTCCATTCCCGGGCAAGTCACTCCACCCCCGATCTCGGATTCCCCACGGATGGACTCTACGGGACGGTAGGCTATGAGGGCGATTTCGAATTCGGTATCTACGGGGAATGCCTCGTTTTTGATCATCACGAAGAAACCTGGTTCGAATTCGGGCGACTCTCAGAGAAAAGACTGGTCGGACCTCCATCGCACCTGGGGGAATTGGACCGGATTGGATTTGCCTCCGGAATCTCGAAGGACCGTTTCTGTAGCATGGTCGAAAAAGCGCAGGACTACATCACCGCAGGAGATATCTACCAGGTCAATTTGTCCCATCAATTCTCGACAAAAGTGCCCCCCCAATTCGACAGCTTTACGCTCTATGAAAACCTCCGGGGTCGCTCCCCGGCTCCCTACTCCGCCTTTCTTCGCCAGGAAAAGAAAACGATCCTTTCCTCCTCTCCGGAACTGTTTCTGAGCTTGAGCGGAAAAACCATTCAAACCCGCCCGATCAAAGGGACCCGGCCTCGCTTCCGGGATCGGGAAAAGGATGAAAAATCTGCCTATGATTTACTGACCTCTTCAAAAGAACTCGCCGAGCTCATCATGATCACCGATCTGGAGCGCAATGATCTCGGGCAAATCTGCGAATTCGGGTCCGTCGAAGCCACGGAATTGCTCAAGCTCGAACGGTTCGCGCAGGTTTTCCACCTCGTCTCCACCGTGGAAGGGACTCTGCGTTCGGAGGTCGATCACATCGAAGCACTGAGAGCCTGCTTTCCCGGCGGAAGCATCACCGGAGCCCCGAAAAAGCGCGCCCGGGAAATCATTGAAGAGCTGGAGGCGGTAGATCGCGCGCTCTACACCGGAGCGATCGGATGCTTTGGATTCAACGGGGAATCGCGATTCAATATCGCCATCCGGACAGCGATTCTGGAAGGGGAAACCCTCCATTTCCACGTCGGTGCGGGAATCGTGGCCGACTCCGATCCGGAAATGGAATGGGAGGAAACACTCCACAAGGCAGCCGGAATCCTTCAGGCGGCGGGAGTGCAATAGCACCGGCTCACTCGCCGGCAAGGAACACAAAGTCCTTCACCGCTTTCGGGTCCAACTCCGGTTTGAGTTTTGCATACTTCTCAATCGGGCTGAGTCCGTTGTGAAAGCAGAACCCGCGATAACCGATCTCTTTCAGATACGAAAAAACTTCGCAGTCGGGGTCATCGGCATCATCGCACTCGAAAAGTAAGACCGGCTGCTGCGTCTTCAGGAACTTCTCCCCTCCCTGAAAGACCTTCAACTCGTGGCCCTCCACGTCACATTTCACAAATTTCACCCCGCTGATGCCCCGCTCTTCCACAAAGTCATCCAGCCGGATCACGCCCACTTCGAATACATCCATCTCGCAGGAGTGCTCGCGCTCCTCGAAACTGGCGCCCCCCCAGTTGTATTCAGGCCGCTTCATTGTGAGAACGCCGGGCTCGCTCGAGAGTCCGTTGGGAACGACTTCGATCATGGGCAAGCGAAACCGGGTCCGCATGGCATTGAGTTGCTCCTGCATTTCCGGCTGCGGCTCAAAAGAAAATACGTTTCCGGAAGGCCCCACCGCTTTCGCCATCCAATAGGAATAGAGACCGCGATTTGCGCCGATATCGAATACGGTGTCCCCCTTTGTGAGTTGAGAGAGCATGTATTGCACCGAGAACTTCTCCGAACGGTAACGGTACCGATAGGCTCGATGAAGAAAATGAAGTTTCTCGAGAGTATTCAATGGATTCAGCGGTTCAATCGAGGAGATCGGGACGGTTTTCTTTCGTTCTTTGCTCCGACATTTGCAATCTCCACTTTTCAATCTCGGCATGATGACCCGAGAGAAGAACCGGGGGAACCTCGCGACCGCGGAACTCGGCCGGTCGCGTATAGTGGGGTGCCTCGATCCGGGAGCCGTCTCCGGAAAACGACTCTTCTTCTGAGGATCTCTCGTCCCCGAGAACCCCCGGAATCAGTCGAACTACGGCATCGGCAATCACTGCGGCAGCCAGGGTTCCATTGGTAAGCACGTAATCACCGATGGAGATCTCTTCATCAACGAGAGCTTCAACGACCCGGTGATCCACCCCCTCGTAATGCCCGCAGAGAATGATGAGATGCGGCACGACTGCCAGTTCCACCGCCTTTGCCTGAACAAAAGGACTTCCCTGGGGCGTCATCAAAAGCACTTTGGACTCGTCGGTTCGCAAGGACTCGACCGCTTCAAAAAACGGTTCCGGCTTCATCACCATCCCGGGACCGCCCCCGTAGGGAATGTCATCGACCTGCCGGTGCTTGTCGGAAGTAAAATCACGCAAATTGTGAAAGCCGAACTCCACAACACCGGACTCAACCGCCCGCCCCATAATGCTGGAACGAAGTGGAGCCTCGGCAATCTCCGGAAAGATCGTAATGATGTCGATTTTCACTCTGCAAGCAAAGCGCAGAGCAGGCGAGGTCTCAACCGGTAAAGATCACTCCCGAAACCTCGCCAAAACGATGAAACTGACTTCCGAATTTCCTTCCGCCTCCCGCGCCAGAACGATTCTGGTTTCTTCAAACTCCCCGACCCGCCCCGTGCTTTCGATTCGCGTCACTCCGCCAAAAAGACTCACAAGACTGCTGATCTCTGTCCATTCGCTATCAGAAATCCCCAGGAGGGACTGCACCTCACCGACATCTTCAAACACGTAGTCATCGATGGTGCCCTCGATCCCGTCATCGCCGTTACGAACCGCTACGAAATTCATCGCCGAATCCTGTGTTGTGCCCGTCAGAGCAACAATAATCTCCCAGGGCGCCGCATTGAGGTCAACGAGGCCGTCGCTGAAAATGGTGAAATAATCCCTCCACATTGGCTGAAAACGGGCGACTTGATCCATCCCCGCGACAAAGAGCATTTGCTCGATATTCGTAAACGGCCCGTTCCCGGGATACTCCGGAAAGTCAAAACCGGAGTAGTAGGAATTCTCGGCTCCGTTTGGAAGAGCGTCCGAATCCTCGTCGATCCAGTCCGCGAGGGAATCGGCAGCCACGCTGGCAGTAGCAGCATCAAGTCCCCACGAGACAAACAGCTCAACCGTCGCATTCCTCCACGCCTCCTCCGTGAGACTGTTTACCGGAATCTTTGACTCCTCGCTCGTGATCAACACTTCAAAACTGAGACCCGGCGCCATTTCGTGGCGCAAAGCCTGGTCTCCCGGTTCGATGTCAGGATGCAGCGCAAGGGAAATGCCGCTTTCCGCGAGTAACCCGGCCTGATATTGCGCCCGCTCCATCGAATTTTCCTCCCAACCTGACTGGGAAGATTCCCAAAGTCCCGCCACGATCAGAGTCAGTGCCATAATGCAAACCATGACCAGAAGAAGGGCAAAGCCCGCCTCCCTTTTACGTTCCCGTGTTGCGAGCTTCATCGGTTTCCACCTCCCGGATTTCCAGCGGCAGGAGCATTTCCTCCGGAACGCCCGCCTCCCGGAGGACCGCCTCCCCCTCGATTTCCACCATCACCACGACCATCGCCACGACCATCGCCACGACCATCGCCTTTGCCATCACCTCCGCCACGACCGTCGCCTTTGCCATCACCTCCGCCACGACCGTCGCCTTTGCCATCACCTCTGCCACGACCGCTCGAGCCTCTACTGTCATTATTCGCTGACGAACTTGTGACCGACTGCTGCCCCTGAGCGGCAGTCTGTGCCTGTGCTGCCGCCTCCGGATCAACAAGCCGATCCGGCACCTGGAGCACAATCGTTGAAGGAATCGTCATGCCCGCATCGAGGAGCGAAAACTCCATGAGTGGCGGCAGTTTCTCTTCGTCGGTCCATTCTTCCATCCACTCCTGCTGCTCCTCATCCCAAAAGCGCCAGACAGCTCCCGAAAGACCGCTCAGCAAGGGCAACCAGAACCGGCCTTCGTCATCCTCTTCGAGAAAATCGTCCGCTCCGGCATTGAAAACCATTCCGGAACCATCCGCATCATCGGGGGCAAAATCGTCCCGGCTGATCGCCAGATCAAAGGCAGCCTCCCCGGAAGGAAGCTCTTTTCCGGGCCGAAGGGCTATATAGACCTCGGTCGCATTGCCAACCGTTTCGCCGAAGACAAAGGCCGTCGATGCGTTTTCCAGTTTCAGCTCATCGTACCCGGACTCCGTTTCTGAAGCAGGAGTCATCGCCATGGTCGCCTCCGGCGGAAGCCCTTCGATGGACTCCCTCAACAAAGCTACGAAGCGATTGATTTCTTCATCGCGCCGATCGAGGTAACGAATCTCCGCCGCCGTATCCCCTGCCTGCCAAAGCAGGGAAAGAACAGTGCCGGCAATGAGACTCAGAATCGCCATCGCTACAGCGATTTCAAAAAGGGAAAAACCGGCCTCGCTCGAACGAATGGATGAAAGGGTATTTTTCATTGTTCCGGTTGGTGAATGATCAGAGTCGCCTTTTCCGTTTGCTCACCGCCGTCGTCAGTAAACTGCGCCTCCGCCGTCAGCAGATACAAACCCGTCAATTGCTCGCCCTCTCCGTTGTCGATCTCATAGGACTCTACGTAGGTTCGGAACCTGATGTTCAGGTCCTCATCGAGAAGGTCTGTGGTCATCGCATTCGTTTCGAGGAGCCTTGTCTGGGAAAGGAGCGAGCTCAGCCGATTTTGGATAACTCGATCAAAGGCGTAGGTGGAAGACGTCTCGTTGATCCTCTGCATCACAGCGATCAATCCCGTCACCGTGATCGCAAACAGGGCGACAGCCAAAACGACATCGAGAAGCGCATACCCTCTCCTGTTCGTGAAACCCGGTTTCATTCGACCCACGACCTTTCCGATTTGATGTCCGCAGTGAGCGGATGAAACTCGATTTCAAAAAACGAACCGTCGGCTTCGACCCTCACACGGAGAGGCTCGCACATTCCGGAAGGCTGAAAGATCCACCGTCGAAATTCTCCTCCACTCAGGTCCACCCATTGCATCTCGTCCCAAAACCGGAGGCTGCAGGCAATTTGCTCCGGCCAGGCATACTCGGAGAAAAATCGAAGCCCCTGCTCGACTTCCTCCATTCGCGGATCGACTTCCTCATTCGACAAATCGATGCCGCGGGCTCTCGATGCTTCGGCCATCTCATCGCGTTGCGCCAACTGCTCCAACTCGATTTTCAGTTTCTCAAATTCCTCCCGCCCCCCGTATGGATGGAAGAACCGGGTCGCCCGGAATCCGTCGCTGTCAAAAACGATTTGGTAAGGCCTCCGCTCTTTCATAGAACGAAGCCGTACCTCCCGTGCCAGAAGATACAACGCGGTTACCGGCTCACGGGCGATGCGCTCTTTCTGCACGCTGGAGACGGCAGGAACAGCGAGTCCCGCAAGGATTGCCAGGACGGTCATGGCAATGACAAGCTCCACGAGAGTGAAGCCGGATTTTCCGTTCAAGACGGAATTCTTACCAGTTTCCGACGTCGTCATCGCTCTCCACTCCGTCTTCACCGAGAGAGAAGATGTCGTATTTCTTCGAACTCTTCTGCGCAGGGAATCGATACTGATACTCGATACCCCAGGGGTCGAGCATCGGCTCATCCAGATAGGCCCGCCACCGCTCCGGCTGCGGATCTCCCGTTGGCCGCTCAACCAGGGCCTGCAGGCCCTGGTCCTGTGTTGGCGGCTTGAAATAATTGTTTCTCTCGTAGCTCTTCAAGGCCAGATCGAGAGCTTTCAAATCAGAGTCAACCCGCTGGTATTTGGCATCGTCAACAAAACCGACCACCAGATAAATGCCGGAGCCTGCGAGGACAGCGATAATAGTAATCACGATCACGAGCTCCACGAGTGTGAAACCGGCCGCTTTGCGAAGAGTTTTGCCTGGAGAATATTTCATCGTTCGAGTGGGGTGGGGTAAAATTTAGCGACCGCGGATTCCGGCCATTGATCCGAAGATCGTTGTAATCATACAATAAGCGACAACACCAACAATCATCGCAACGAAGATGAGCATGACCGTAGGAACGACGGTCGTCAATCGCGAGATCCGAACGTCGAGGTCTTCATCATACTTTTTGGCGGCCTTTAAAAATGCTTTCCCCAACTCACCGGTCTGCTCGCCGATCGCGACCCGATCGACCAGCGCCTCGGGAAAGGAGTCCGTCTGATCCATGGCCCGCGCTAGACTGGTTCCCTCCCCCACTTCAAGGACGACCGACTCGAGGTGATTTCGGATGAATAGATTCGGAGTTCCCTTGGTGATCAGCTTCAAACTGTTGAGAAGCGGAACACCGTTGTTAATCAAATTCGACATAGTGTGACAAAACTGGGCGTAAAACCGCCCCAGAATGACCGGGCCAAAAGCGGGAATCCGCATTTTGTAACCGTCCCACCATTCCCGTCCCGCCCCGGTTGAGACATAAATTCGAAAGATCAAAAAGCCACCGACGATCACGCTGAGAATGAGCCACCACCAAGCCCCCATGAACTCCGTGAATTTGATGAGAAGATCCGTGATCATGGGAAGATCCTGCCCGGTCTTTTGCATCATTTCACTGAGCGAAGGCATCAGCACTGTGCTGAATACAAACAGGAGCACGACGCAAGCCAACAGAACGGTGATCGGATAGATCATCGCGCCCATCGTTCTACGTTGCAGATCAAAGAGTTGCTTCAAATTCACCACGAGACGCCGAAGAATGTCGGGAAGAGAGCCGCTCGCTTCTCCCGCGGCGACGAGACTTCGATACAACTCATCGAAAGAGGGAGAGGCCTTGGCAAGGGCCTTCGAAAAACGCGTTCCTTCGCGAATTTCATCACGCAGGATGCCGGACACCGTCATGATCGATGTATTCGTCTGTCGATCGTGCAGAATTTTCAAGGCGCGTTCCAACTGCATTCCCGCATCGAGCAGATCCGCAAGTTCCTCGGTAAAAAGAACCAGCTCAGGTCGCTTCAGCTTGACGGGCCCAGTCGCAGAGCGCGATGACTTGGCTTTCGTTTTCGAGTCGCCATTCTCCCCTGCCAGATCGACCACAACCGGAGTGAGCGTTTTCGCCTCCAGTTCCCGGTAGGCTTCCGTCTTGTTGCGTACAACAAGGCTCCCGGAAACTTGTTTTCCGGCCACGTCGATAGCGGTGTAACTGAATGACGGCATCAAAACTTATTGAATCGAAAACCCCGGCGAAAGTCATGCGTTTCGTGAAAAATCTCCATTCCCCTGAATTTAGCCTCTTTTCGTTCGAAACGGGCTCCAGATTCCTTTCCCCTGCTGCCGAAATTCATTACCGATCTATTGACTACTTGTTTGCGGAAAGCAATCTCAGGAACTAGACTTGGAAAGATGACGTTCGATCAGCTTTTGCATTCGATTGAGAATGAATCGTCTCCCCCTCCGGATCTCAGCCCCGAGCTCACCTCGCTATGGCTGACAAAAGCGGAACGTTGGGAGGATGCCCACAATATCGCCCAGGATATTCCCTCCAAGATGGGATCCTGGATTCACGGGCTCCTGCATGCGATCGAAGGGGATTTCGGAAATTCCGGCTACTGGTTCCACCGGGCCGGGGAGCCTCCCATCTCGGCAGGGGAGATTGACGGGGAATGGGAGCGAATCGTAAAAGCGAACCTGACAGAGTAAATTTTCATAAGGTTTGCGAGGGCAGACCGTTACAGATGCGACTATGCGGCTGCCTGAACTTACAGGACATAAATATTTGGACCTCCTCGGTGAAGATCCCTTTGGCTGGAGTTTCATCTCCAGCTTTGAGGATTCGGATCACCGACTCGTCCGCGTCTTAAAGTCGCAGGCTACCAACGACGAGTTTGTCCGCCAATACCTGGAACTCTTTTCGAATGGATCCGCCCTCCCCGACGGCGTCGCTGAAATCAGCTCTTTCCAGGCAGGCGAAGACGATATGCCGACAGCTTACTCCACGCCTTTTTACGGTTGGAGAAGCAAGGAGAGCGGCGCCTGGCAGCAGACTTCGCTGAAACGTCTCATGCATTTGTTCCAAGGGGAGCAGGCTGCTGAAGTAGTGGAGGAAGTCGCCGCCAGCGTTGCAACGCTACACGAGGCCGGGATGTTTCACGGCGGACTGCGCCCCTCAAGCATCTACATTGCCGGCGATGCAGGGGGCAGTCGAAAAATTGCAATTGGAGACTTTGGCCAGGTCTTCATGGGTGGGCTCCAGTTTCTCGAGGCGGGGGAATCTCTCTTTTATGCCAGTCCTGAACAGCTGGAGACGGGGGATTTCTCCAGCGACCTTGGCTACAAATGGGATGTCTACGCCTTTGGAGTCATCGCGTTTCAAATGCTCACGGGCCACCTCCCGCGTCTCGACAGGCTTCGCCAGCAGGTCGAACAAAATCCAAGCGCGCTGCATTCCATTCCGGCGATTAGTTACGGAACACTCAGCGGATTGACGGAGCAATTTCTCAAGCAACTTGAGTCGGAAAAACCAGTCGAATGGCCCGATGCAGCTCCAGACCGGAGAAGCAAGAGACTGCGCGAAATCATCCAGAACTGCCTCTGGTTTGATCCGGACCGTCGAACCTCTTCGATGCAGGAAGTGGCCATCGAGCTGACGGAAATACTTCGAGCACCGACCGTGGTTCCGGTAGAACCCGAGCCTGTAGCCGCTGAGAGGATCACCGAGTCGGATGTCGCCCCAAAACCGATCACGGAAAAGATTCCTGTCGCTCCCGCGGAAACCGTTGCCGCTACGGAGCTGAAAAGTGACATTCTTGAATCTGTCCCCGCTTCCCCATCCAAGCCCAAGTTCGGACGCTCGCGAAAAGCCAAGTCAAAGCAGAAAGGGAGTTCCGGGTCCCCGATCGCCAAGAGAGCGAACTTTCGGGAAAAAATCGTCACCGGTTTTCGGGAGCGCCCCCAATTGAAGTGGCAGATTGCGGCTACCACCGCCGCCGCCGCGCTACTCCCACTTTCCTTTCTAACGCTCTTCTACTACTTGCAGACACGGGAAATTGAGTCTGAGCTGACGGAAGAGACGCAGGAACTGCAGGCAAACGTGGAAAAGCAGGCTCTCACCTATCGGAAAGAGCTCAAAGCGAAGCAGCGCACTTCCGAGCAAATGCGCACCGAGCTCAATGACATCGCTGATTCCAACAGCCGTCTTCTCGGAGAGGCGAAGCTGGCGCGCCAGCTTCTTCGCCAGACACAAGATAATGGGGACGAACTTTTCCGTCTCATATTGGAGAACCGCGATACAGATGTTCCCGGCTTTCGCGAGGAACGTGCCGGGGCCCTTAATGAAGCGCAAAAACACTACGAACGCCTCATTGAAGTCTATGGAGATGCCCCGGATTTCATCGTCTCGACGGCGAATGCCTTTTTCTACCTGGGACGAATCTATCGTGAACTGGGAGAGTTCGGAAAGTCACTCGCCTCCTTCGGCGAGGCGGAACGTCGATACATGGCTCTTCTCGATGACTCTGATGACCCGAATCCCGAATTCGTAAAAAATCTCGCCATTTCCAAAGTGTCTCTGGGCGATCTTTCGCTAAAGAATTCGAAATTCACGATTGCCCGCCACTACTACACCGAGTCATCCCGCTACTGGGCGGAAGTTCGGAGCCTCTCCCCCTCACACACCCTGGAGTCCACCATTAACATCCAGGAAAACTCCCTCGCAATTGTAGAATGTGAACTGGCGATCAACCGCCTCGAACCCGCCCTCGACGGGGCCCGTTCCATTGGCGCCGGACTTCTCAAGCTTCAGGCGCAGGACCCTGAAAATGAAAAAATTCTCGGAGCCCTGGCGAAGTCATTTGAACTGATGGGACGAATTCTTGAAGCGCAGGGCGAAGGTGACCTCGCGATCGAAGCTCACGAACAAGCCAGCAACCTCTATGCGAAAGCGGTCAAACTGAACGCTGCCATCGACGCTTACCAGCTTGGTCTAGGCAACAGCCTTGCGCGGGTTGGGCTCCTGGAAAACGACATCAAGAAACTGGAGGGAGCCGTCGATATTCTCAGTGACGTGGTCACCTCCAATCCTTACGAGTCGACATTCCAGACCACACTGGCTGATGTCTTTGGAGTGCTCGCCCGAAACCAGCGCGATGGAGGTCATGCACAGAATGCCATCGAACTGGAAAAGGAGGCGATCTCCATCCTTCAGCCTTTGATCCGGAAAAACCCGGCCGCAGCGCCCAACGCCCTCCTGTATTCCTATTCGGAGCGACTGGCCCATCTCGCAGAACTTCTTGGCGATGCCGGTGAATTCGATGATTCCCGCGCTCCTCTCGGAGAATCGATTCAGGTTCTTGAAAAAATCTGCCAATCGGAAGGTGTCCTCGCTGAACATCGCCGTGCCCTCGCCCGGTCCCGTGGACTTGCCGGATTTGCCTGCCTCAAAAGCGGAGACAACAGCGAAGCGAAGCAGCATCTTGAGATTGCCAAAGCCCAGTGGGAAACATTCATGGCGGAGAACCCGGACGACTCTGACGCAGAACAGGCCGTTCGCTGGACCAACGATCAGTTGCGGCGATTGCAATGATCCTCGCCCCCCGCGCGCAGACCCGCAGCCGGTTCGATTCGAAAGGAGTTCGTCTGCTTTTCCCGCATAATGATTCCCAAACGGCCGGAGAGATAGCAGACAGGGTTGCGACAGTGCCCGAACCCTGTTGAGTCCGGGAATCCCGCACATCGTGAATGCATTCTCCACAGTTGACTTCTTTCCGGTCAGCGGTTGGTTGGCCCAAATGATAGATACTATTCGAATCGAAGACATTAAAGAGATCGCCGTGCGCGCAGGAGAGGAAATTCTGGAAGTGTATGGAACCGAGTTCACAGTCGATGTAAAAGAAGACACCTCCCCTCTCACGGAAGCGGATCGCCGAGGAAATACGGTGATCGTGGAAGCACTCGAAAAGCTTTATCCCGAGATCCCTATCATTTCCGAGGAAACCAAAGCGGTTGATTACTCAGAGCGAAAAGACTGGGAGCTTTTCTGGCTCGTCGATCCTCTCGACGGCACCAAGGAGTTCGTCAAACGAAACGGGGAATTCACGGTGAACATTGCCCTCGTTCAAAACGGCACTCCCGTCGCCGGAGTTGTCTACCAACCCGTCGGAGAGAAAATGTTCTGGGCTATGGCCGGCCAGGGTGCCTGGAAAACCGAGGGGGACGGGGAACCCCAAGCACTGACCGGCGGGCCGCATTACTCGGAAAAATCCGAGGTCACCGTGGTGGCAAGCCGCTCCCACCTCACGGATGCAGTACAGGACTTTGTTGATTCGCTCAAAGCGGAAGGCAAGGAAGTCGAGTTCCTCTCGTCAGGAAGCTCTCTGAAACTCTGTCTCGTCGCTGAGGGATCCGCCGATGTCTATCCTCGACTCGGTCCCACCATGGAATGGGACACCGGCGCCGCGCACGCAGTCGCCCTCGAAGCAGGCCGGAAGGTAATCAATCACGAAACCGGAGAGCCTCTTCGCTACAATAAGGAGAACCTGCTCAACCCGTTTTTCATGGTCGAATAAACAAAAAAAGCACGTCTGAAACCAGACGTGCTTTTTGAAATTCTATCAGGCCCGAAGAGAACCTACCAGGTCTTGATATTGTCTTTGGCCTCGCTTTCCTCGTTGTCCTTCCCCGCGCTCCACACGAGAATCGATTCCGGAAGATTCGTCGCATCTGTCGACTCGTCCCACGTCGGCTTGGGTACCCGATTGTTGTAATCCAAATCCATCCGGACGTAGTAGTATTCACCATAGGGATCCCAAAGTTCACCACCACCGTCATCTTCCAGAGTAATCCCCTTTCGGTACTTACCGCCACCCATGGGTTTTGCCTGCTTACCGGAGTAGAAAGCGATTCTTCGCGGGTTCAAGCCTCCACTTTCGGCTTCTGAATCAGCGCCGAGCAATACATCCATCAGTTCGTTGTCCGTCCGAATTTCGATCTCATCGTCATTTTGGCCCGGATCGACGGGATACTTTCGATACTCCGTGAAGTAAGCGGATATCGCATTCTTCAAATTGTAGGCGGAGTTCTGAGCGTGAGTGGTCTCGGCTTTGCGAAGCGCTCCGCTTGTCGCAGGGAACATCAAGCCGGCAAGAACAGCGATAATCGCGATCACGACAAGAAGCTCGAGGAGCGTAAAGCCCTGAATTTTTCGGGGGGAGTGTTTTCGATGTGAACTTTTCATATTTCGAGGCATTGTGTAAAGAGTTTGGCTCGCCTTTGCGAGTTCTAAGTGAAGAAAAATCACTTTCTGTATGCAATACAATGTAAACACATTGCACGAACACACGTCCAGCCTTTTCGCTACTTTTTTGCCGCTTGAACAATCCTCTGATCCAGCAAATCCGGGACTGGGTTCACCACCCGGACTACCGTCCTCAGAATAAATCCGAAATCGCACGGGCGCTGGATATTCCGTCGAAAGATCGCAGCGAATTGCGGGAAGCGCTCACCGAGCTGGAAAAGCGCGGCGAAATCGTCGCCGGTAAAAAATCCCGCTATCGGGTTCCCGGGAAATCCGACACGGGAGAGACTTTCACAGGACAAATCCATTTTTCCCCGGACCGAAAACGGAAAAGCGCATTCTTTGTTCCCTCCGATCCGAAAAGCAGTCCCGTCTTTCGCTCAATGGATCGGCCCCGGATTTTCGTCCCGGGACATGCGAGTGGTGTTGCACTGGATGGCGATACGGTCGAGGTGAAACTCTCCCGTCGGGAACCGCCCCGCTGGCACAGGCATTCACGCAAACATCGTGACCGCGGATACGACGAGGTAGAGAAGTGGCAGGCCCGTGTCATCACCGTCGTGGAGCGGAATCAGCGGCCCATCGTGGGAATGTTTCACGGCAAAGGATCCCGGGCCACCGTTTCGCCGGAAGACTCTCGACTTCCCCCCAATTTCCAACTGATGGAAATCCTCCCGGAAGCCAATCCCGGCGATATTGTCGTCGCATCCTTTGTCGACTGGACGGACCCGAGCTTCTTTCCGATGGCGAAGATGACGAAAATCCTCGGGCGTGACGACGCTCCGGGAGTCGACATTCTGAAAGTCATCCACCGCTACGGCCTTCCCCTCGAATTCCCTGACTCCGTTTTAACGGAAGCGGAAATCATAGAGGACGTCGTTTCACAGGAGGAAATCGATCGCCGCGAGGACTGGCGCGAGAAGGAAGTCTTTACGATTGATCCCGAGGACGCCAAGGACTTTGACGACGCTATTTGTATCAGCGAAAATTCGGATGGGAGCTGGGAACTCGCCGTCCACATTGCCGATGTATCCCACTATGTGAAGCCCGGAACCGCCCTCGATAAGGAAGCGCGGAAACGGGGGAACAGCGTCTACCTCGCAGACCGGGTCATTCCCATGCTCCCCGAGAAACTCAGCAATGGAGTTTGCTCGCTCAAGCCGGATGAGGAACGACTCACCCATGCCGCCATTTTAACTTTCGAAAAATCCGGGAAGCCGAAGTCGTCCCGCTTTGTTTCGGCCGTCATCAAGAGCCATCGACGCTATTCCTACGAACAAGCCTTCGCCCTCATGCAAAGCAGCGAGGAAACAGTCGAAGCTATGGAGGACGAAAAGGAGCAGAGCCTCGCCCGTCATCTCAAGCGGGCCTGGAAATTGGCCTCTCTCCTTCGCAAACGCCGATTTGAGAAAGGTGCCCTTGATCTGGACTTTCCGGAAGTCCGCGTCGTACTCGATGAAAAAGGTCGAGCGATCGGAATCAAGCGAAGCATCTACGACGAAAGCCATCAGCTGATCGAGGAATTCATGCTCTCTGCCAACGAAGCAGTCGCCCTCGAAACCAAAAATGCGCTCGCTCCTTCCGTCTACCGAATTCACGAAGACCCGGATCCGGGCAAACTGGAGGAATTCGCCGAGCTGGCGCGGAGCTTCGGCCACCGCGTCGGTGATGTCACGCAACGAGAGGAATTGCAAAAACTCCTCGCCGCAGTCCGGGGAAAACTCGAAGAGCACAGCATCAAGATTGCCCTGCTCAAAAGCCTTCGGCGGGCCGCCTATTCCAAAGACCCGCTGGGCCACTATGGGCTGTCGAAAGGCAACTACACTCACTTCACCAGCCCGATCCGCCGCTACGCGGATCTCGCCGTTCATCGCGTTCTCCGCAGCATCCTCTCCAAACGGAACGAGCCGACAGCGCCGGAGAATCCTGACAAAACACCCGGCATCCAGGAGATCAGTGATTTCGCCCAACACATTTCAAAAACCGAGCGGATCGCCGCCGAAGCCGAGCAGGAAACGCAGCGGCTCAAGATGATCGAATACCTCGAACGAACTTGTCGCGAAGATCCCGATGCAGAATTTGAGGCGACCATTTACGAAGTCCGCCCCATCGGAGCGTTCCTCGAACTGAACGAACTCCTCGTCAAAGGCCTCATCCGGAGAGACGATCTTCCCGGGCGGGAGGAATATTTTTTCGACCGCGCCCGACAGCATTTCAAAAGCCGCCGAAACGGACCCACTCTCGCCGTTGGCGTCAGCTTGAAAGTGCGACTTCACAAGGTCAATCGGGAGCGGGGCTTTCTCGATTTCATCCCGGCGGTAGCGAGAGAGTAGCCGCCTTCGCAAGAAGGTGGTCCCGGAGCCCAAGATGACCCACGCTCTTGCGAGCGCGGCTACGGCATTTCCCCGATTGTCAGCTTGCCGGGCTTTCTCGATTTCATCCCGCCTCATCCGAAGAGTAGCCGCCTTCGCAAAAAGGTGGTCCCGGGGCACAAGACGACCAACGCTCTTGCGAGCGCGGCTACGGCATTTTCCCTGTTGTCGGCTTGCCGGGCTTCCCCCTAGAATTTGAAATGCTCTTTCGGGTTCTTTTGATGCTTCTGTCCGCCGGTTCCATTTACGCAGCGGAACTCGCCACCTTCTCGGTCGACGTCACTCCACCGGTCGGACATCAGCTTTTCACCGGGGGCGGGAAAGAATCGGTCGCCGTAAACGACCCCCTTTTTGCCAAAGGGTTTGTCCTCTCCGGGGCGAAACTCGGCAAACCGGTCGTATTTGTTTCGGTCGACTGGTCCGAAATTCGCAACGACGCCTTCGACCACTGGCGGGATGCCCTGGCGGATGCGGTCGACACCGATCGCGCCCGCGTTTTCGTGAGTGCCATTCATCAACACGACACTCCGCTCGCCGATCTCACGGCGCAGCGAATTCTCGAGGAGGCGGGTGCGGAAACCCAGTTGATCGATCTCAAGTTTCACGAAGAGACCCTGAAGAAGGTCGCTGCGGCAGCGAAGGAGGCCTGGAAAAATCCACAGACGATCTCTCATTTCGGCACCGGAAAAGCCAAAGCGGAAGAACTCGCTTCGAACCGGCGCTTTGTGAATTCAGAAGGCGAAGTCAGCTATGGTCGGGGATCAAGCGGCAATCTCCCCGGGCGAATCGCTCCGGTCGGCACGATCGACCCCTGGGTGAAAACGCTCAGTTTCTGGGATGGCGAGGACGCGGTTTGCGCGCTCTCCATCTATGCGACTCACCCGATGAGCTACTATCGGACGCAACGAATCTCAGCTGACTTTCCCGGAATGGCCCGGGCAGCCCGACAGGAGAAGACTCCGGAGACCCTGCAAATCTACGCGAGCGGAGCGAGCGGGAACGTCACCGTTGGGAAGTTCAACAACGGGCAGAAGGAGATGCGGGCCCTCTTCGCCGATCGACTGGAAGAGGCGATGACAAAAGCGTGGGAGAACACAACCAAACACAAGCTGACCGAAATGTCCTTTCGCTCGGAGTCCCTCACGCTGGCACCTCAGTCCGATGGTCCTTTCACGGAGGAAAGCCTCCGAAGCATCCTGCACGATGAATCCAAAGACCGCATGACCCGCGGGAAAGCCGCTCTCGGACTGAGTTGGCAGAAACGCTGTGCGAGCGGTCAGCCCATCGACGTTCCCCTTCTCGAGTTGGAAGGCGGGAAGGCACAACTCCTGCTGCTGCCCGCAGAGATCTATGTGGAATACCAGCTGGCGGCAGAGGAGATGGGAAGAGACAGTTTTGTCCTGACGGCGGGCTACGGAGAAAGCGGACCGGGATACATTCCAACGGAGAAAGCGGAAAGCGAAGGCGACAGCAACATCAGGGGATGGAGTTGGATCGCACCGGGTCAGGAGGGCAAGGTTTTGGCGGTGTTAGAAAAACTGCTCCGGAACTGAATCCGTCTAGCCTCATCAAGGGATCGACGGAACAGCGCTTCCTTGCCATTCTTTCCCATGCAAGAAAGCCAAGCCTCTTCCAAAACGACCCGCCGCGGTTTTGTCAAGTCCGCCGCCGCAGCCACCTTTGGATTTCAATTTGTCCCCTCTCACGTCTGGGGTGCCAACTCCCGGGTCAACTTCGGTGCGATTGGATCCGGCGGAAAAGGAAAAGCTGATATCGGTGGATCAGTCGGAGCAGGAATGCAATGCGCCGCCCTCGTCGACATCGTGGATGTGGAGAAGTTCAGCCAGGCCGATGCGAATGGCAGCTCCAAATCACGACTCAAGTCCATCACCGATGCCCGCGAAAAATATCCGGACGCAAAATTCTACACCGACTATCGCGAGATGATCGCGGACATGGGCGACAAGATCGATGCCGTTACCGTTTCCACTCCGGATCACCATCACTTCCACGCTTCTCTGCAGGCGATGCGCGCCGGCAAACACGTCTACTGTCAGAAACCTCTCACCCACTCGATCTGGGAAGCCCGGGTTCTGACGCAGTTGGCTAAGGAAACCGGAGTCAAAACGCAAATGGGAAACCAGGCCCATGCCAACAGCCACATGCGTCGCGTCGTGGAACTGGTCCGCGCCGGTCTTCTCGGTGAAGTCAAAGAAGTCCATGCCTGGACGAACCGCCCCATCTGGCCGCAGGGTTTTAAAGAAGCGCCGGAGAAGGAGGATGTTCCCCTCGGCCTTGACTGGGAGCAGTGGATCGGTCCGGCTGAATGGGTCGACTACAGCCCGCGCATTGCCCCCTTCGCCTGGCGCGGTTGGTGGAACTTCGGAACCGGAGCGCTCGGCGACATGGCCTGCCACATCATGGACATGCCCTACTGGGCCCTCGAACTGGGATCGCCAACAACGATCCGGGCGAAGCAGGAAGGCGTTAGTGACCTCTCGGCCCCGATCAATTCCACCATTACCTATAACTTCGCCGACAAGGGCATCCAACTGCACTGGTACGACGGCCAGAAGGGAGCCAAATTTGATCGCGAGAGCTGGAAACTCATTCCCGGTGAGTTCAACCGTCCCTCCGAGAAAATCCTTGAGGGAGTCGACTACCGGAAATACGAAAGTGTCATCATTGGAGAACGCGGAAAACTTTTCTTCGACCGCTTCCGCGATACCTGGATGGTCAAGCCCAGCAGTATGATGGATGGCTTCGCCACGCCCGAACCTTCCGTTCCCCGGGCCCGCGATGACAACAACTACAAGGAGTGGCTCGACGCAATCGACGGGAAAGTAGAGCGCGGGCAGTCGGCCTTCGATTATGCCGGTCCCTTCTCGGAAACCGTCCTCCTTGGCTGCCTCGCACAACGCACCCCCGGCAAAACGCTGAAATGGGACGCGGAAAACATGAAGGTAAAAGGTCACCCCGAACTCGATTCCGTGATCCGGCGCGAATACCGCAAGGGCTGGGAAGTCGAAATGTAGTGAGACGCTTCTACTTTTTCGCTCTCTTTAACACCGTAGCTGCGAGCGTGAGCGAGTCAGGCCGATCCCACGTGGAACGGGAGGGCAACCGCATCAATCCGGTCAACGTTTCTTCTTCGCCTTAAACTTGATCGACACCGAGCCGGAGTCGCTTACCTGAGGATCGGCCACGGACCCACTCGTGAGAATGACAGTGCCTCTTCCTTTCCGGTTCTTTCCCTTGATCCGTCCCCGGTAGGCACGGAACTCGCCCGGATTCAGACTCGGAGTGACGAGGGATCCGGCAATTGCCGCGGCAGTCACGTTTCCTTCTCCGTTCAAACCGGTGACGGAGTATCGGGCGAACCTGCCACGGGGCCGGGTTGACCTCGTGGAAAAGGAATCGGGAGAAAGTCCATCGTTTTCCGCGAACCAGTGAAAACTACGCGCCTTTCGCTGTCGGATCACGAGGCGGACCCGTTGCAGCGACGCCAGGTTCGAATACACCCCACCGCCCCGGGCGGCGGCCAGGGCGGAAGAGATGCCGATGAGTCCGTCGGAACGAATCAACAGCGGGTTCTCCGTGACAAAAATGTCCTGCCACGGGTTGGTATCGGGCGACACTAGGTTGGTTGACTCCGAGGCAAAGGCAATCGTGCTTCCGTCCCCGGAAAATGCCAGGAACAGATCGGAGGCGCCATTCAGATCTGTCCCATGTCATGCCGCATCAGCCCAGCCCCGCTCACCTGAAGAGCGCTACCTTCGCTGCCAAACCCGACAAACCAGAGTCGTTTTGACCTCAACCAATGAGAAAGTATCACAGAGGAGTTGCGAATTCATTGGGCCGAAGAGGCACGCCCGGGCGTCCTTCTTTCCGTCAGAAGAAAGATGTGCCTTTTTTCGCCCCTTGAGGAGGATGCTGGAGGAAGGCTATTTCTTCAGGACTTCGGCTCCTTTGGTGTGATGACCGTCAACCGAACCTGATCTTTCGCGGAGGCCTTGTTCACCGAAGTCCCTTTGACTCTAATGGCACTTCTTTTTCCGCCTTTCCCTTTTCCGTGTCTCTTGGGCTCGATCTCTCCGCGGATGATGATTCGCTCCGCAGGCGCAAGTTCAGCGGTGACATAACGTCCCTTTGCGATCGCGGCGGTGACATTGGCTCCGCCATTGGATTGATCAAAATAGTCGATGCGAAAATGCTTGTTGCCCTTCCTCCCGCGAAGTTTCACCTGGTCGGGATTGTCACCATCGTTCTCGACGCCGACAAAAAAGTCATTCTGGCTTTGGCGATCTGACAATCTGAGCGTGTTCTTCTGGCCGGAATTTTTGTATTTGTTGTCGCCTTTCAAAGCAGTCGGCGAATCGCCGATCGAAAGATCCGGCTGGAAGTCGGCACCATTGCTTCCGCTCAAGCCGAACAAAGTAATGGAAAGGGTGAAAAGGAGGAATCGTGTTTTCATAAAGAACCGGTCTATAATTTTCATAGGAAACAATGGGGAGCAGTTTTCCACAAGTAAATTTCAGGCATTTCCCGGATCCGTTTCGACAAGCGCCGTTCCGCCCCCACGAAAATTCGGCGGATCTGCCCGCTCGCATTGGCGGCTGACTTTGGATTCCGGTCTCTACCATCCATCCCTGTGTCACGACTGTTCCGTTCCAAACCGCCCACCCCACTGCGGCAGGCGTTGGGTCACCCCGAGTTACAGCCCACCCAGTTTCACCCGGGCCAACTTCATGATTCGACCGTCGACGTTCCAGTCCTGCACAAAAAGGTCGCCGTTTTTGTCCCAGTAGGATCCATGCGTCCCGCTGAAGACACCTTCGATCCAGTCTTTCTGCTTCACGCCGTGGGCACCGCGCGTTTTGGGATTCGGATTGTGTCCCAGAACCGCCATGATCGTATTGCTCTTGTCGAGGATGACGACGCGACCGTGAAGGTCGGGAACCGAGACATAGTCACCCTGAATCGCAACGGAAGTCGGCATTCCCAGACCCGAGACCACTACCTCAATGAACTCGCCTTCGAGGCTGTAGTGTAGAAGGCGTCCCTTCGGTTTGTGATTGCGATCGCAAATCAAAAGGCGCGGTGGATTGTAACGCGCATCGAGAGTCATGCCATGGGCGGTGTTGAATTGCTTGAGCTCATTCCCCTTCTCCCCAAAGTGACTCAGATATTTCCCGTTCTTGTCGAAGCGAAAGATGACATTGCTCGCATATCCATCCGCCAAATAAATATCGCCGTTGGGCGCCACTGTGATCGCCGTCGGATTGAACTTGGCCAATGGGTTGAGCCCGGATGCTTTTGGAAAAGGCAGCCGCATCACCACTTCCCCGTCGTCAGCCCGAAACTTGATTCCCTCGCGATTCTGGTTCCGGGCCCCGTAGATATACTCGACACCTTCCTCCTCACGAATTTCGATGTCGTGCAGGCTGGAATGATCGTCATCAACGAATTCCCGAAGCGCTTTGCCATCCGACGAAAAGACGACGACGCCCTTGTTCGCACTGACGTACACATTTCCCGCCTTGTCTATGACAACGCCGCCATGAGTGGCACCAAGAACTGACTTTCCATCATCACCCAATCCCCAACCGGGAACCGTGTCGAAGGTCATCAGTCCACCGCCCATTCGCACAGGCTCGGTTTCCGCTGCGTAGACCGGAAGAGACAGCAGACAGGTCAGGGCGAAGAGGGAAAGCTTGGATTGTTTTTTCATGGTAAAAAGAAGCGCGCTGGAGTCCGGGGGATTTGACTGACTCCTTTGGTATCAAAGAAAAGGGTAGATAGCAGGCCCGGTCCCGGGCAAGAGATAATTGGTGCCCGACTTGCGGTAGAAACGGGAAGCCCCCGGCCTCTCAGAAATCGGCTACAGGTCCGTGCAACACGGGCAGGGCTGGACCCAGTGCCCGGGCTCGACCTCGCGAAGGCTCAAATCCATTCCGATGCTTTTTTCCCAGTCCGCGTGTGCGGTGCGGTGTCCGAAGGCACATCCTTCGGGAGGATTGATCGGAGACGGAACATCTCCTTCGAGAAATTGAGGCTCTTTCTGCACTTTCGGATCGGGAATCGGGATGGCCGAAATGAGAGCCTTGGTGTAGGCATGCCGCGGATTCTCGTAGATCGCATCCGCATCGGCGACCTCCATGATCTTGCCCAGATACATAATCGCCACGCGATTGGATACGTGGCGCACCACGGCGAGATCGT
This sequence comes from Verrucomicrobiales bacterium, assembly GCA_029213265.1. Lineage (GTDB taxonomy): Bacteria > Verrucomicrobiota > Verrucomicrobiia > Verrucomicrobiales > DEV007 > Arctic95D-9. The sequence goes on along the minus strand of JARGNG010000006.1, from coordinate 111,563 downwards.
GGGCGATAAATAGATAACTCAATCCGAGATCGCTCTGCAGATCCATCATCAGGTTCAGAACCTGACTTTGCACAGACACATCGAGAGCGGAAACCGGCTCGTCGCAAATAATCATCCGGGGATTGAGCGCAATCGCCCGGGCAATTCCGATGCGCTGGCGCTGCCCCCCGGAAAACTCGAAGGGAAACCGATCCGCTGCCGAGGCACTCAGCCCGACTTTCTCGAGCAGTTCCCCCACCCTTTCGACACGCTCCTGGCGATCCCCGATCCCATGAATGACAAACGGTTCGGAAACAATCTCGCCGACGGTATGGCGCGGGTTCAGCGATTCCGCAGGATCCTGGAACATCATCTGCAACTCCCGCCGTCTCGGCAGCAAGTCCGATCGCTTCATGTGGGTGATGTCCGCGCCTTCGAATTCAACTCGTCCACCCGTGGGCTCAAGAAGCCGTACCATGCACTTTCCAAGGGTCGATTTTCCGCACCCGGACTCCCCGACGAGGCCGAGGGTTTCCCCTTCGTGGACGGTCAGGGAAACGCCGTCCACCGCTTTGCAGGAGGCTACGGAACGGAGAAACACCCCCCCCTTCACCGGGAAGTGCATTTTCAAATTTTCAACGGAGAGAAGTGGCTTCATCCCTGGTAACAAAATGGACATTTCTCGACCCAGTGGCCGGGTGAGATTTCTTCGTAAGGCGGACGCTGCGTGATCGCCGCCTCGTCATGCTCGACATCAGCGCGGGTCGAAAAGCGGCATCCTTCCGGCATCTTGTCGAGAGAGGGAACGTTGCCCTCGATCGTGGGCAGCTTTGTTTTCCGCTCGCGATCCAGTCGCGGAATCGAGCGCAGCAATCCCTTGGTGTAGGCGTGCTGCGGATTCTCGAAAAGCTCTTCCACCGAAGCTCGCTCGACGATGCGGCCGCCATACATCACGACCACCTCGTCGCAGGTTTCCGCGATGACCCCGAGATCGTGGGTGATCAAAATGATGGCCATTCCCATCTCCGCCTGGAGATCGCTCATCAGCTTTAGAATCTGCGCCTGCACCGTGACATCGAGTGCCGTAGTCGGTTCATCGGCAATGAGTAGATCCGGCTTGCAGCCGAGCGCCATCGCGATCATGACCCGCTGCCGCATCCCACCACTGAGCTGGTGGGGATACTCATCAACGCGCACTTCGGGTGAGGGAATACCCACCTTCTCAAGAATATCAATCGAGGCGGCACGAGCCTCGGCCTTGCTCATCTCTTTGTGAAGAAGGAAGACCTCACTGACCTGGCGACCGATTTTCTGAACGGGGTTCAGTGCCGTCATCGGCTCCTGGAAAATCATCCCGATCTCGTCACCGCGAACGTCGACCATGACCTCGGGCGTGGCCTCGACCAGTTCGCGATCCTTGAACTGAATGCTGCCCCCGAGAATGTGCCCGGCAGGACGCGGCAGCAATTGCATGATCGATAAAGCGGTCACACTCTTTCCGCAGCCGGACTCACCGACGATGCCGAGAGTCTTGTTCCGCTCGACCGAAAAGTTGACGCCGTCCACCGCGACGACTCGACCGGAATCGGTTTCGAATCCGGTTTGGAGATCAGTGACTTCAAGCAGTGGCATAATTAAGAGGGCAGTGCCCAACAGGGTTGGGTCGGAGGCTCAACAGGGTTGAATCGGCTCACAATCAGTTGGGTTTGTATTGATCGAAAACCTTGATTACGGGCTCGAAGGTCTTTCCGGCCTTCATCGCTTCTTTCGTTTCTTTGCGTTTTTCCTCGTCGATCCAGTGAACCCAGTAGGTGCGCTCCAGTTCACTTCGCTTCACATTAAAGTCCTCCGGCCACATCACCCAGCGCCAGGATCCTACCCGGTAGAATACCATATCGACTCCGGGAACCCACGCAGCGTGTTCATAGAGAATATCCTCAATCTGATGTGCGAGGCTCACTTTCCCGGCGTGGTCTTCGGACTTCTCGTAGCGGTCGATGAGATCATCGAGTTCGGGAATCGCACTAATGGTAAAGTTGTTGGTTTGCGACTTCGGCTTCCCGTCCTGCAATGCGTTGTCCGAGTGCCAGAAGTCCCAGTAGCGGGGATAGAACTCACTCGGCGATGATGACGTTCCCGTCAGAGCGATCTGGTGATTTTTTTCCTGTGCCTTTTTCCACCCCGCGGTGGAGTCAAGAATTTCGATCTGAAACTCGATCCCCGCTTTGAGTCCCTCCTGCTTCAGAATGGTGAGTGCATCCCCGAAAGTCTTGTATCCGGTGGTAACGGTGAAAGAAAGTCGCTGCCCCTGATCGTTCATCAAAATCCCATCCGGACCCCGCTTCGTAAAACCCGCTGCGGCAAATTCCTCAGCCGCTTTTTCAACGGAAAACTCGCGCGGCACAATGTCGGAACGACTCGGCTCGCCGTAGCCATCGCCGGTCGTCTTAAGGCGCTCCCAGTCCCCGCGGAAGAATTTCTCGATTACAAGATCCCAATTGGAAGCATGATGAATGCCGCGACGCACGTGGACATTGTCGAGCGGCGGCTTTGATGTATTGAGCCACAGACCCAGCGTTCCGCGGGGAATCTCGTTGAAGAAAGTGTATTTGTGAATGTATCCCTTCTCCACAAGCGGATCGTCATTCGGCAACTTCTCGTAGTAGTATTCCGAGAGGTTCAATCGAGCCAAATCGAAGTCGCCCTTCTTGAAAGACTCAAAGGATTTAGCCGGATCCCTGACTACAGTGAGTTGGATTCGGTCGGGATTGTAGCGGTTTTTCCAGAATTTCTTTTCCTTTGCCCACCAGTCGTTAAGGCGAGTCAATGCGATGGACCGGCCTTTTTTGACATCGCTGTCGTTGATCACATACGGACCGGAGGTGGGAACGAACCGCCACTGGTATCGTTGAACGTAGTCAGGACCGTGCTCACGATAGAAATGACGGGGAGCGGGCGCCAGCTCAAGAACATAAGAGGCAAAGTCCGGGCGCTTGTCAGCAACCGTCACGGAAAAGGTATAGTCGTCGTAGATAGTGACGTTGGTGTATTTCTCCTCAAAGAAATTCTTCCCAAACGGGGCATTCGTGTAATCGGAAGTCCGGAAGTAAAATGGAAAGATTGCATCCTCGGCTGTAATCGATTCCCCGTCGCTCCATCGCGCATCGGGATTGATCTTCACGTAGACTGTCCCCGCATCCGAATCGATGGCCCACCCGGAAGCAATACCGGGATAGTATCCCTCTTCATTCGGATGGCGATGAGCCCAGTTCAAGGTCATGTCATCGAGAATGAACGGACGGAAACTGCCATTGGAATCCGGTCCCACGTGTCTAAGTGTTCTCGGAAAGTCAGGAAGCCCCCCCATCATCGTTCCGCCCTTCGTGGCTTTGTCAGAGCCGATTTCGGGAAGGCCCAAACCGTCTTCCCAAACGAGATCAGCAGGCAAATCTTCCGGAGTTGCAAACACGAAACGCTCAGGCCGTGCCTTATAGAACGCCTCCACTTCCTCTGTATTATCATAGGGAGGAAAATCCGAATCGTTGTCCGGTCCATCGTCATTCCCACCTCCTCCACAGGAAGTGAAAAGGAAGGCGGCTCCGAAGAGTGGCAGAAGTTTCAGGCAGTCTTTTATCATGGTTTTCGCTGGTGCTGATCGAAAATGAGGGTGGTTTCTTCGAATTCCTTGCCCGATTTCATCGCGGCTTCGGTCTCGGCTTTGATCTTTGGATCGATCCAGTGGATGCAGAGCTCGTCGTGTTCGCGCGCGAGACGGGCATTGAATCCCTCCGGCCACTGAACCCAACGCCAGTAGGCACACTGCAGATAGGGCCGGATCCAACCGGGAATGAACGAGGCATCGTCGTGAATCTTCTGTTCGAGCTCGTAGGCAATGCTCTTGATCTCAGCCAAATCGGTGGACTGCTCATAGCGATCGATGAGTTCGTCCCACTCGGGATAAGCGGTCACGGTGAAATTGTTTGTCTCCGCTTTTACACTGCCGTCCTCTTTGTAGGCGTTGAAGCTGTGCCAGAAATCCCAGTAGCGGGGGTACAGCTCAACGGACCGGTTCAGCGCCGTGAAACAGATTTCATGCTTTTTCTCCTGCGCCTTTTTCCAGGCCGCCGTGGCATCAATGATCTCAATCTGAAATTCGACGCCGGCTTTCCGCGCTTCCCGCTCGAGGATCGTGAGAACGTCGGCGAAGCGCTTGTATCCGGTCGATACGGTGAAACTGAGGCGCTGCCCCTGCTCGTTTACGAGAATACCATCCGGTCCTGACTTGGTGAATCCGGCTTTCGCAAAATGCTCCCTTGCCTTCGCGGGGGAGAATTCCCGGACCTTGATATCCGGATTGGTAAATTCCCCGTAGCCGTCTGAGCTGGTTTGCATGCGCTCGTAGCGCCCCCGGAAATACTGCTCGAGGACAAGATCAAAGTTGGAGGCATGCTGCAGACCAATCCGAATGTCGAGGTTGTCGAGATGGCGCTTTGATTTGTTCAGCCTCAGGGAATAGCAGGGCCGCGGGATCTGGTTGTAAAACTGGGCACGAGCGATGTAGCCCTTCTGCACCGGTGGCTTGTCGAGTTTTTCCTGCCAGACATCGGGAGTTCGAATGCGCTGCATTTCGTAGTCTCCGGAGATAAAAGCCTCGAGTGCTTTTTCGGGGTCACGAATCACGGAAAACTCCCGGTAGTCGGGATTGAAGCGGAAACGCCAGAATTTCTTGTCATTCGCCCACCAATCATCCAATCGGGTCTGAGTGAGGGTCCGGCCTTTGCGAATGTCTTTGGCGTGGATGACATAGGGCCCGGTCGTCGGAGCAAAGCGCCACGCATAACGATTGATGAAATCCTCTTCGAACTCCGCGTAGAAATGTTCGGGAAGCGGATAGAGATCCTCTTCGAAAAACCGGAGGGTGTCAGGCTTCGCGTCTTTGAGCCCGACTTCGATGATGTCGTCTCCGTACGCGGCGATGCGCGTGTATTTCTCGGAATACCAGTTGTTGTACCAGGGCGCCTGAATCCAGGGGCTGCGCATGAAATAAAACGTGAAGAAAAAGTGCCGGGCCTTGAGGGGAACCCCGTCGGAGAAACGAGCTTCCGGATCAAGCCGGAACCAGGCCGTCTTACGATCCTCAGAAATGGCCCACTCGCTGCAAAGTCCGGGAAAGTAGCCCCCAGTTTCCGGGTGCTTTTTGACGAGGGACATTTCCTGGTTGTCGTGAATGAATCCACGAAAGGAAGTCGCCGAATCGGGTCCCACCACTCGCAGGGTCCGTGGGAAATCCTGCACCCAGATACGCTCGGTGCCGCCGCGCAGAGCCTTGGGGGAGGCGAACTCGGCCTGTTCCGCTCCACTTTTCCAGAGCAATCCAGCGGGAAGATCCGACGCTGTTTTCATCTGAAAAAAGTCGGAATTCTCGGCGAAATGGGCCTCCGCACCCGGATGGCGAACGGCCAGGGCCTCTTCGATTTGCTCCGGCGAAAGTTTCGTTGCCCCGGAAACCTCCAATTCCTCCTCGGGGCTGCCACAGGCAACGAGGAAAAGGATCGGCAAAGCAGGAAGGGCTTTGGCCAGCTGGGCGAAAGGGATTTTCATTAACGATAGATGGTAAATTTCTTCGGATCGAAGGCTTCCCGAATCGCTTCACCGATAAAGGTAACGAGCAGGAGCACAACAACGAGTCCGCTAAAGGCAGAAGTCACGATCCAGGGTGCATTGAGATTCTGCACTCCGCGCTGGAGCAATTCCCCCCAACTCGGAGTCGGAACGGGCAGACCGAACCCGAGGAAATCCAGGGCCGTCAGCGATGCGATCGCACTGGCCAGGGTGAACGGCATGAAGGTAACGAGAATCGAAATTGTATTCGGGAGAACATGTCGGAAGATGACCCGCCAGTTGCTGGCTCCGAGAACCTTTGCAGCGGAAACATAGTCCCTCGATTTCTCCCGTAAGGTCTCCGTCCGCATATAGTAGGTCATGGAAGTCCATCCAAAAACGACAAAGATCCCCAGGAGAATGCCAATGGTCGGCCGGACAATCGAAGCGACAATGATGACGATGTAGAGAAACGGGATGTTCTGCCATACCTCGATGACGCGCTGCCCGAAGAGGTCGAGGGCACCTCCGAAGTATCCCATGGCACATCCCACCGCAATTCCGATGACAAAAACAATCAGCATGTAGGCCAGCGCGAAGCCCACCGCATACCGAAATCCGTAAAAGAGCCGGGCGAAGATGTCGCGTCCCGTGTTATCCGTCCCGAGAAAATGGCGTCGCTCAAAGTTGGGAGGCTGAGGTCCGTATTCCCCTTCGACGAAATCATTTTCGTAGGCGTTGTAGGGCACGATCGGTAGAACAACCCAGTTGTCGCTTTCGGGATTTTCAGCAAAGCGGTTTTTCAGATCGCGGTAGTTCGTTTCGTATTCGTAGTCGAAGCCGAAATCGGTTCCCGGATGAAAGGCCCCGTGCGTGGGAAAGTAGATTTGGCCCTCGTATTTCACCATGAGGGCCCGGCTGTTTACAAAGAACTCACCCACTCCCCAAAAGGTAACAAGGAGCAGGAGTAGAAAAATCAAAAACGAGGCATACCCCCGCCGAATCGCCTGGAAGCGCTTCAGCTTTTTAATGGTAAGAGGTTTGAGTCGGAGGAAATTCATCACTTGGAAAGCGCGTCCATCAATGGAATTTGACCCGCGGATCGACGAGAGCAACGCAGACATCCGAGAGGATGTTGCCCAACAGCATGAGGAAAGAAGAGAGCACGAGAATCCCGAGAAATACCGGATAGTCGCGATCAAGAATCGAGGTGTAACCGAGCAACCCAATCCCATCGATATCAAAGATGTATTCGATCAGGAAGGAACCGGCAAAAAAGATGCTCACGAGATGCCCCAGTGTCGTGGCAATCGGGATGAGGGAATTTCTCAAGGCATGCCCCACCACCGCGCGGCGAAAACTAACGCCCTTGGCAACAGCGGTGCGCACATAATCGGCGGCCAAGTTGTCCATCAGTTGATTTTTCATCAGCATGGTCATGAAGGCGAAGGAACCCAGCAGATAGCAGACGAGAGGCAGAAAGGTGTGATGAGCGAGATCGCCGACCCGTTCAAAAAACCCCATCCCGTCCCAGTCCCCGGTGGGCCAGCCTTCCTTCGGAAACCATTCCCACCGCATGCAGAAGTAGACCACGAGCAGGGCCCCGAGCGCGTAGCCGGGAACGGCATAACCGGCGAAAACAGCGACCGACGTTACATTATCTACGGGAGTTCGATGTCGTAACGCTTTGAAGATTCCGAGCGGGATACAAACGAAGTAGACAATGATTGCGCTGACCAACCCGAAGTAAATGGAGATGGGCATCCGCTCAAGAATGAGCTCGAGAACGGGTTCCTGATATCGGAAGGAAGTGCCCAGGTTTCCCTGAAGAATGTCGCCGATCCAGAGCGGATAGGCAACGTACCACGGCTTGTCGAGGCCGTAGAGTTTCTTAAGCTGATCGATCTGCTCCTGGGAGAGAGCCTGGTTGTCGCCTCCGCTTCCCGAGTTTCCACCCTGCATACTGATCATCTGGCTTTCCGCCAGCGCCCGCTCGACAGGACCACCCGGAACCATTCGGGTGATAAAAAAAGCAATCAGAGTGATGCCAATCAGCGTCGGGGGAATCAGGAGGAGTCGACGAATGAAGTAGGCTCGCATATGGATGCGGAAAGGCGTTCGGAGGGGTGAAAGTAACTCCGCCTAATTTGCTCGCGATATGCGGCTCCTTCAACAGCTGATTTTCACGCGCATATGGATTTTTCCTTCGGACTTTCCTTCGGACTTTCCTTCGGACTTTCCTTCGGACTTTCCTTCGGATCAGACTAATTTGCCAGCGCCACCTCGTCTACCGCTTCGTCCTCATGAGCAGGGCGGAGCGGCCTCGGCCGAATGCTGGACCGCCATTTCGCCAACTCGGGCGAAATGGCGTCCTGAGATTTGGGCTTCGGACCACCGGGACGTTTCGGCCGAGCCGGGGAAGAATTCAGAGCTACCGAGCGAGATTGAGCGCCCGCAAGCGACTGGAGGCGCGTGTACTCCTCCGGTTTCGGATAGCTGAGATGAGACGCTCCGTTCGGAGTCGCATTTTTCGCCTCCCGAATCGTTCCAAGGGTTCCTATCACGCGACCACCTCGGGACCGATCAATGAAAGGTTCGATCGTGATTTCCAGATCATTTCCCCGCCAAAAAATGCTGGTGTGAAATGTCTGTCCGGCCATAACATCGCAGTAATCAAGTTGATGAAAGAACTGAGGAGCGATGGTGCATCCGGGGTTGGACAACTCGGCTCCGGTGAAAGTCCCGGCGTTGAGACCCAGTTCGTCCCAGTAGGAGCCGAATGCATCTGTAATGCAAAGCTGATGATCGGTGCGGAAAGCGGCTATCGGCAGTCCGTCAAAAACAGAGTCCACCGCGCGCTTCGTCAGTTGCTCGGTTTCGTTTTTGCGATCGGATGTATCACGAATGATGAAATAGAGAAAATATCGATCTTCGCTACGAACGGTCCTTGTGACCCGCGCCTCCACCTTGCGACGGCCACTTCGGGTAAGAAAGGTGGCTTCCACCCGCATTCCCGCTGCTCTGCCTCGAAGAAATTGATCGAACACCCGGGATGCATCGGGCTTGTCATTCGATGGGATAAAATCCATCAGGGAATGCCCGATATAACTTCCTTTAACATGCCCCGAACTCCGGAGAAACGCGCGGTTATGAAACAGGATATTGAGTTCGCCGTCGCAAATCACGATCATATCCGATGCGGCCTTGATCAACCGGGTACCCCATTGCTGCTCCGGGTTTTCGCCGAGAAAGCCCGCAAGGGCACGCTGCCACCGCGGCCTTTCCGCATCAGGGTCCGGAGCCGAGGGATTTGGGGGGGGAACCGTAATTCTTTCCGTTTTTGTGGTGGGTGAGGCCATAAGTAATTGTAAAATTACCATAATTTCAATAAGGTGGAAAGTATTATGTTCTTCACTTTGTCGATTATTTTGCGGCGACTCCCATTGACGGTACTCAACTCTCGGCGAAACTGGTTCGCATGAATGACCTTCTTCTTGAGAAACTCAACTGGCGCTACGCGACCAAGCAGTTTGACCCCGAAAAGAAAATCTCTGAGGAAGACTGGTCGACCCTGGAGGAAGCCCTCATTTTGACACCGTCTTCCTACGGGCTACAACCCTGGAAGTTTTTCGTGATCACCAATCAGGAACTCAAGGATTCTCTCGTTCCCGCTTCCTACAAGCAAACTCAGGTGGCCGACTGCTCCCATCTTCTTGTTTTTGCCGTGAAAAGTTCGCTGGAAACGTCCGACGTGGATAAACTGATTGATGCCACCGTCGCCGCTCGCAATGCACCTCCTGAGTCGCTCGATTTTTACAAGAATATGATCATCGGAGATGTCATCAGCGGACCGCGCTCCCGGGACGTCGTCGGATGGGCCAAATTGCAAAGTTACATTGCCCTCGGAAACTTCATGACCTGCGCGGCGCTGCTCGAAGTAGACGCCTGTCCCATGGAGGGCTTTGTCCCGGAAATGTATGACGAAGCTTTAGGCCTGAAGGAAAGAGGCTACACCACCGCAGTGCTTTGCACCGCCGGTTACCGCAAAGTGGATGACAAACACGGCGTCGCCCCGAAGGTTCGCTACCCTCGCGATGAGCTGGTCGAGCATATCAAGTAGCGGAATTCGTAAGAATTTCGACCCGGTCAACCGGCCTTTGCTCTGCCCTTCGAAAAACTCCCGTTTTCCGCTACGGATTGGGGGCAGTCTTTACTTTTTCCCTTCCCGTTCTTTCCGGATCCGCTCGCGCGCCTGGTTCCCCAGCCTGGTCGCATCGTTGGTCGTGCCTTCGGCCAGCTCCTTCGTGCGCCTTGCCAGATACTCCGAGGAAAGTTCGATAGCTTTGGCTCGATCCTCGCCGTCGTAGTTCCAGAATTCCTGCACCACTTTCTCCACTTCCGGATAGTCTTCGCCCGTGTCTCCGACCCGCTGGCGAAGCCGTGCGAGACGGACTTTCAGGTCCTTCGCGATCCCGGCATAGGCGGGATCATCGTAGACATTCACATTTTCAGCGGGGTCCTTTTTGAGATCGTACAGCTCCCAGGCAGGCGGGGTTTGGTACCGACCTTCATAGTTACAGCCGTAGTAGAAAATCAGTTTGTGCTCCTTGGTCCGGATGCCGACATGCGCCGGGTTGTCGTGATGAGCCATGTGCATCCAATAGCGATAGTAGGCCTCCTGTTTCCAATCCGCCGGCTCCTGACCGGTTTCGCAAATGCCCCTGAAGCTCGCACCCTGCATGTACTCCGGCGTCTCGACTCCGGCGAAGTCGAGCATCGTCGGCGCGTAATCGACGTTTTCGACAATCGCGTCGGTTCGCTGACCGGCCTCGATTGATTTCGGGTAGCGGATCAGAAAGGGCATGCGCATGGATTCCTCGTACATCCAACGCTTGTCCTGGTAGTCGTGCTCCCCCAGCATGAATCCCTGGTCTCCGGTGTAAATGATGACGGTGTTGTCCATCTGTCCGGTTTCCTCCAGGTAGGCAAAGAGGCGGCCCAGGTTGTCGTCGATCCCTTTCACGCACCGAAGATAATTCTTCAGATACGCATTGTAGGACATCCGCTTGATTTCCTCCTCCGTGTAATTTGCCGGGTCGTAGTTTTTCGGAAAGTCTTTTGGAAACAGCTTGGGAAGATCCCCCGCATAGGAACGACGTGGATTCCGAATTCCAATCGACGTGCCGATATGGGGACCCAGTTCGCCCTCGTATCCAAGGGTCGCAATCGAACCGAACTTCGGTTGATTTTCCAACCAGAGATTCTCCGGCTCCGGAATGTCGACGTCTTTGAGGTAGTCGTTGTATCTTTCGGCATGCTCAAAGTAGTCGTGCGGCGCTTTGTAGTGATGCATCAGGAAAAACGGTTTTTCCTCGCTCCGTTCCTCTTTGAGCCATTTCAAAGTCAGATCCGTAATCGCATCAGAGGAGTGAAACCCGTCAAACTGGATCAGATCATTCGGCCAGCCCTTCTCCCCGCGCACACGAAACTCGGGATTGTGATACTTTCCCTGACCGGGAAGGACCGTGTAAAAATCGAACGCGGAAGGCTCCTCCTTGAGATGCCACTTTCCGATCATGGCCGTTTCGTATCCGGCCTTTTTCATCTCGATCGGCAAATACTGACGCTTTCCTTCAATCGTCCCGTAAAGGTCGTGGGCTCCCGCGGTGTGGGCATACTGTCCGGTGATCACAGAAGCGCGGCTCGGTGCGCAGATCGAGTTGGTGCAGAAGGCGTTTTCAAACAGCATCCCCTCTTTCGCGAGTCGATCGATATTGGGTGTTGGATTCAACGAAGCAAGACGCCCACCGTAGGCACCGATGCCGTGTGCGGTGTGATCATCCGACATGATGTAGAGAATGTTGGGTCGTGTATCAGCAGCTCCGCATACCGCCGCCGCGATGACACCAAAAAGAGTGAGGGCAAATTTTCTCATGCTTCCAAGCTGGCATCTCTGATAGAATTCGTATTGTGACAAGACGACATTGTTTGGTATTTTTCAGACATGCATCGGTCAGCCACCACCTCCCATCCACTTCTTAAATCCCCTCCCGCGGCAGCCATGGCCAGACTCTTTGAGCATCTTCCTGACACCTATTTCTTTTTGAAAGATGAGGAAAGCCGATTTGTCTATGCGAACCGCCCCCTGCTCGACCGGCTCGGCCTTCGCACTGTGGCCGATATCGTAGGAACAAGCGACCATGACCGCTATCCGCCCTACGTCGCTGATCAACTTATCGCGGGAGATAGGAGCTGCCTCGAGTCCGGAGAACCTCTGATCGAGCACGCCGATGTGTTGTTTGATCACACGGGACGGCTGGAATGGTTTTCCACCTCAAAATACCCGATCCTGGACGGGGAGAAAAAAGCAATCGGCATCGTCGGAATTACACGCAGCTATTCCAACCGGCAAAACCCCTCCTTCACGAATCATACCGCGGAGAAGACGATCGATTTTATCTGTAAAAATCCGACAAGCCATCTGCGTGTCTCGGACCTCGCACAACGTTTCGGGATCTCCGAACGGCAGCTTCACCGACAGTTTCTCGATCTTGTCAAAATGAGCCCCCGCGACTTCATTCTCCGCACCCGGATCCAGGCGGCAGCCGCTGACTTGCGCAGCACGGATGAACCGGTCGCCTCTCTCGCTGACAAATACGGCTTTTGCGATCAGAGTGCTTTTACTCGACAATTCCGCAAGCTGCTGGGAAAAACTCCCGCCTCCTATCGCAAAAGCCTATTTTCCGCCACATGAACAAATCCGCCATCGTTGATACCGTAAGGGAACAGGTTCGCGCTCAGTACGAGCGCGCCCTCGCCGCACTGGCTGGCGCGACCGAAGCCGCTACCGGTGATGACACCAAGGCGGAAGGCAAATACGATACGCGTGGACTCGAAGCCTCCTACCTTGCGGCCGGTCAGGCGGAGCAGGCGGATGAATGGGCCGAGTCACTCGCCCAGTTGGAGGCCTTTGAATTTCCCGACTACGACCTTGAGGACCCGATTGGCCCAGGTGCCCTGATCGAAGTCGATTTCAACGACGGGCTGCAGTATTTTCTGCTCTCCCCTGCCGGAGGGGGCTTGACCTGTGAAACCGGGGACGGGGAAACGGTCACGGTTCTGGGTCCTTCGGCTCCGCTGCGATCTCAGCTCCTCGGAAAAACGACCGGCGATGCAGTGGGTGACTCGGGAATGATGATTCTCGAAGTCCTGTAAAATGCGAACCCGCTAGTTGAGTCCGAGGTTGTCCGGCTCGTCCGCGACCAATTTGTAGTAGGGGCTCAACTCCCTCAGAATTTCTTTCCAAAGTCCGTCCACTTTCGACAAATCGATAATCAGCTTGTCCGGCTGATGGGGAATCCAGGCTTTCTGCTCAAGTTCACCTTCCAACTGACCCACTTCCCATCCGGAATATCCGACAAAGGCACGAATGTGGAATCCCTCCATTTCATGCATCACCGCCTCACCGGCGGAAAGGTGCGTGGAGTACTGCAAAGTCTGATCTTCCTCGGACCAGCCGAGCGCGGAAAAGGTAAGGTGCTCCTGGTTGACCGGCCCTCCCATAAACACCGGCACATCAACAAGGCGGTTGCGTTGGTCCTCCGGTAAAACATCTTTACTCAGGAGGTCGCCAACATTCCGTCCGATCGGTCGATTCAAAATGTAGCCGAGCGCTCCGTTTTCGTCATTGTGCTCCGTCAACAGCAGCACGCTCTGAAAAAAGGTGGGTTCCTTCAAGCTGGGATCCGCTAGGATGAGTTGGCCCTGGAGAGAATCGTTCACGGGAGAATCGGGAGGAGGATAAAAAAGCCCTTCGTCCGGGCCACACGAAACAATCTGTGACAGAATTTCCCCGTTGGCAATCCTGAAGGGTGAGTGTTCAGTTCCTGCATGCAGGAACTCACTCAGGCTCTTCAATCCGGCGAAGCATTATCGGACAGGGAAATTCAGCAGGCAACCGTCGCCCTTCTCGACGAATCGATGCCGCACGGGGAAAAAGCGGATTTTCTCGCCGCCCTTGCCACCAAAGGCGAAACCGCTTCCGAGATCGCCGGCTTCGCGAGTGAATTTCTGAACCATGCGGTGGAACCTGGCCTGGATCGCAACAGGATCAATAAGCCACTCCTCGACGTCTGCGGTACAGGCGGGGATAAGCTGAATCTTTTCAATGTTTCGACCACCAGTGTCTTTCTTCTCGCTGCCGCCGGGGTTGCGGTGGTGAAGCACGGTAATCGCGGGATCACTTCCAAAAGCGGCGGCGCGGACGCGCTCGAAGCCCTCGGCATTCGCATCGATCTCCCGCCCGAAGATTTCGGTCGCTGTATCGAGGAGGTCGGAGCAGGCTTTCTTTTCGCCCCGATGTATCATCCGGCTTTCAAAGCGGTCGTCCCCGTCCGTCAACTGCTCGCGCAGCGCGGACAGCGAACGATTTTTAATATTCTCGGACCGCTTCTGAATCCGGTCCGGCCTGATTACCAGCTCATTGGAATCTTCGATGGATCCCTCGGCCCCGCGTTTGCCGACATTCTCGGTCGGCTTGGCAGAAAGCGGGCCTGGGCTGTCCACGGAAGCGCCGGCGACGCCGGCGGAATGGATGAGCTTTCGACCCTGGGAGAAACGCTGGTCTGGGAGACGATCGAAAACGAAGAAGGAGTCCCCACCCGGGTTGACTCGATCATTCAACCCTCTTCGCTCGGTATCGAGTCCCCCTCGCTGGAGGAACTTCAGGGCGGGGAGGCCGCTGAAAATGCGGAACTCATCACGGGAATTCTCGAGGGGACAATCCGGGGAGCGAAGCGCGATATCGTAACGCTGAATTGCGCTGCCGGACTCGTCATCACCGGTCTCGAACCGGAACTGCGGGCAGGTCTGGCGCAAGCGAACGAGATCCTCGACTCCGGCAGCGCATTGGAGACACTGCGCCGGTGGCAGAACTTTTCGTAATTCGGGTGCAGAGATCTCTGCCTCGGGATATAGTGGCGGCAATGTGGAAACGAATTCTACTTTTTGGCCTGATTGGCCTGGTTCTGGGAACCGCGGTTGCTCTTTTTCTGTTTCGGAAAGAGCTCCAGTTTCTAGATTTCGGAGATCCCGTTTTCACGGAGGAGATTCCCGAGTCCCGTCCCAAGCGGCTTGATCGCAGAGAGCTGGCCCGCTTCAGCGACCAGTCGATGGAACAGATTCTGGAAACACTGGCCAACGAAAAGTTATCCACTGCGAGACCGGAAGAAGTCAAGGTGGAGCCGACCACGACAGAACGCCTTCTTGCCAGCCTTCCGGATGCTCCGCTCCCCTTTCCCGGGGAAGCCGAACCATCCGACGAAAAGTGGCTGCGCGACTTCATTACCTCGATGAAAAAAGAGGATGGCAGCGAGCCCACCGCCGACGAACTCTGGCAATTCAACCTCGCTCTCGCGGCACTGAAAATCAGCCCCGACCAGCTTCCCGAATCTCTACGGCAAAACACGAATCCGGAAAACGAATCCGATACTCTTTCGGTTCGTTTTGCGATGAGAGAAAGCGAACTCATCGGTCCGTTTGCCATCGGGAACTTCGATGGAGAGCCCGGTCCGGAAATTCTGGACCAGGGAGGCGGCAGAATGAGTAAACTCGCCGGCGCGGGTTCACCGATCCCCCTCGACAGCCATGCCCTTCGCTACCCGGGGAACGGGCTGTATCCCTCCGATTTCGACAGCGACGGGGATCTCGATCTCTATCTGACCCGCGGAGACGGCTTCCCGGATTCTTTGCTGAGAAATGACGGAAGCGGCCAGTTCGAAGACATCACGATCGAGACAGGACTTCTCTCCTTTCGGGATACGGCAATTGCGGCATGGATCGACTATGACGCCGATGGCCTTCGTGACCTGCTCGTAGGGAGCACCGATCAGCCTCTGGAGCTTTACCATCAAACTGAAGGAGGTGGCTTCCAACCGGTCGCCTGGGATCTCAAGCTCTGGGTTCCGCGGGGAGTCGACGAAATTGTCGTATCGGATATTTCGTCCGATGGCTTTCCCGATTTCTTTCTCGGCATCGAAGGCCTCCCGGATCGCTTTTGCGCGAATCGACCTGCGGGGAATTGGTCGGATTGGAGGTTTGAAGACATCATTGCGGAAGCGGGGCTGAGCTACGCGCGGAACGGATCAGTCACGGTTTTTGACTTCAACAACGACGGAGCCACCGACCTCCTCGTAAACAGCGAAAAAGGCGAGCTCGCTCTCTATATCAACCAGGGTGACCTGAATTTTCTCGACGTCACTTCGGAAATCGGCCTTCCGAACTTCTCCGATATTACCGCGATCGCTCCTGTCGACATGGACAACGACGGATTTCAGGATCTCGTGGTCGGGACCGGGCCACTGCAAATCAACCGGGTCCTCTGGAATCGCGGTGGACTCGCCCTGCGGGAGATTTCGGTGACGAGCGGGATCAGCTTTCTCGACGAACCCGTGGAAATCGTGGGCAGCGATCTGGATCAAAACGGAGCCAGCGACCTGGTCTATCGAAACCGCTCCGGGAAAATCCGTCTCTTTGAAGCTTCCGGAGACCTCCAGGCCTGGACTCGTCTGCAGTTGAGCGAATTAGTCCCCGGAACCAGAGTCTCTATCCTCGTGCGTGATAGTGATTGGATTCTGCATCCGATCGAACGGGTCGTCGGGACAAAAAGTGATTTCACAGTCGGACTGGGCGATGCCGATGTGATCGAATCGATTAAAGTTTTCTATCCCGGAGACACCGAACCCGCCAGGGAACTGCAAAAGATGGTGCCAAATCAGCTGCTCGAAATTGAACTGCCAGAGCGCCCTAAAAAGCGGGCTACGGTTCCAATTGGCTAGGGTTCCAATTGGCTAGGGTTACCTATATCAATTCGGTGAAACCTTTCAAATAGTAGAAGAAAGTCTGGATTCTGTGGTTTTTTAGAGGTCTTTATATTCCACGGCACTTGTGAAATTGGTGGATTCGTATCATTATATCCATGTAGAAGTGCTCTCCGTGCTTTCTTTGTGCCCCATTCATGATAGTTCCGCTTCAGAAAGACGAAAATTTCGTCGACGATTTCCACAGTGCCGACAAGGTTACCGGCGCGATCCACGTCTGGTGGCTGGGACAAAGCGGCTTTCTCCTCAAGTGGAACGGCCATGGGATGCTGATCGATCCCTACCTGTCCGATTCACTCACGAGAGCCCACCACGGAACGGCCCCCCCCTACAACCGCGTTTCGGAGCGCGTCGTTGATCCTCTCCAACTCTCCGGCGTCGACCTCGTAGTTTGCACCAGTCTCCGTCCCGACCGTTTTGACCCGGAAACGATTCTTCCGCTCCGGGCTGCCAATCCGGCATTGAAGCTTGTTGTTCCTGCCGGAAGAAAGCCGGAGGCTCTTGAGGCCCTTGGGTCCGCAGCTCCACCGGTAGTCTCTGTGAACGCAGGGACCTATACCACAGCCAGCCCCTTCGATTTCCATGGCATTGATGCGGCCACTCCGAAAATCAGAAGAGACGAATATGGCAACTCGAAGGAAATCGGGTATGTGATCGTATTCGGCCCGTTTACCATTTATGTGAGTGGAGAAACGATTTGGCACACCCAGTTGATCAAGCAAATACGACGCTGGCCCATCAATCTGGCGATCCTGCCGATCAACGGCGAGAAAAAGACCGGCGAACCCGGAGATTCTCTCAACGGCTTCGAGGCTGCGGCTCTGGCAAAGGCGATTAGCACCAACATCGTGATGCCTGCGCATTTCGATCTTTTTGATACCGGGAACGTCAGCACCGAAGAATTCGTCAGTTCTGCAGAACGGCTCGGACAGCGTCAGCGCATCCTCCAATTGGGCCAGCGTATGACCATGGGTCCTGTGACCGACCCCGCGAGTGGCAAGGCGCCACCAAGCGAGGCTCAGCCACAAAGCAACGAGTGGGGACTGGGCTACTAGTCGCCCCCTGCCCCGGGCTCACTTCACAACGGCAAGATTTTCTCCAGCGGATTCCGGCTCGCCGTCCGGGTTGCTTGGATTTTGACGAATCAGCGGCGCTCTCACAGGCTGGCAAGAATGCAATTTATTTTCTTGCCAATTTACTTGAAATTTCATAAATGTTAAACGATTGGGGAAGAATCCAGATATTTTGATTGCATTTTAATTGAACAGATATGAAAACCGAGGCACTCAATCTCTTGGAATGTGGTGAAACACTTTGAGGCGAGTCCACCCGGCAGAACGCTACTAACAGAAGTGAGCCCCTGAAAAACAGGAACCAGCTCTACTAAACGCCGGCCCTTTCCCGCTTCAGCTCCAGAGACCCTGCTCTTTTCGGTGCCCATACCAATTGGGGACACTTCCTGCTCACGGAAATCGTCGAAAAAAGGCATTATCCGCACTTACACCACTCAACTCACTCAACAACCATGGCAAATTTAGAAATGGATGGCGGGATCAAGATCTACCTACGGGAGATCGGGAAAACGCCCCTGCTTACCCGGGAAGAGGAGGTCCAGCTTGCAGACCGAATCAAAAACGGGGACAAGGAGGCCCGTGCCCATATGATCAAAGCGAACCTTCGACTTGTTGTGAAGATCGCTCAGGATTACGCGAACTACGGACTGCCGCTTCTCGACCTCATTTCTGAAGGGAATATTGGACTGATGAAGGCCGTCGAACGTTTCGACCCCAACAAGGGAGGAAAGCTCTCCACCTACGCAGCATGGTGGATTAAGCAGTCCATTAAGCGCGCTTTGGCCAACCAGAGTAAGACGATCCGTCTGCCGGTCCACATGGTCGACAAAATTTCAAAGATGCGTCGTGTCGCCATGGTTCTCAGCGAAGAACTCGGTCGCGAGCCTACCGACGAGGAACTGGCCGAGGAAATCGGAATCGACAGGGCAAAACTGTCCCACCTGAAATCCGCCGCCCTGCGTCCTGCCTCACTCGATGCTCCGATCAGCGATGACGACACCACTGAATTTGGTGAAATCATCGGGGATGAGAAGGCACAAACTCCGTTGGAGCTTCTCAGCCACAAAAATATGCACATGCAGCTCGATGACCTCCTCGAGGTTCTCGACGAGCGTGAGCGGAAGATCATTGACGCCCGTTTCGGTCTCGCCGGTCAAAAGCCGAAAACTCTCGAAGAAGTCGGTCAGGAATTTGGAGTGACCCGGGAGCGAATTCGACAGCTGCAGAACATCGCACTGAAGAAACTTCGTCGCGCCCTGCAAAAGAAAGAAGATCCCGGACCCCGCCCATTGCGCAAAGCAGGAGAGCCGGAAGACGAAGATGATTTCTTCTCCGATCACAAGGAAACCGCTCTCGCGATGTGATTTTTTCGCCGTAGATTCCACCTACAAAAAAGCCGCTTCCTTTCGGAATCGGCTTTTTCTTTAGTTAGTCGACTCAGGCCATCTTCAGCCCTCAAAACGCTCCACGAGAAGGGACGCATTGTGTCCTCCAAATCCAAACGAGTTGCTCAGAGCACGATTGATTTTTACCTCTCGGGCGGTATTCGGAACGTAGTCGAGGTCGCACCGGGGATCCGGATTTTCGAGATTGATCGTTGGCGGAATCACATCTTCGCCAATTGCCTTCACGCAGGCAGCCAACTCGACACCACCGGCCGCCCCGAGGAGGTGACCGGTCATGGACTTGGTTGAACTGACGATAAGACCATTTTTCGCGTAGTCCCCGAAGACTCGCTTGATCGCCTTCGTCTCACAAACGTCACCAAGACCGGTGGACGTTCCATGAGCGTTCACATAGTCAACTTGACCCGGTGAGACGCCGGCGTGTTTCATTGCCATCTCCATGCACCGGGCGGCCCCATTACCTTCGGGATGGGGGGATGTCAGGTGATACGCATCAGCCGAAACTCCGTAGCCGGTCAATTCCGCATAGATTCTGGCACCACGCTTTTTGGCATGCTCAAGTTCTTCGATCACCACGACGCCTGCTCCCTCCCCCATGACAAATCCATCACGATCCACGTCGAAAGGACGGGATGCACGCTCGGGCTCGTTATTCCGGGTACTGAGGGCCTTCATATTTCCGAAACCAGCCAGGCCCATCGGGCAAATTGTCGACTCCGAACCTCCTGCGACAAAGGCATCAGCGTCCCCGAATTTGATCATTCTCCACGCCTCGCCGATGTTGTGATTCGACGTCGCACAGGCCGTAACGATACACATATTCGGACCACGAAGATCGTATTCCATTGAGACCATCCCACTGGAAATGTTCGCGATCATCATGGGAATCGTGAAGGGCGAAACACGACTGGGTGACTTCTGGAGTAAATTGATGTGCTGCGTTTCCAGCGTTGTAAGACCGCCAATACCGCTTCCCACCATGCATCCAAAGCGATCACGATCGAGTTGATCCAGATCAACACCCGAATCCGTCATCGCCATCACGGATGCTGCCATTCCCATTTGGGCAAACCGGTCACTTCGGCGGGCGTCCTTAGGGCTGGAAAAGAAGGGCGCCGGGTCAAAATCCCTGACTTCACCCGCAATTTGGCAATCATAGCCGGCGAGTTCAGGATCCTGAATAGATGCGACTCCGCTGTTTCCAGCGACCAAATTTGACCAGAATGTGTCCAGATCGTTGCCGACCGGAGACACCACTCCCATTCCTGTAATTACGACTCTTCTATCCATGATTCGTAGGCAAACTGCCCGCAAAGTCAGCGCGCTTGGTAGCCATTGCAAGACGATTTCTCACAAACGGAACCCTCACAGAACTGCCCATAACGGACGCATCCAACGGCCTTTTCTATACTAAATTTCAATGATTTTCTCCCGTTCGTTCATCGCTCCACACCGGGGGCATTCAGCGAGATCGTAGTCGGATGGATCTTCGAAAACGTGATCGCAAATTCCACAGATCACAAAGTGCTTTCTTCGGCGATTCTCACGGCCTTTCTGAAAAATCTCCGCCGCTACCCAGGCGAAGAAAACAGAGCAAAGAATAATCGCCAGGAAAACGGCAATCATTCCATCCAGAGTTACTCGAAACATAAGATCGGGAGCTTACTGCGACAGTACTTCCTTTGCAGGCAAATTCTGTTCTTCCAGACTGTGAATTCGGATTTCCCCGCTGCTTGTGACATCCTGCGGAACAAAGCGCAAAGTGGATTCCACAACCTGCTTCAACTCCTCTTTTTCCGTGGACTGCAGTTCTCCTTCCACTTTAGTGACGGTCACCCCTCCATCAGGAGAGGCTTCCAACCAAATGGCGAGGTCGGGAAGCCAATCCGCACGTTCCAGATAATCACGCATAATTGACCAGGGCGCGATGGCCCGGTTCGCAATGTCACCTGAGCGGGATATTTGTATCCTAGGAGGCGCTGGCGGAAACGCCCCCACTTCCAGAGGTGCCTTCAAAACAGGCGGCAAATCCCAATCGTAGGCAGGAGGCACGGTGTCCAACTGAGTATTTTGAAATGATGGAGTGAATCGGACATCAATGTCATCCGCATCGATACGAACTCCGGCACGGCTGGAAGGCGGAAATAAAAACACCGTGCGATCTTCGACCCGCTTCAGCAAAGCGCGAACCGCTGGATCTCCCGGATCCATCATCGTTACGGACTCCCCCTCGGGTTCGAGCCGAACTGGTGGAGGATAAACCACCTGAAATAAATAAAACCCGGCACTGTGAATGATCAGCGAGAAGAAAATGAATCCCACAAGATTGAGCAACGGGCCCCGGTTGCGGGTCCAATTAAAAACGGTCGAGAGATCGGCCTCCTCTGCTTCGGGACCATCGGCAGGCAGTTGCTTTCTGGCGAATGGATTCCAGTTCGACATCACTGCGCTTTCTGTTGAGTGGCAAACGAAAGCTCAAATCCTTTTTTGAGAACCAACTGAGAAATATTCATGATGGTGCCGTAACTCACCGCTTCGTCCCCGAGCAGAATCACCTCATTGGATCGGGGAAGGGCCTCATCCAGTTTGGACTCCAGTTCACTGAGATCAATCCGTTCATCGTTGAAATAGAACTCAGAGGTATCTTCCGGGATTAGAGTGATGATATGAGCATCCTCAGCAGAGGGGAGCACCGAGCTGGAACGAGGCAACTCCACTTCCACTCCCGATTTCAAAACAAAATTCGACCCGAAAAGGAAGAAGATCAGAAGGAGTAAAATCACATCCATCAACGGCCCCGTGTAAAGCAGGCCGGCGCGATCGCTCAATGTGGATTCCAGTTTCACTGCAAAACGCCTTTTTCCTCCTCGAGGCTGCGATTATTCGGCCCTGGACTCGCCCTCTCCCCCATCGCTCACATCCGGGCGAATCGAAATAATATCGGTAGGAGCATTTCGAAAATCGCAAATGGCACTCACGATTTCAATACCGGCGCTTTCCATGTCATACATGATGTTGCGGGCATAGGCACGCAGGTGGGAGTAAAAGACAAAAGCCGGGATCGCCACCATGAGTCCGGCTGCCGATGTGATGAGTGCTTCGTAGACTCCTTGAGAGATCTCGGAAACCGTCGCAAATCCGCCCACTGCGTTGATCTGGACAAAGGTGTCGACGAGTCCAAGAACAGAACCCAACAAGCCGATTAAGGGGGCAATATAGGCCACCGTGAGCAGTACGGAGAGGTGTTTTTCCAATTTCGGAACTTCGAGTTGCCCGCTTTCCTGAACGATCTCCTTCAGCTCGGTTCGAGTAGATGAATATCTGCGAATGGCCGAGTGAATCACCCGGGCGACGGGTCCGGGAGTGGCCGCACATTCCGAGAGTGCTTCCGAATACGCTTTGTTCTTAATCAGATTTCGCAAACCGAACATCAAGTCACCCACATCGATTCGGGCCCGGTGAAAATAGAACAGCCGTTCCAGGAAGATTGCGATCGCAATGATCGAGCAGCCCAGCAAAAGCCACATCAATGGTCCGCCCTTCGTGATTAAATCCATGGTTGTGAAATGTTTTTCGTCCCGGTCAAAAACCGGAGATCGGGATTTCCTCTGCGATGATTCTTTATCACAGCATTTGATTACGGAAAAGTCAGAATTACCGGATTTCACCGGCAAACGGTCCTGAGAAAGATTGGTTAGAAGTATTGAGGACCGGAACTGCGGACTTCGGTGGTCTCTTCTTCCGACTCATCCTCGGTATCAATTTCAAAAATGTCCTGAGGACCTTCCCCTGTCTCATCCTCTTCGGAGTCAGCGTCTTCATCATCCTCGTCATCGAATTCAAAAACCGCCTCCTCAGTCTCCGCATCTGGGGTATCGGGAACACTGGCAGTTTCGGGCAAGGGAAGCGGCTCAAGATCTACGATCATATCCGGAGTCGCGGACTCCTCAACTTCGATAGGCTCCTCGACCTCGAAAGGGGATTCCAGGTTCTCTGCCTCTTCTACCGGATCGAGATCCAATTCGAAAACCCCCTCTTCCGGAGGTGACGGGATTTCCTCCGAACCGGCCTTCGCATCTATTGAATCGTCCTCCAGTTCAAAGATCGAATCAACCGGCTCCACGATCGAAGGAGGTTCGGTATGCTCTTCGGAGGCTTCCTCATCCTCTTCCCCGAATTCGATCTCGAAGGGAGAATCCACCATTTCCGCTGCCGAAGCTGTGCCGGAATCTTCAATCACAATTTCCGACTCTTCAAATTCCAATACCTCAATGACCTCTTTTGATTGCGGCTCGACTTCTGCTCCGGCTTCAGTTCCTCCCTCAGCGCCGTCGGAGACGAGATCATTCTCCGCCCCTTCCAGAATGTCCGTCTCCCCTGGGTCCGGTGAACCTTCTTCAGCCAGTTCAAGGACATCTTCTGGATCCTCTTCCTCTTCGTTCAACTCAACGTCTTCCTGCCCGAGGGCCTCCTCTTCGACTTCTTCCTCGAAGACGCTGTCGATCATTTTCCTGACCGGGACCGCCTGAATCGTGATTTTTCGCAGCACCGAGGCCGGTTTTTGCTCTTCCAGTTCAGTTTCCGGAACCTCAAGATCCAGGAGTAAATCGACCAGAGCAGGTCGAATCTGATTGGCTTTTTCCCGAATCACACCCAGCGGGGCACCCGCGGAACAGACGCCCACGAGGACAAACCGGTGAATGATTTCCCCCAAGTAAATGATCCTGTTCTCTCCCTGATGAAAACTTTCAATACTTCCGGTTTCCCCCAGTTCGCCTGCGAGAGCTCGCATAGCACCGCTGGCCCCGGCGACCAGGGCGGAAATCACCTCGATGGTGACTTCCTCTTCGGCGGAGATCCCGGAAACCAGGGCACCGCTCTGGTCGACAACGAGAGCGGTCTCCAGTTCCGCATCTTCCGCGAAATCACGCAGCTGGTCGTCAATCTGCGAGGCAAGCTCTGAACTGATTTCCAATGGAATCGCGGGGGTATAGTCCGCGTTCCCTACCTTGTCTGTTTCTTCCGCATCCATTTTTACTTCAGGAAATTCTTCCTTTGCCCCCATTAGTATCAGGAGGCAACCAACTCAGTCGAACCTACATTTCCGACATCACTCCGTCGATGGCTATTTTTTATTACGATTGACCGGCAAAATCCTTTGAGAACCTGTTTTGTCACATAGTCCAAAGTGGCAAAGACCTGATAACCAGACATCGCACAGGCGAGGAAACTCGAAGTGTTTACCCGCAACACTTCATCCAATACAGGCGGAGGCGTGGCTCCTCGCAAATCCCGTTTGTTAAATTGAAAGACAATCGGTATCGACGACGGGGAGATCCGATTCTCCTTCAGGCATTGCCAGGTATCCTCATAGGATTCGACATTCAAGCTGAGCCGGTCTGGATCAGAATCGGCCACAAAAACAACCGCATCTGCACCGGCCAATACTGACCGACGCGTTTCTTTCATCACTTCCTGCCCGGGAACGGTGTAGAGTTGAAATCTCACGGAATAATCGCCGATCTCGGTTGCGTGAATGGGAAGGTAGTCAAAGGAGATCGTTCGATTCTGCTCGGTCGCCACCGAAATCATATCCCCCCGCCATCGCGGATCAAGGCGCCGGTGAATGTAATTCAGGTTGGTCGTTTTTCCTCCCAGCGGCGGACCACAGTAAACAATCTTGAACTGCACCTCGCCGGAATCGTGTTTGACCAGAGCCATTATTCTATTCTTCCAGTTTGTGGATACTGCGGGCGATCAGGATTAATTTTTCCTTCACTCCCGGACCAAACGCTGCGGAATCGTGATGAACGGATACGCAACAGTCCCCTTCCAGAAACAAACTGACCGTTCCCTGATCCGTTTGCAGAGTGAAAGATCGGGCTTCCGGCAAACCGGTCAGCTTAGCAAGACTACGAATCGTTCCGACCATCTCTCTTGCTTCATCCTGGAGACGGCTCTGCTCGTTCCTTGAGGCCTGCACCATTCGGCTCGGCGTCGCGAGGGCACATCCATGAATGCCCTGTAGATTTATGACCCGACGGGCAACTCTGGAAAGCGTAAACGTCTCGTCGGAGGAGAAAATGGCCCGGAATTCCAAATCCCTGTAATTGGTTTCAGAGGCTCCTTGAAGTGGGGTCAGCGATACCGGCCCCCTTGGCTCGGCTGGAGGCAATTGCGTTTCTTCCGTCTCTGCTCCCTTCTTTGCTTCCACAATCCCAAGATCATCATGAACGTCGGGAGTTTCCAGAGACTTTTCGCCCCAAACATCGCCGGAAGTCTCCTCAAAGGATGCCGATGGAGGTTCTTCTACCGGGTCCGGATCGGGAAAGGCGGCAAACCCGCTCATCACACTGGAAAGCTCCTCGCTCGGTTCGGGAGCCTTCTCCTCCACTGAAGGAAGCTCGATCGCTTCCGGGGGAACTTCCACGGGCTCTTCCAGGGCGGCTGGTGGCTCCGCCGGCGGGTCCGCTTGCCTTTGCACGGACTGGGACGGTGAAGCTTTTTCAAACCCTTCGAACCCGCCAGTATCTGCGGCTGCTTTCGGCGGGACAAATTCGGGAGGTGCCGGCTCTTCAGTTTTCGGCTCTGCCACAGCGGCAGTCTCGGTCCGGGGAGGCATCGCAGGTGCTTCCTCCTCGGCTTTCGCCACGGGCGCGGCAACACTGCTTCCCAGTTGTTTGATCATATTTCCAAAGCCCGGCTCCATCTTGGGCAATTCTACGGTCGAAGACTCTACAGGTGCCTCTTCCGCTTTCGGGTCGCTATCAAACATGGCACCCCAACTCTCGCCGCTTTCACCTTCGGGATAGGGGAAGGGAATATCACCGTCCTCCTCGGCCTGTTTCGAAAACAGGGTTGAAAAGTCATCGCCGCTTTCGAAAGGGTTTTCGCCCGTCGGCCCACCGGTTTCCCCTCCCGGGGTTCCATCAGACGGCACCCCCGGCGTTCCCGGTTGCTCGGAGACAGGTAGGCTCTCCGGTGGGGTGAAGTCGGCAAAGGGATTCGATCCTTTACCAAACCCTGTCGATCCTGTTTCACTCTTTGATAAGTCGTCACCAGTCGGTTCTCCCTGGCCTTTCGCAGAAGGCGTGTCAAATCCGGCCGGCATCGCTCCATCGACTTTCCCAGCTCCCGGAACCATCTCTTCCTCGTCGGTAGAGGGGTCTGCCGCGATATTCCCCGAAGAGCCAAAGACCGCTGAATTTCCACCGTCCGGAACTCCAGTCCCGGGCGCAATCGCGGCTTCCCTTGTCGCGGCTTCCGATGTCGAGAAGCCCTCCACTTCGGCTTTCGCCTTAACGGTGGCGACTTGTGCGGGTATTGCTGGCGGCCCTCCTGCAGATATCGCTGCAGCTGATGATTCCGGAGCATCACTATTGCCTGGAGACCAAAATGGATTGTCCTCGCCCGATTCCTCAGGCACTTTGACGGCCGCTTCCGAAGAGGCGGCATACAAACCACCGGAAGGTGATGCAGCGGTCTGGCCCGGGCCTTCGAAAATGGATCCGGAAACTCGCTTCTTTTCTCCCGCCGGCTGCATTTCCGGTTCAGCAATTTTTACGGGCAAGGTTACTTTGGAATCATTCAAAGGAGTAATTTCTGCGGCAAACAATTCAGGAACGATTTGATACAAAGTCGAAAGAGCCAGATCGCCGCTCCCGTTCGGCGGCATTGGTATCGCTACCATTTTCCCCATCGGAATACCACTTTCCGCCGAAATCGCCGGAGGGATAAAGGGCAACAATTCACTCACCTGAAAATTCTGCATGGCAGGGGCCTGGGCACCTGCCCCACTCCCCGGTTGACCTCGATTCGGCTCACCGGGTTGAGAGTTTCGATCACCATTTGATCCGGGAACTCCTTCTTCTTCTTCGGAGAACAGATTACGAAAAGTAAATGACATGAGAACCTGAGGTTGAGTGGTGGATCGGACCTGAGTAATATTCTTCCCGCAGTTCTTACTCTTAGGATTTCACTGGGAGTTTATGAATATTTTAATAAATTCAGATTAGAATGGCAAAATTGATTTATCAAGGATTTTTTACTATTAATATATCTTAAATAAATTCGCCTCGCCCTCTACAGTGGGTTGCCCAATCGGTTTTCCAAACTACCTCCGCCATAAGGATCTGAAAGACGGCAGGGTGGAAGCTCTTTTTCCAACTCCTCAAAAAGCCCTGAAAAACGAGACGGCAGGTTCAGGGAGAGAATTCAGCCCTTCGCAGTGGAACAGACTTATCTGCTTGCGCTTTTACAGAGGAGCCTTCCGAGTCCGACTTCGACCGAGTTCCCACTACAAGGCAAGGCAGAGGATCGTCACCAGCGCACCGTTGTTGATTGCGTGAGCTACCATGGGAGCGATCAGTGAATCTCTCCACTCACGGAGAAGGGAAAATCCGATTCCCATGGCGGCAAGCGCGGGAATCCCCATCCAGCCCTGGGGATGAAGGGCTGCAAAAATCACTCCCCCGATCAGAGCCGAGCCAATGAAACCCAAATGACCGCGCAGATATCGTTGCAGGGCTCCGCGGAAGAAGATTTCCTCAAAAAATGGTGCGAATCCGGCTGCGAGAAGAAGACAGAGCATCCTCTGTTTCCAACCACCCGAATAAATCCAACCGACGATCGGGTGCGGAGTCGGTCCCGGAGGAGCGCCGCCGCCTCCTGCTGCCATACCGGGATCTGCTTGTAGAGTATCGACAACTCCCACGATCATAGTCAGCATGAGGGTCAGAAAAACGCCAACCGAAGCAATCGCGATGACTCCCGCGTAACCGGCAACTCCAGCCGCCACTTCACGGAAGAATCCCTGCCCTGTATGAAATCCAAGTGACCTTCGAAAATCTTTCCCACGGATCCCGCGAAACGCGGTCCAGAGAAAGGGCACAATCACCGCTGAACCGAAAATCAGATACGTGACCACAGGAATCGACATGAGGTCGGACCATTTTCCGCCCACTCGCAAAGCGATTACTCCGAGGACTTCGCCCATCGCCATGATTCCGAGATAGAGAGCAAAGCACTCCAGCATCACTCCGCGCGGCCCAAGCTCCCGGCTGAAAACGCATACGCCCCCCGATTCGCGATGCGTTCGCAACTTCAGAAAAAGGAGGATCGCACCCACTACTACTGAGCAGAGAGCGACAAGAAATGCTCCCCCCGCAAGTAAAAGCACTAACATGGCCTTCATCCGGATTGCTTCCGTTTCGGGAGCCGCTTCCAGTCCGGCGGCGGGTGCCAGATCCGCGAACCATCCCACATAAGATTTCAAAGCAACTCTCTCCGTCTCGGAAATTCCTTCCGAGATCGCCTTACTAACCATTTGCCGCAACTCTTCCGGCGCGTCCTCCGATATTTCCTCCGCAGTCGCCGCCGGATCCGCCCCCCCCGCGGCAATAAAGCTCTCCAGCAACGCAATCGACGCATAGGTCCGGTCGCCTCCACCAAGCTCCTTTAGCTCTTCGATCGTTTGCTTGGCATCGGAAGGGCTGACGGCTCCGGCAGCGATGACAACCTGACTTTGAATCTTCAGCAAGGCCAGGTCAGCCGGATCAGTTTCCGGCGGGCGGTCTCCCTCACCTGAATTGGGAGGGGAAAACAGATTCACCGACCAGCCGATAAAAAAAACGGAAAGAAGAATCAGCGGCCATGCCCACACCCCGGCTTTCCGCTCAGAGGGAGGCAGTGGAGGAGGTGTTTCAGAAATTTCGTCCGTCATTCAAATATAGATTCAACAGGGTTACGTCTCCTACTTAACCCTGTTGAATTACGACGAGAGGAAACTTTCTTCAGACCTCTCACGACGCGCGTCCAAGTCACTTGGCGCTCACGTCGTAGCAAATGACGATCTCCTGATCCTTCAGGAAAAGTTTCCCTCCAATCACGAGCGGATAGGTCCAAACCTTCCCTTTGGGGTTTCGCTGCGAGCTCTGCGGGTCCATTTTAAACTGACCGGCCTGCTTGAATCCATCGGGGGAAGCTTCTGCGAGAGTGAGTGTGCCGCTGGCATCGTTGAGGCAGTAGATCATTCCATCAGCAATCGCTACCGAATCGGTACTCCCGAAAAATTGTCCCTTTTCATTCCAGACCATTTCGCCGGATTTCCAATCCTGACAAATGAGTCCACCTCCCTCTGAAGATCCGTAGAGGTGGTCACCATACTTGATTATACCGCCATGCTTATTTTTCATGGTCTTATTTTCCCAGACGTCCTCTGCCTTATTGCTTGAACTGACTTCAACAAGCTTGGATCCAACGCCGTATCCGGAAGAAATGTAAACCTCGTTTCCATCTGCGATCGGAGTGGGGATCACCGCCGGGGATTTGTCACCCGGCCAGCTCGTGGTCCAAAGCAGTTCCCCTGACTCGCTGTCGAGCGAAACGAGCTGGTTATTGAACAGTCGAAGATACTGACGCTGCTCATTGAGATCGACAGGAACGGTCGTGGCATATTCCGCTTTTCCTCCGCCAACTTCAAAGCCCGAAGCCGTCCAGATCTTGGCGCCTGTATCCTTGTTCAGAGCAACCACCGGGGAATCACTTCCTCCCGGCCCGATCACGACTTTGTCCCCTTCCACGAAAGGCGACTCAGAAAATCCCCATCCGCCAGCCTTTCCTCCGAAATCACCAACAAGATCTTTCGACCAGACCTTTTTTCCGTCCTCCGCACTCAAGCAGGCGAGGACGCCTTTCGGTCCAAGCGCATAGACTTTTCCATCCGCCACGGTCGGGGTGCTTCGTGGGCCGTGCCCCCACCCTGTGTTGTATCCCTGCTGGTCGTCCTTCGCGAAACCCGACTTCCAAACTTCACTACCGGTCGCAATGTCGACACAGACAACGGTAACGTCGTCTCCCTGGGTGCCCATCGTATACAGCTTGCCGTCGACGGCCGCCATTCCAGAGTAGCCAAGGCCGGCACCCTCGTAGACCCAGAGTTTTTCCGGACCGTCGGAAGGCCACTCTTTGAGAAGATTTTCGTCCGGAGAAACCCCGTCGCGATGGGGTCCGCGAAACTGAGGCCAGTTGACTCCGCCAGCGGAACCGGCAGAGGAAGTCGTGGCGGACTGTTGAGAGATGAACTCCTGATCCTCCAGACTCAGCGAAATGATTTCCACGACACCCACACGACCATCGGCCAACTTCAGATGGACCTTGCCATCCTCCACTTTCACCAAATCAGCCACAATCTCTTTGCCGGTGGCAGCCTGTTTCCAGGTGCGGGCTTGAAGGGGAAGCGTCAGGAAAAGTCCAGCCAGGAGAAAAATCGTCACTCGTTTCATGGTAGAACTGTCGTGGAAAATACTCGAATTCGCAAGCAGTGAGCGTAGCGTGAGTGGGGGCATTTTCCTGTCACAGTATTCCGCCGGGTTGATACGAAAAAACCGAACGGTTGCCCGTCCGGTTTTTCGTATCGGGGGTGTTGCGGTTGCCTTGTGATTAGTAATGAAAGCGAAGTCCGGCAAGATAGGATGTATTGTATTGATCGATCTCCAAGCCGAACTTGAGTCCCAGATTTTCAGTGACGTGATAGATCACACCGGGAGTGAAAAGCCAGCCATACTGATCGATACGTCCATGATTCGTCGTGTGATGACTGAGATATTGCTGGCTGTAATCCCCTTCGCGACTGAAGTAGAAGGCCTTGGCATACCATTCGAGGCGTCCCGTACGGGCACGGATTCCGGGGCCGAAGTAGTAGGACCAGGAATCGTAATCGTGACCAGAATAGCCTTGGCTGTATTCGGCGTCGAGATGCTCGGCACCACCTTCAAAAATGAGATCAACGCACTCAGCCAGACTCACTCGAGCTCCGGCACCCATGCGATAGCGATGAGTGTCGACGCCAACAACGCGGTTCACCCAGTCATAATCGTAGCCACCACTCGCAAACGATCCATTCACATAGAACATGTCGCCGATAGACTTCGAAAACCCTACGCCGTAACCATCTGCATCGCCAAAGTAGGGACTTCCATAATCAGTGTGGACATATTCCAGGTCGATAAAGTCGTAAGAAAGGCACTGTGCATGGACAGTGGGGGGAGCCAGAGGGGCCAGGCCTTTCGCGGGTCGGAACCAATCACCAGCCTCTGCCATCCCCGTAACGAGAAGCGAAGCCATTGCTAAGCGAATCAGCTGTTTTTTCATATAATTTATCCGGTTTGTTTATTTTTGAGGATTTCAGAGCCACAAGAAGCTCTGTGTTTTTAAAACAAACGGGAAAAATTATAAATAGTCAAGAAATATTAAAATTTTGAGAATACTGATTTCTTACTTTTCTGTCTTTTCCCACGCTTTTACGTAATCAATCTCAAAATCCGCGGGAAATGCGGTGTTTTCTCCAGGCTCTTCCGCCCATCCACCCACGGCGAGATTCACGAGAAGAAACATGGAAACCTGTGGAACATGGTCCCGCGACCGGTGCCTGAGAATTCCGTCGACATACCAGCGAATCTCGTTCTCCTCCCATTCGACGGTAAAACAATGAAACGCTGCGGAAAAATCAGGCCCCCGGAATTCCCCGGTCACCGAGTCTGATTCTTGCGGATCGTCCGTGCGCGGCCAATGGTTAGTCATGTAGACCCGGTCCGGTTCCTGGCAGAGAATCTCAAGGACATCAATTTCAGGCGGCCACGAAGGTGGGTCCGGCAGCATCCAGAAAGCGGGCCACAAGCCTGCTCCCTTCGGAACTTTGCACCGAATCTCAAAACGACCGTACGTCTGAGAGAACTTCCTCGAAGTGCTCATCATACCGGACCGATAGTCTCTCTTCTTCCCATCGTAGAAGGAAGGCCTGGCCTCGCAGCGAATCTTAAGGATCCCGTCTTCAGGGAGGAACGCCTTGATCCAATAGCCCTGAAGCTCCCTGTTTCGCTCGACTCCCCACGGATCCCTGGGAGTCCACTTTTCGTAGTCCAGCTTTTCCCCGTCGAAATCGTCAGAAAATGTCAATTCCCAGCCGTCCAGAGAAGAAAGTCTCTCCTCCGCCTCGCAGGAAAAAAGCAGCAGAACCGAGAGGATAGGCAGAAGGCAACGCATTCTACAATTTCCAAACTTTTTAGAATGATCGCAAATTAATAATCACATTCCCGCCAGGAGATCAGGCGGGATTCGTCATCGTCATCCGATTTCTCGAGGAATCCATGCTTCTCGAGAAACTCATTGATCGTCGAAAGCGCAGCCTCGTAGGAAACCGGATCGGTATTGTGATTGAAGAAATTCTGATCGCGGCCCTCGAATTCCACGAACTGAAACCGGCTCTTCCTTTTGCCTAATTTTTCTGCGAAATCCACCGCATACTCAAACGGCACAAAACGATCCGCCGTTCCATGAATCATCAACATCGGCGGAAGGTCTCCTGATACATACCGTGAAAGACTCGCTTTCCGGCAATCGGAAGATTTGGAAAACTGCTCATAACCATAGCGTCCTTTTTCAAGATCAATGATGGAGCTCAGCATCACTACGGCATTCGGTTGGGGATCGGAGAGACTGTAATCCGTGTCTGCCATCGGAATGTGTGCCTTCATACCGGCACACCCCGCGATATTGGCTCCGGACCCGGCTCCGACGAGAATCACTTTGTTCGGATCGATGTGGAGCTTCTCCGAAAAATGCCGCACGAACTGAACCGCAGTCTGCCCATCCTGAATCGATTCAATCGGGGTCGATTCCGGATGCGATGCCTTGTGGCGATACTCCACGAGTCCGCATACAGCTCCTCTTTCCAGGTAGTAAAGCGCATGCGGAGCGAATTGAATAATGACGCCCCGGTCCCACGCGCCTCCGTGGAAAAAGAGAATCACGGGGCGCTTCGAACCCTCTTCAAGATCCCGGGGGAAATAGAAACGAATCGAAAGATCTTCACCCTCCTCAAGCTTGCGATAGGTCAATGCCTGGGCGCTCTTGAGGAGGATCCTCTCTCGTTCATTCAGGAGTTGAACCGATTTTGCCATACCTTCAATCGAGATTAGAAGTTCGAACGCGGAATTCAAGTCGATTCGCTTCCCTCACAAACGCTCCTGTTCAATTTGCGCTGTGGTGATACACTTTCGCCATGCGAAAACACGTTTTCTATGCCGCATTTCTGACCGCCTTTCTCGGAATCTGGGGAACTCAACCTCTTCAAGGACAAGCTGCCGGAGCAGCAAAGCCTGACCCGGCTTTGCGCGTCACTTTGGAAAGCGCGTATCATGCCTGGCGTCAGGCAATGGCCTCCGGTGATTTGGAAAAATGGGAACGGGTCACCGCCTATTCTCGTCAGATCGAAACCCGCAACCGGATTGTCTCGCAAAAGATTCCTTTTCCACAGGCCATGTTCGAGGACCCGATCCAACCGCCTTCGCTCGAAGGTATGGTATCCTTGGGAGTCTACAGCACAGGGGTGACCGCAAGCTCGACCTACTACGGAAAAGCAAATTTTGGAGGCGGCCCCACAGAGGTGAGTGACAATCTCCTCGTTCTCCATTTTCTCCGCGAAGAAGGTTCCTGGAGGTTCGACAATCTTCGTGTCGTCAAGATTGGCAACAACGCCGACCTGCTCCTCCAAATTCGGAACACTGATTTCTCCTTCCTTACCGGGGTCGAGTTTCAGCCGATTCCACAATTGCCTGCTGTCCCGCAGCCCGTCAATACGCCCGAATACATTGCCGAAGCCTGGATCGACGCCACCGGCTACGAAGTCTCGATCACGGTCAACGGTCATCTCACTGGAAAGTTTTCCAACGTCAAGTTGACGGAACTCGTCATGGGAGGCCTCAAAAAAGGACAAAACTCCGTCACCATCACAACGCGAAAGTTGGAAGTGACAGACGGAAATTCCCCCAAGGTCGAGGTGGCAATTTACGCGGCGAAAGGCCCCGGCGAACCAGCCAACCGCATGTATCATTTCCGCCCGCAGGGCGACATCCCGCCGGAAGTTCGTGCCAACTTTATCGTGGAGTAATCAGTCCGGCATTAAGACCACCCGGAATCCAACATCGTAGCGGTCTTCAGAAGAAGGACGGGCTCCCATCCGGTTCTCAATCGCGAGGTCAAACTTAGAGGAACGCGTCCAACCGCCACCGCGAAGAACTTTGCGGTCCGTTCCCACCCATTCCATTACCGGAGTGGACCCTTCCTGTCTCACCCGGTTCACGATCGTCTGGGAATACCAGTCACTGACCCACTCCCATACATTTCCGCGGACATCGTAAAGTCCGAACTGATTCGGAGCGAGTGTACCTACCGGCGCAGTGGATTCCTTGCGATCAAATAGACTCGAAATTGCGGCATCGAGCTTTTGATTTCCCGCAAAGCGACTCCATTCAGAGTCGGTCGGCAACCGGTAGCGGTAGCCCGCGGGAAGGTTTCCCAACCCCTGCTCCAGAACCGTCAACGCCTCGCAAAACTTCACTGCCTGATACCAGGTGACGCTCTCGACCGGGTGCTTTGGATTCTTAAAGTAGCTGGGATTGTTTCCGGCGATCCGCTGATACTGCTCCTGCGTCGTTTCATGCGACGCCACCCAGCCATTCAACGTCCCTATCCAAGAGAGATCCTGCCCGATTCCGTTCTTGAAGTTTCGGGCTGCCACGGGGGCTGGGTCATAGGTAAGGGAAGCGGTAAAGTTGAGGACCCCACCTTCCTCTACTGTGCCGGAGACCGAAGCATCCCGATACCGCTCCTTGCTCAACACGTAGGAATAGGATCCGGGAGGCACCACGGGAAGAGTCAGGGGGGTTCGCCCGATTGGAACCCCATTCGACAAAACAGCGACTCCGGCCGGCTCGCTGGTCAAGCTCACCGAACCATAGGCGAACTCAAAATCGACTACGTTGCTTCCCGCCTCGGCATCAACCCGGGCAATCTGTTGAACACCTCCCAGCTTTTCATGCTGAGCGGAAAATCGGTATTCGCCCTCCGGCAACTCCGCCTGAAAAGGCGTCACCTCGCGCCCATTGCCAAGACGCCTCGAACCCTGAAAGACAGCCGCGCCGGGAGGGTCACTCTCAAAGATGACCAGCGCCCGCTCCCACGAAAACCCCAGGTCCTCGGTGACGCCATCGGCGACTTCCACCGTCCGCCGTATAGGTGACCAGTCCCCGTAGCGCAATTCAATCTGATGCGTGCCAACGGGAAGTCCACTCAAGTTCAACGGGGTCGTCCCGACCTTTTCCGCCTCCTCCGATTCGGAATCGGGAGAAAGAAGCCAGACTTCCGCGCCAATCGGATCACTGGTGACTTTGAGACCGCCTTTGGCAAACACGGCGGAAACCGAAGTGTTTCGATTGTTTTCCACCAGGATTTTTTCCGAATACTCAGGCCAGCCCTCAACCGCCAGCAATACTTCATATTCACCGGGGTCCAGCTTTTCAATCAACACCGGAGTCCGACCGACCTTGACGAGTTCCTGCTGATCGTTCTCCACGGTCTTAATGAGCCGGAATTCCGCTTTGGGCTCACTTACCACTTCCAGCTGACCGGCAGTTTTACTGAGCTCGATTTCATTCAAAACAACGAGATCATCGTCCGCGACTGACACTGTTTTCGTGATCGATTCAAAACCTTCCTTGAAAATAGTCACTTCGTGATCCCCGAGCGGAAGCCGACCAATGAGCGCGGGGGTAACGAATTCCCCTACTCCTTCGACCAAGACCGTTGCCCCCGGTGGATCAGAAATCACCTGCAGGCTGCCGCGCGCTTCATCCAATCGCCGGTCAATCAGGGGTAGAGAAGCCCGGGCGTCCGGGTTCTCGGGCTCAAGCTGCTTCACCTCCTCGAACAATTTGCGGGCCTCGAGCCAGTTTCCCTCCGATACAGCAACGCCCGCCTCGGCGATCTTGACCGCCACATCGCGGTTCCGTGCGGTTTCCTTTTGCTCGGCAGAAATTTCCCGGTTCCCCTTTTTCAATCCCACATAAAGCCCGGACCCTGTTCCAATCGCGAGAGCAATGAAAATCACAGTCACCCACAACCAACGGGAAGGCCTCCGCGGCTTGATCATCCGCGGCGGGGGGAGGTCGATTCTGGTAGTTTCCCGATTCATCCGGCAGGAGGCCCGTTCCCAGCTGCGAAGAGAGTGCCGAAACACGGCTCAATAACAGCATTGATTATAGTGCGCCTATAAGTTGTTTTCGTAAAGTGCCGGAATGTGACCTCGACCGGGACGAAAAATGACTCCCTATCGGCCCTGAAAACGAAAAAGAGCAGGACTTTCGTCCTGCTCTTTTCGAAATTGGAAACACGGAAGCAATTACCTCCGTGTCGGCAATGAGGATAAAAATTACTCTTCGCCCTTCTCTTCTCCGGAATCTTCGCCTTCTCCCGGACGCCATTCCTCGGTTGCGAGGTTGAACGCCTGCTCGAGTCCAACAAGGTCGGAACTCGGACGGAGAGCATCGAATGCTGCCGTCTCTTTCTTGAGCTGCTCTTCGGAGTATTCGGCTGCCTTGATCGAAAGACCAATGCGTCGCTCGACTTTATCGACCTTGATGACGCGGGCTTCGACGTCGTCGCCAACCTTGATGACATCCTTGACCTTGGCCACGTGATCTTCGCTGAGCTGCGAGATGTGGACAAGTCCGTCGATGTCGTCTTCCAGCTGGATGAAAGCACCAAAACTTGCGATCTTGGCGACCGTTCCTTTGACAAGGTCACCGACGCTGAAGCGGGTATCAATTTCGCTCCACGGATCGTTTTCAAGCTGCTTGACGCCCAGGCTGATGCGCTGGTTTGTCTTGTCGATTTCGAGAACGGCTGCCTCGACTTCTTCGCCCTTCTTGAGGATCTCGCTCGGATGATTGATCTTCCGTGTCCAACTGAGGTCGGATACGTGGATCATTCCGTCGATACCGTCTTCGAGTTCTACGAAAGCACCGTAAGGAGTAAGGTTGCGGATCTCGCCTTTGATCGTGGATCCGATCGGGTAGCGGGACTCGACTTCGTCCCATGGGTTGGGCTCGAGTTGACGAACACCAAGGGAGATTTTCTGCTCTTCCTTGTTGATCGCAAGAACGACGGCTTTGACCTCCTGCTCGAGAGCGAGAACATCGCTCGGGCGCGTGATGCGCTTTGTCCAGGAAAGCTCGGACACGTGAATGAGCCCTTCCACACCGCGCTCGATTTCGACGAAGGCTCCGTAAGGAACGAGCTTCGTGATTTTTCCGGCGACCTCGGTTCCGATAGGAAACTTGTTGTCGATCGCTTCCCAGGGGTTGTCCTGGAGTTGCTTGAGGCCAAGCGAAACACGCTCTTTCTCTTTGTCGACGTCGAGAATGATGACTTCAATCGACTGACCGATGGCAAGCATTTCGCTCGGGTGATTGATGCGACCCCAGCTCATATCAGTGATGTGAAGAAGTCCGTCCATACCCTGAAGATCGATGAACGCACCGAAGTCGGTGATGTTCTTGACGAGACCTTCGACATTGTCGCCAATCTTGACGGAGTCGAGGAACTCAGCACGCTGCTCAGCACGCTCGGCTTCGATCACTTCGCGACGGCTCAGGACGATGTTCTTACGGATGTCATTTACCTTGACGATCTTGAACTCGTATACGTTGCCGACATACTCGTTGAGATCCTTCGGAGGAATGATGTCGATCTGAGAGCCGGGAAGGAATGCCTCGACGCCCACGTTGACCATGAGACCGCCTTTGACGACCGACTTGACCTTACCTTTAACGAGACCGCCGTCTTCGTATACTTTAACGATCTTGTCCCAGTTTTGCTTATGGGCTGCCTTCTCCTTGGAGAGAACGACCATACCTTCGTCGTTCTCGAGCTTTTCGAGAAGGACTTCGATTTCGTCGCCTACGGCAAATTCTTCGTCTTCGAATTCGGAGATAGCGATAATGCCCTCCGACTTGGCACCGATATCAACGACCACGACCTGCGGACGGATTTCAATGATGGTTCCCCGCACGATAGAGTTCTCGCGGTGGGAGTGAAATTGGTTTTCGATCAGAGCAAAAAGCTCCGGGTTTTTTGGAATAATGGTCGCTGCCATAAGATGTAGTTTAGGGTTGGTTGGTTGGTTAATTTAGCCTTCCGATTACGCTTCGATTTGATACCTCCGGCCTGTCCACGAAGCACCAGCGACGGGCGGAGGGCCGCAAATCTATAGGGAAACAACTATTTCACAAGCATTTTTCCGGGGGGCGTTTCGGAAAGGAAAGCGTCGCAATTACGGCAAAATCCGTGATCATTTCCCATGGATCTTGCCGAAGTTACCTGTCCGACCTGTTTTGAGCCCTTTCAGGTTCCCCTCCCCGCGGCCCCGGAAACCCCGTGTGACCTCGACTATGATTGCGAAGTCTGCTGCCGACCGATGGTTATCAGCGTCTACGAAGACGGCGGGGATCTGTTCGCCGAAGCTCGCGGAATCCACGATTGAGCAAGCTTATTCCGCCTTGGGCTCGGCCTTGGGCGCAGCCGGCGTCTCCGGAGCCGGAGCATCGGACGGAGGATCCGACATCGCGGGAGCATTCATATCAGGAGCTTCCGCCTTGGAAGTCTCCGCTTCGGGAGCCGCGGCTTCCCCTTTCATCCGCTTGGGCGCTTCGCTGTCCGAAGCGATCCGAAATCCCGTCCAGAAGTTCCTCTCCCCGGCTGAATCTCCAGCGCGACGGGATTTCAGCTCAAAACCGGACTTCGTCGCAAAGGAAGCACCCCGCTTCAGGGGAACCCGCTTGTCCGGAGAATCCGGATGAGCATCCCATGTCGCGGTCCATTCACTCACATTCCCGGCCAAACCGACCACTCCGTAGCGGCTTTCATCCGCGGGGATCGCGTCGACCGGACACCAGTATTTGTATCCGTCTATCGCCCCTTCCGCGGTCGACTCAGACTTCTCATGATCAAGTCCGCTGTTGAAATTCGCCGGCACGACTTCACTCCCCCACGGGAACACATTTCCCGAACGGCCCCGGGCTGCTTTTTCCCATTCCTGCTCGGTCGGGAGTCGTCCGCCAACCCACTTTGCGTAGGCATGCGCATCCCACCAGTCGACTCCTACGACGGGGCAGTTCGGATCCACCGGCCCGATAAATTTTCCGCCCTTCATCGCTTCCGCGTAAATCTGGCTCCATTTCTCCGGAATATAGTCGACCTTTCCTTCCGGCTGATCCGGGTGCCGCAGAGCTTTCGCTTTTGCAGGATTTTTCTCCAGATCAGCCAAAAATTCAGCGTAGTTTGCGATCGTAACTTCATATCGCCCAATCCAGAATTCCCCTACTTCCGTTTCGCCTTCGTCCTGATAGGGAAACACACCCTCCGGAATCTTTGTCAGCCCGTTGAGAGGTCGCACTTCGGGGGTTTTGCCCATCATGAGGACGGCAGCAACGGCTGCCGCAACAATGAGAAGTCCGATCAAGGTTCCCACAACCAGCGCAGTGCGGTTGGTTTCTTTCTCGTTCAGCTTGGCAATTTCCGCGTCGGACAATCCATCATTCGGATCAACGGGAGAGAGCGCTTTCTTGAGACCATCAATCGAATTGATCGCATCAATACGATCTGCTCCCATGCGGTCGACGAGGGAATGCAGGGCCGGATCTCCTCCCGCTTTCAGAAACGGGGAAACAGCGTCTCCGAGCAATTGCAATTGCTGCTTTTCTTCCTCCACCGAGAGCGGAACGCCACGTCCCCGCACTGGATTTGCGATCCGGGGCTCTCCGCTTCGAAGCATCAGGATACTCTGTGCAGAAATCAGCCGGTGAGACATTCCGCTGTCCCGCAGATAAATGAGTGAGTCAGCGGCTGCCTCCAATACTTTCCAGAGAGAACCCTCCTCAAGCTGACTGCGTCGACGAGCGAGATCGGTCAAGCTCGGGGCATCTACCAATTCCAACGTGTAGAAATTCACGCCCATTTCCTGGTCACATTCGTACACCAGGGAAATCGAAGGATGGTTCACGGACGCCCTCGCGCTGGCCTCATTCACAAACCCCTGAACCCAGTTGATATCCTTTCGGTGCTTACGATAGAGGGTCTTCAAAGCGACGCGTCGGCCGATCGAAGTTTGCTCCGCTTCATACAGGGCAAAATCATTGTCTCTCTGAATTTCGCGAAGCAGCTTGTAGTCACCCAGTCGGGTTCCGACGGGCAGGGCGTCTTCCGGCAGCTGGATCGGAGCCGTTTCCAACGCAGGCAGAGGCTCCGGATTCGGATCGGTGCTGGGTGCCGTCTCAATCTCGGGTGGCGGGGAACTGACAGGCCCCGCCTCGGTGGGATGCTCGACCGTCTCGGGGGGAGCTTCGGACTCTCCCTCTTCGCCGCCCTTACCACGCACTGATTCGAACCAATCGAGGAGCACTCCCCGATTGACCGGCTTGAAGAAAAGGCGCTCGTTCTCAAGAATTCGGGGATAAAATTCCGTCATATCCTCCCGGCTGC
The DNA here is from genome assembly GCA_029213265.1 of Verrucomicrobiales bacterium. Classification (GTDB taxonomy): domain Bacteria; phylum Verrucomicrobiota; class Verrucomicrobiia; order Verrucomicrobiales; family DEV007; genus Arctic95D-9. The sequence continues at coordinate 71,252 of JARGNG010000006.1, read as the reverse complement.
AAAAGACGCTGGGAAACAATCCGATTCCTCCGTGGAGATGATCCCGGAAATCGAGGGTCTCCGTTCCAGACTTGGCATCGAGACCCGCGATCATCATCGTGACACCGTCCAGCTTTCTCGCCTTTTCAAATGCTTCGGCAGCGGTGGCTGCTTCGATGATCTCATCGGCGCGATCCCCTAAAATGGAACGAATGTCATTCCGATCCGCATCGGAGGAATCTATGAGAAAAACAACGGTGGGAGTCGACATAAGTGCTTTGGGAACAATTACAATCCAGGTGATTCAGGAAAAAGAGCATTTTCCGGTTCTAGGCGATCCGGTTGCGTCGGAGTGTTCACAGGATCTTCCATATGATGCTCTTCCAATTCCGGAGGCATCGCTACTCTATCCTGTAATTCATCCCGATAATACAGCTGAATTACGTATCCAAAATATTTTCTTTCGCCCAATTCCCTCTTTTGCTCCTCGGTGAGGCTCGACTGATCATAATTGACGATGATTTCCTCTCTTCCATCCACTTGCCAATCATACGGCTCCGTCGGATACAGATAGGAAGTCAAGGCCGTGGAGCGTTTGATTTGGCTGCCATCGACCTGATCATAGAAAAATACGAGGACGGAAAGTTGCTCGCCATCAGGTCGCAGCAAAGGATCCGCTTCAATCACGATCCGGGCCGCCAGCTTCTCCCCCGGCTTTTCAGAGGATTTCTCCTCAATGATGACATTTCCGATTTTCATCAACTGTTCGACCGCGCCTTCCGCCGGCACGACCTCCCCCCGCAACTGAAGGCGCGCGATCGAATAGTAGTCTCCCGCGCCGATTTCCCCGAGGGATTCCACCCTCTCCCAGTACCCATCTGCTTTTTCATCCAGCCCCATCTGACGATAGGTAGCCGCCAGTTCGCTCATGATTCGCGGATGATCGGGCAGCGCAGCCTCTGCCTCTTTCAATGCCTGCAACGCCCCCTGCATGTTGTCTGCCGAGCGGAGTTCAACCCCGGTGGAGACCAGTCGCTCAATAATAGGATCGGAGATTTCGTCGGAGGAAAACGATGCCCGGGTCAGGGAATCTGACAACACGTTCCGATCTGAACCGGCAGGCCCAACAAAACTGGGCTGAGCCAATACCCGGTCGCCTGATCCAACGCCGGAGCCTCCCGGGCCGGGACCCTCCAGTGGATCAGATGAGACAGCGGACCCAATTTCCGCCGCAGGGTTCCCTACCTCCGGCACCAATCCCGAACGAATCACGCCGTTTCCGATCGCCGGATTGTTCGCTGCCAATGGGGTGGTAACGATCCCGGTCGGACCACTCTGGTTGGAAAGCTGGGGTGGCAGATTGGAATTCACCGAATTCGCCCCGGGAACTGCGCCCTGCCCGGCCCGAACACCTGCATTCAAAGGCATGGGAGGAAGATCCATGGGAAGCATCGAAGAAACACGAGCCTCCACCACACCCACCCCCGGTCGCTTCATCAACGCCCAAAACACGCCAAACAGTTGCAAGGCGGCAATACCGCCAACGACCCACATTGCCGTCTGAAATGTCTTACCGGATTCCGGCCGGTTTGATAACATTGGTTCCGCCATTCCCTCTCCTCTTCCGATTTTCTAATCGCGTGGAGCCGTTTTGGGCGATTTCTGCGATTCGATAAATCCGAGACTTCCTGATCATAACGGACCGTATTCGAATTTCAACAGGTTCAAACGCGCCAGAGTCTTTGGATCATTCGGACTACTTGCGATTCTTTTTTAAAAAAATGCTCCACACCCCGATGATTCCAAGTTATCTTTCGACCCGCAGGGGATACTATGAAGGTGCACCCCACGCGAACAATTTAAATCCAACGCATTTCTACCGTGAGCAGCCATTTATCCAGCGACATCCAGATCGAAGGCGATCTGAACTGTTCCACCGATCTTATTTTCGATGGAGCCATCACCGGAAACATCAATTCCAAGGGAAGTCTCACCATCGGCCAGAACGCGTCGGTCAAAGGAGACCTCAAGGCCGAAAAGGCAGTCATTGAAGGCAAGGTTGCCGGCAATGGAGATTTCAACTCCTGCCGTCTCTCCCCCACTTCCGTGATCTCCGGTTCGGTCAGCACGATCAGCCTGCAGATGGAGGAAGGTGCCTCCCTCGAAGGTCAGTGCAAGGTCGGCAAGGCCAAGGCATAGCGGATTCCATTTCCAGGACGAATCCTTTCGTCCCCACTTTCGAAAGCCCCGGCCCTCGCCGGGGTTTTTTCGTATCCGCGCGACCCGGACTGTCTTCCGACAGCCTAGGAAAATTCCGCGAAGATCAAAGAGGTCCACGCGGTGATCAAAACCGTCCAGACAATGAGCCACGCCACCGAAAGAAACATGGCCAGCCACCACATCACTGCGCTTCTCGGTTCGAAGGTCTCCGGATTCTTCCGGTTTTTGAGCAGGAGGAAAATTGCCACCGGTGCGGTAAACAGACTCAAAGGCGCAAGCAGAGTCACAAGGGCAAGCGCTCGGTTGTCGTGAAGGGCAGACCGCGCCACAAAGGCCGAAGATTTCTTCTCCTCCCTCAGGCGATGCAGGCAGGGCAGGCACAGGTCAAGACTGCCCCACCGAATCGCCGCTTTCTCAGATAGAAAGCACCCGCATTCGTCGCAGACTTTTTCCGCAGGTAGTTCCGGGTAGAAATTACACTTTGCCTCTGAGTCCGAAGCCAGTTTGGAAGGCATCGTATTAACCGGCTCCCGGTAAAGGCGGGGAAACACGCGCAGACTTACCTCGCTGCGACAGACCGGGCAATGTTCATCAACCTCCTTCACCTCTCGATTTACACTGAGCGCGCTCCGGCAGGTGGGGCACTGGAGAATCGGTTCCGCTTCTGCTGATTCCATAATCCTCTTCGCTACTTCCTGATTACCCGGGTTCCGCTGACCCGATCGTGCAGTGCCCGCTTTTCTTCATCGAACGCAGCCATCCAGTAGACACCACTGCAAACGGCCAGAATCGCCACATAAATAAACAGCCCACTCACCATCGCCATTCCAAAGGTAGCCGCTTCCTCCGTCTCCTGGGAAATCCCCATGACGCCAGCCATAACAAGACCGAGAGCGATCACGGCGGGCAAATACATGATCACATAGTTGAGCGGCTTTTTTGCAAGCCAGCGAAGGAAGGCCTTTCTATAACTGAGCCTCGAGCCATCCGGATTCACCACCTTGGCTCCGATAATCAACTTTCCGAGGGTGCCCTGATACTTTCCCACCATCCAGGTTTCGTAAAAAATACTGACCGCCAGCATGCCGAGCATTCCGAAGCCGTAGGCCACTGCCATGGCAATCGTGAATCCCGCGACGGGGCCGTCCTCCATACTCTCCGCACTGGAAGAGAACATTACGACGTAATAGGGAATCATGCAGATCCAGGAAGGAATCATCTTGATCAAGTAATCGAGAAACGAGGACAACACCCGCCACCAGAACCCTACATACTCGAAACGCTTCTCCGTCGCATCGGCGACCTCGACCGTGCCGGTCTCCATCAATTGCTGAATGAAAGCGTCTTTGTGCTCCAGCCCGATCAATGCCTCTCCGTAGGGAATCATCTCCTCGAGCGGATAGACCTGAGACGAGTGCGCGCAAACTCCTATTTCCGTTGGAACGCCCTCCCCGGAGACACCAAAAAGAGGGCCGGCCACATCGCGAAACGGCTTCCATTCCTCCATGCCCTCGTGCCAGACAAGGGTCTTCGAATGGATCGTCCCGGCCCTGTTGTAACTCAACAGCGTTACCTCATCGACCGGACCCTGTTGAGTCGCCTCTGCATCTGTGTAAAACCAGCTCGCCATGTGAGACGGAATCTTTCAATACAATCGTGAGGAAGTAAACGCGAATCCTCCCGCACCCCTGTCGGTCGAAGACCGCAGAGGAAAACGTGAGTTTTTCCAGAGCAGAGCCAGGCCCCCGGAGCGGGATCCTCTCTCGCACCGACTCAAGTCGGCCCCACCCGACACAGCGCGAGAACCGGCGACTCAGTTCAAGGCGATTCCGTGCCGCTGCCAGAACGCAGTCAGCGCCTCGGGGGACCCCCTGAAAACATTTCGCTCGGTCGGCCGGTCGATGTTTCCGAAATAGGTGCTGTTCCGATGGGCGCCATGAGAATAGACCTTCGGTTTCGAGGCCCCGTTTGTCCATTCGACCCCCCCGTACTGCCACAATGTCCAGTCCGGCCAGAGACGGTATTGTTTGACGAGATTTTCCGGATTGCCGGGAGCGGGATACACAGGGCCGGCGCCACTTGTATGAGAATACAGCGCCAACCAGTACGGCGCGCGACCAAGGCGGGCCTTTGTCTGAGGATCGGCGGCACTGGTTTGCTGCTTCAGTTCGGTGCTGTTTTCCAGATAGGCCACGGGAACAACACCGGTTCGCTTTTCCACCCGATCCATGAATGCCAGAATCGCCAAAAGAGAAAGATCGCCATCGTAGTCGCCTACGAGCAATAAAGCCGGCGCCTTCCAGCTTCGTCCCCGGGCCAGAGACTCCGCCCGATTCACAAACTGATCAGCCTGTGTCACCGGGCTAACGTGTTTCTGTACGCGATAGTATAGCCCCGGCAGCATTCCGGCGCGGTCGCCCGAAGCGACAAAGTCGGAACATTTCATATCGAGATTTCCACCCTTCCCCGCACGGGCAATGAGCCCTCTTGCCCCATTGGCCGCCAGAGCAGAAACGTCATGCTGCGTAAACCCCTGCCCCTCCCGCTGGCGCTCCTTCGGATCATAGGCCGATACATTGATGATCTGCTGCAAGCCTGCGCCACCGGGGACAGACGCACCGGAGCTCGACTCGTCATCGGTCGGGACAGCACGGCACTGGGCCAGTAAAGCGAGCAGCGGGACAAAGTAGAGGCCTCTCATGAGAGCAACGCTACCCCATATTCCCGGGGAATCAGCCTTCTGTTTTCGAGGTGAACGAATTTTTTTCCACAGCAAAGCTGTGGCCGGTCGACCGCCGGAAAAGCTCACGACTTCCTCTACCTGGTAAGCGGGAATGCGTGGCGGAAAACGTAAGTTTTTCGAAGTCTCTCCACGGCAAGGCCTCCGGCTTGAAAAATTCGCTTTGTCCGCTGACTCTTTCACAGATTCGTGATACAACTTTTCCCGTTCCACTCCCCTTTCCTTCCGCATGCCCGACACCTCTTCCGATCCCTCTCTGAATCAACCGGAACTGAATCTGTTTTCGGAAGAACCCGACTCCCCCGCCCCGGCGGAAACTACGGCACGTGAGCTCACTCGAACCTTCGCCGGATGGGGAATTCCCGTCCTCGGGGCGACGACTCAACATCTCGCCACGAACTGGTCTCAAGCAGGGGCGCTGGACCTTTCCGACACTCTTGTCATTGTTCCAACACGAAACGCCGGGCGCCGCCTCCGTGAGTCACTCGCTCTCCACGCCGCAGATTCAGGGGCGGCGGTTTTCCCCCCTCTCGTCACGACCCAGGATTTTCTCGTTTCCCCCGAACGACTGCCGCCAGGACCACATCCCGTCGCCGACCGCCACGCCACCCGCCTGATCTGGTCGGCGCTCTTACTCGACATCCAGCTCTCTCGCTTCCGCCGGATCTTTCCTGTTGACCCCGTGGAGCGAAACCTCAGTTGGGCCATGAAGACTGCCGGTGAAATTCTCGACGTCAGGAACCTTCTCGCTGAATCGGGACTGACCTTTGCCACGGCTTCCGGCCCGCTTCAGGAACGGGACATGGAACCGGCCCGCTGGAACGAGCTTTCCCAACTGGAGGAACTCGCCGTGGCCCGGACAAATTCTCTCGGGCTCAGCGACGAAACGCAAGCGCGACTGGAAGCCTCGAAAAGCGGGGCCCTTCCCGCGGAAATCCAACGAATCCTCGTCGCCGCCTGCCCGGACTTCCACCCGGTTTCCACCCTGGCCCTGCAACACTACGCGAAATCGATCCCGGTGGAAATTCTCGTCCAGGCCCCCGAGAGTGAGTCGATCCGCTTTGACCCATCCGGTCGGCCGATCGCGGTCCATTGGCTCGACGCCGAGATTCAGGTGACCGATCCGGAGAAGCACATTCATGATGCCGCGACTCCCACAATGCAGGCCGAACTCGCCTGCGAACTCATCGGGAAATCCGAATCCCCCGCCGCCTTCGTCGCCATCGGTGTTCCCGACCCCGAAGTGGCTTCGCCTCTCGAACAAAGCGCCACCCGCCGCAGTTGGTCGACCCATGATCCAGCCGGAAAAGCGGTTTCCCGGCATGGCATTTATTACCTGCTCGATCAGACCGCCGCGCTCCTTGCGACGCGATCCTTTGACTCGGTGGCCCGTCTTCTTCGCTGCCCCGACGTAGGCAAGGCGCTGGCGACGCATCTCAAGGAAACGATTCAAAGTGAAACCGGCGCGACCCGCTTTCTCCGGCTCCTCGACGAGCTCGGGGAACGCTGTCTTCCCGATCGGTTGGAAGACGCCATTTCCGCGGCGAAACGAAACTTCTCGCGATCCCCTGAACTGGAGACCGGTCTTCGCTGGATCGAATCCTGGATGAGCCGATTTCGGAAAGAAGCCTTCGGGGAGACACTCGCTGCCTATCTCCCGGAAATTTTCGCCGACCGTAAATTCTCCGCCCGGGAAACCTCCCACAGCGCCTTCCCCGAAGTCGCCGCAACCATTCTGGAAGCGGATCAGGCATTCGACGTCACCCAGCCATCTTTTCCCGGAAAGATCACGCCGGCGGAACGGTTTCAGGTTCTTCTCGAGCTCATTCGCGAACGTCACCTCTACGACGAGCGGGGACCAGACGACATCGATCTTCAGGGATGGCTTGAGCTTCTCTGGGAGGACGCCCCCCATCTCATTGTCACAGGGATGAATGACCACGTCGTTCCCGAGTCCATCATCGGTCACGCCTTTCTTCCCGATTCGGCACGGCGCGTACTCGGCATTCCCAACAACGACGATCGATTTGCCCGCGATGCCTATCTTCTCACTTCCGCGATTGAATCCCGCAGCGAGCGCGGAGGACGCCTCGACCTGATATTCGGACGGCAAAGTGAAAGCGGCGACCCGCTGCGCCCCTCGCGACTCCTCTTTCAATGCTCCGACGAAGAACTCCCGAATCGCACACTGCAGTTCTTCAACGGCGAAACGCCCTCCCATTCGCCACTCCCCTGGCAGCTTCCGTGGAAACTGAAACCCGCTCCTCTCGCCGACGACGCGAAGGTCTTTCAGCGACTCAGCGTGACCCAATTCCGCAACTACCTGACCTGCCCGTTTCGGTTCTATCTTCAACACGGCCTTCGCATGGAGGAAGTCGATCCGGAAAAGGCGGAAATGGACGCCCGCGACTTCGGCAATCTCGTTCACGATGCGCTGGAAAAATTCGGTCGAGACGAAGAAGCGAGCCACTCGACCGACATCAAGGTGATCACCGACTGCCTTGAGAACGCTGTCGACGCGCTTCTCTACCAACGCTACGGATCCGACCTCACTACCCCGGTTCTCATTCAAAGAGAAGCCGCCCGGCGACGTCTCGCCTGGTGGGCCGAAACCGAAGCGGCTGAACGCGCCGCAGGATGGTATATTCTCGAACCAGAGACGAGCATTTCAACCGAGGAGCATCCCTTCACGATCGCCGGCCACCCCATATCAGGGAGGATCGATCGCATCGAACAACACGAAGATGGCCGGCTCCGCGTGTTCGATTTCAAGACCCACGCGATCTACGATGCAAGCAAGCACCGGAACAAACACGTTTCGGAATATCATTTCACCCACATCAAGCGGACCGAAGATCCGGAGAGCTTTCCGGAATGGGCGCGATTCGAAGATGAAAAGGGAAAGCAGCAGCGCTGGATTGACCTCCAGATTCCGCTCTACCTCCTCGCCCTAACCGAACGCTATCCCGACCGTGAGATCTCGGGCGGCCATGTCGCACTCGGACCGACCCGGGCCGAGATCGTGCTCGACCTATGGAACGATCTCGATCGTGATCGTCTCGACTCCGCGAAACATTGCGCCGAGGGAGTGATCGAATCAGTTCGAAAGCGAATCTTCTGGCCTCCCGCCGAGCGCTACCCGTGGACCGATCCGTTCGAGGAGTTGTTATTTGGTGAGGCGGAGGAAAGCGTGGATGCAGCGACGTTGAGCGGGGGCAAATAGGGAAGAAAAGAGCCAAGGTCAAAAATCTGAGAAAGCAGATCAAACTACTCAGAGGGCGACTGTAGAGCTATTTGGGGTTCTGAGGAAAGCTAGCGGTCGGCCCCGCTTTGGTTCAGACACAGAAAAGAACCGGGAGCCTTCCAGAAAGACTTCTAAAATCGATCTCCTATATCATCGCTTCTTTCGGAGAACGAAACCCACAATTCAGGTGACCTGCCGACACGACTACGGTGGCAAAGTGCTGACTACATCCACTGCGTAGCGGTCGCATTCCCAAGGGTGAAGCTTCTTGAGAATGAGAGGAGTCAGGAAAAGATCGGCCAGCATCGCCGCACTGATCGCGAATATGAAAAGCAAACCGGTCTCCCGGTGCATCTGGAAATCACTCCATAAGAGGACGCTGAAACCGAGAATCAGGGTCATCGACCACAATCGGGAGACAATTCGAATCGACAACAGTTCCGGAAAAATGCGGGTTCCCGTGACCGAAAGAACGGTCAAGACGAAGCCGAAGGACGAAGATCTCCCGGGCAATGGAAGAGCCAAAATTAAGGACGATGGGAAGAGTGCGATGGTCGGGCCCCTGCCGAGCGCTGTCCTCAATTCAACTACTCCCCCGGGGCAGCACCCAGATATTCCGAAAGAAGACCGGATTCCCGTGATTCTGCAGAAAGATGGGGCTGCCTTCGTCTTTGATCTCCCCCTTCACCGGGGCCGCGGTCGTGTGGGTCTTGTTGAGCTCCTGATCTTCGTGAACGAGCACGCCATTGAGCTTCACTGTGATGCGTGGCCAGGCAGTCCGATTACCCTGCTCATCAAATTTTGCCGAGACCATCTCGACATCGTAGGTCTGCCAAGTGAGTGGAGGGAGGCACATGTTGAGACGAGGCTCAGCGATGGAGTAGATACCGCCGGTTTCGTTCATTTTGCCTTCCAGACCGAAGGAGTCGAGGACCTGTGTTTCCCACCTTCCGCCGTAGTAGACGCCGCTGTTTCCCCGCCCCTGCCCTCGTGCATGAGGTTTGTAGGGAGTGCGAAACTCCAGGTGAATGGTGCAATCCTTGAACGTTTTTACGCTGGTAGTGCCGGTCGCTGCGAGCAGGCCATTCTCCATTTTCCCGTTCTCCCAGCCCTCGACAGAAGTTCCGTCGAACAAAACAACGGCACCCTCGGGCGGTTTCATCCCAAGCGTGGGACTCGTTCTTTCGATGCGCGGGAGATCAAACTCAGCGGAACCGAAAGAACCCGAAATCCTGCTATTCTCAATGACCGCATGAAGTTCTTTTCCGGAAAAGGTAACGACCCCGTCTTTCCGTTTCCCTGTAACCACAGTTCTGTCTTTTTCTTTTGTCCATCCGAGCCCCGGCAGTCCTCCCTCGAGAAAGTAGGCGTCAAAATTTCCGTCACCCAGTGCCACAACCTGAACACCGAGAGAAGATTCCGACTCGTCTTTGCCGTATTCACCCTGGACCGGAAAATCGGGGTCCTCTTGTCTTGCTGTGTCAGGGTCTGTCCACGTCTTGCTCTTGTCGGCGGCGAAGGCTGGCGAGAGGGCAAGAATAAGAAGAAGAGCGATGGGTTTCATATGGTTCAAAATGATCGGCCGATTTTTCCTCGTAGCATGATGGAGATTCTTTCTACATTCCAGAGCGATCGGGGGGCGACGCGAACCGTTTCCGTAAAAGAAGTCAATGCTATTCCCCGCCCTTCACCCACGGCGCCCGCGCATTCGCCTCGATCTCAGCATCGAGTTCCAGCATTCTCTTTTTCAGGGTCGCGACAACATCGGAATGGGTCGAAGCCAGATTGGTTTGCTCACCGAGATCAGCGGACAGATCGAACAGCATGATTTCCGGCGCGGCTGGCTTCGCTTTTTCTTTCCCTTTGCCCTTTGCTTTCCCCTTTCCTTTCGGTCGCCGCGGCGTCTTGACGAGTAGCTTCCATTTCCCCTGGCGAAGCCCTTCGATGACTCCCTGAGAGGTGTAGTAGACAAACTCGCTTCTCGGACTTTCTGCATCTGTCGTCAGGAGCGCAGAGATATCCATGCCGTCAATTTTTCGTCCCTCTGGGAGGGGTGTCTCCGTGAGCGCCGCAATCGTCGGCAGCAAGTCGATCGTTCCGGCAAGTTCGCCACATTCGGTTCCCGCCGGAATACGGCCCGGCCCCCACATCACGCAGGGCACACGTTGTCCGCCCTCAAAAGTAGTCCCTTTTCCATCGCGAAGCGGACCGGCACTGCCACCATGGTGCTTGAACGAGAGCCAGGGACCATTGTCTGTCGTGTAGATGACATAGGTGTTCCCGGAAAGATCCAGTTCACGGATCGTGTCCATAAGCCGGCCGACCTCGGCATCGATGTGTTCGATCGTGTTCGTGTAGGCGTTGAGAGGATTCGGATCCCGGACTTCATCCGGCACATAAAGCGGGATGTGCGGCATCGAATGCGGCAGGTAGACGAAGAACGGATCGTCTTTGTTCTCCTTGATGAAATCGATGGCCTTCTGCGTACAGCGGCGCGTTACCGTGCGCTGGTCCACAGGAAGCTCCACGATCTTCTCGTTTTCCATCAACGGAGTCTTCCATTTCGTAAGCGTTGACTCCGGATCGTCCCAGAGGATGTCCATCCCGTCCGGGCCGCCCTTCGGCTTTCCCTTGTTGTCCGGATGATTCATGTCGTTGGAATACGGAATTCCGAAATAGGTGTCGAAGCCGTGCTGCTGAGGCAGCGTCTCCGGGTGATGACCAAGGTGCCACTTCCCAAAGCAGGCTGTCGCATAACCCTGCGCACTGAGATGGTCCGCAATGGTGTGCTCTTCAGAATTCAACCCCTTGGTAGATGACGGAAACAAAACATGTTGATGCATGCCAACCCGCTTCGGGTAGCACCCCGTCAACAGCGCGGCCCGCGACGGCGTACAGACGGGAGAGGCGACCATGAAGTTGGTAAACTTTCGCCCTTCGTCCGCCATTTGGTCGATGTTGGGCGTCTTGATCTTGGTGGAACCAAAGCACCCCAGGTCTCCATAGCCCTGATCGTCTGCGAATATGATTATGAAATTTGGTTTTGAATCGGCAAATACCGAAGGCACGGCGACTGATAGGATCAGCAGGCAGAAGAGGGAATAAAGGCGATGGATCATGTTCGCCAAGTGAACCCACGCCCGACTGTTTGAGCAAGCGAATTACGTGCACCCGGCATCATGAGATCCCGTATTTGATTTTACTTTCCCAAGGGTATGGGGTCAGCAGGCGACCCGTTCAAGGAATCAGGCGCCAGGTTGCCAAGTCATCGGAACGACGAAAGTTGCTGCGTTTCGGATGAGCCTGAAAATGCGTGGAGATTCTTCCGCTGGCTCCCCGGCGAGCACGAAGGGAAGCCTGAAGGAACTTTGATCGGAGAAGGCAATTTTCGGCCCGGGCGTTGCTCTCTCTATTTCTTTCCGTTCCTGACTCCCCTCGACACTTGAAATGACCGCAATCTTCTGTCAGCCTTTTCGGGAGGTTTTTGCCCCATCCCCCTATCCTATGCCAGTCCTGCACAACGAAATGATTCTGGCCTCAGCAGGATCAGGAAAAACCTACCAACTCACCAATCGCTATATCGGGCTGATGGCGCTGCAACTCCGCGCCGGGCAGGAAGTCACGCCCGAACGCATCATCGCGGTAACGTTTACGCGAAAGGCCGCTGGTGAGTTCTTCGACTCGATTCTCGAAAAGATAGCCAGGGCCGCGACCAATCCCGACACAACACCCAACCTCAGCGGCGATGATTTGATTTCGGATTCGCTCTCCGCGCTCACCCCGGAACAATACACCCGGTTGCTCCGCATTTTTATCAGTCGAATGCCCCGGCTCTTTCTCGGGACGCTCGACAGCTTTTACTCCAATGTTCTCCGCTCTTTCCCCGGGGAATTCGGACTGGCGGGTGATTTTGAAATCATCGATCAGCACATGGAGGGTCTGGCCAAAAAGGAGGTTTATCGCTCGGTTTTCCAAAGGCGTTTCTCCCGCGACGACGAGGGGGACCCGGCCCAGCGGGAATTTCTCGAAGCGTTTCGTCAGGCGACGTTTGGAAAAGAGGAATCGAGGATCCATCGCGAGTTGGATCAGTTTGTCTCCGACCTTCACGGTCTCTATCTCGAAGCGCCTTCCGGGAAACGGTGGGGGCAGGAAAAGGCGATCTGGCCGGATGGCTGTGATTTCCTCGGGACGAAAACAGATCTCGAAAAAGACTTTGCGGAACTGTTCGACCTGTTCCGCCTTGCCGACGATCCCGACGGCGGGAAGGATGCGAAAACCCGCGTCGACTGGAAATTCTGGGAGGAATACCGGGCTGAGGCGCCTCTGCACCGTCCCGGCGCGAAAATGACGAACCGGGTCTCCTACATGTTCAAAACCCTGCTTCCGCACTGGGAGGAGTTCCAAACAGGCCATGCCTCGATCAAGCTCAACCGGAAGCCGCATGAGTTCGGCCCGAAAGAATGCGCCCTCATTCTTCGCATTCTCTGCCATCTCGCCGGTGCAGAAATCGAAACCAGGCTCCGGCGCACCCACGGTGTCTGGCAGCTTCTCGAGCGCTACGAGTCGACTTACGCGGAGCGCGTTCGGAGACAGGGGAAACTCACCTTCCAGGACCTTGCCCTCCTTCTCGCCGGACAGGGCGACGAGGAATCCGGGGCACCACTTCTTAGCCAACTCCCCGGCGAAGACGACCGGCTTCGGATCGACTATCGCCTCGACGCCCGCTACGACCATTGGCTCCTCGACGAATTTCAGGATACGAGCCACCTCCAGTGGAAGGTCATTTCCAACCTGATCGATGAAACGATACAGGACACTTCGGGCGAGCGGTCTCTCTTTCAGGTCGGAGACAGCAAGCAGTCGATCTACGCCTGGCGCGGAGGGGATCCCACTCTGTTCCGGGACATCGCAAAGCGTTACAACCGCCACGAAACCCGAATCGAGACGCGAAATCTCGATGTTTCGTGGCGTTCGGGACATGACGTGATTGATCCGGTGAATCAGGTCTTTGGCTCGCACGAGGTTCTGAGCGAGCTGGGCATCCCCGACGAAACCCTGGGTCGGTGGGAGTGGCACGATCACAAAGTGTGCCCTCCGAAAGAAAACCTGCCCGGCTACACGACTCTGCTCAATCCGGCTCCGCCGGAAGGGGAAAAGGCGGAGGAGGAGGACCGCTTCGCGATCACCGTTTCGATCCTCGAAGAGATGCAGCCAATCGAGCGCGGGATCGAGTGCGCCATTCTCGTGCAAACGAACAAGGTCGGCCGGCGTCTCGTGAACTACATTCGATCGGAGTCGGACATCCCTGTGATGAGTGAAGCCGATGTGCCCATCGCGACTGATAACGCGCTCAACCGGGCCGCTCTCAGCTACCTGCAACTCGGAGCCCATCCGGCCGATTCGTTTTCCTGGGAGCATCTCCGCATGACGCCGTTTCTGGAAATCATCGAAAGGGAGCAATGGACGGCCGCCGTTCTCTCATCACGCGTACGGGCCGAGGTGTTTGAAAACGGATTTGAGCGCGTCATTCGTGATTTCATCCTAACACTGTCAGAACATCCTTCGCTGAAACTGGACGAGTTCAGTCGGCATCGTGGCGAAGATCTCATTCTGACGGCCCGTCTCTTTGACGAAGATGGCACCCGCGATATCGATGCCTTTCTCTCCTACGCCCGCAATCGCACGGTTCGCGAGCCCGACGCGAAAAGCGCCGTCCAGGTCATGACGATTCACAAATCGAAAGGACTCACTTTTGATGCGGTCATTCTTCCGGATCTCGAAGGAAACTCGCTCACAACCGCCCGCAACGACATCGGAGCCAGAAAGAACGCTCAGCGCGAGGTCGAGTGGGTCTTTGACCTTCCGAAAAAAGAGATCTACGAGGCCGACCCGATTCTTAATGCCTACCACGCTGATCGGGAGGCCGACGCCGCCTATGAGAATCTATGCAAACTCTACGTCGCAATGACCCGGGCCCGCTGTGCGAATTATCTGATCACTCATCCGCGCGGGAAATCCTCACGATCCAACAATTTCGTAAAGCTGCTCGAAACGGCTCTACACTCCGGCGACCCGGGGGAAGGTTCAATCGGCGACACGGAGGTGGCCGTTCTTTTCGAATCATCTCTCCCGACGACAAACCGGCGCTGGTTCGATTCGTTCACTTTCACTCCTCCGCCTGAAGTCGATACCACTCCGGATCGCCCGGCACTGGAAAATCATCTTGCCCGCCCCCGCCCCGCGCGGCGAACTCCCTCCGGTTCGGAAGCCGGAACCGTCACCGCAGCTCAGCTCTTTGGTCGGGAGGGCGCAGCGGCACGCGAACTTGGAACGCTGGTTCACGCCATCTTCGAAGATATCAAATGGGCAGACAAATCCACTTGTTCGTCCCTGGAATCGTCGTGGGGCGACCGAACGGGAATTGACTCCGTGGTTCTCGAAACGGCACTGGAGCAAATCCGGGCCTCGCTCGCTTCAGAAAAAATTGTAGCGGCACTTTCGAAACCGGATTCCGACTGCGAATTGTGGCGCGAGAAAAACTTCGAAATCCTTCTTGGGAAGGAGTGGCTCTCCGGAACCTTTGACCGGGTTGTGATCGAGAACGATGCCTCCGGGAATCCCACTTCGGCAACCATTCTCGATTTCAAAACCAACCGCGCCGGGACAGACGAAGAGATCGCGCTCCTCGTTGAAAAATACGAGCCCCAACTGGCAACCTACCGGGAAGTCCTTGCCAGAATGACGGGACTCCCGCCGGAAGCGATTCGCACGCAGCTCCTTTTCACGAGAGCCACGCGAATCGAAGCCTGCTGAGACCTGATTAGAAAAGGAACAATTGCGTGGCGTAGTATTTGTCATTGCCTTTGACTGCGCCTACGCCGAGATGGGTCGAGTTTGGACTTAGAATATTCTGACGGTGCCCCGGGCTGTCCATCCAACGCTGCACGAGAGAAGCGGCATTAGCCTGCACGCTTCCCTGCTCAAATCCCTCGATCACGTTCTCTCCTCCTCCGGAAGGCCGTCCCGGCTGCGGCTTCATCCCCATCTTCTGCTTTGCTGCCGTGATCCGATCTTGCATCCCGTCGTGACTCAACCGGTTGTTGCGCAACATCGTCTGGCTGTGTTTCCGGGAGAGATCGGAGGCGGGTACCGATTTTTTAAAAGCAGGCAAATTATTCTGCTTCCGCATTTTATTCGTTTCCTTAAAAATTGCATTCTCCAGGGCAGCAAGGGGATTATTGCCCTGTCTTGAGCCGGAAACCGGATTGGAATTCGCGGGATTGACCGGTGAATTCGTATTTCCGGGTCTATTCGTAGTCGCAGGCCCTTTGCTGTTTCGGCTTCCTCCCGAATTGGGTGCCATCTTGGTGATGGTGTAGGATCCCTGGACATTATTTCCAAGGGTTCCGTCCTGCTTTGCCGGACCGAAACGCACCACCTTGGAATCGGTATTGATCCGGAGCGCTAGATTACGGCTTTGATTAAACAGTTCAATTCTCGTCGCATTTCGGTTCACCTCCTTGAATACAACCCGTCCCTGCGGAGAATTCATCGCCCAGTTTTTCTGCCCCGTCATTGCCAGCGTCCCCTGTTGATTAGTTGCCGAATCTTGAAAGGTAACACTCGTCACCGGGGTCTGAGCTTGGTTTTGGGCCATGGATTCACCGGGGAAAACGACGAGTAGGGCCAATAGGATGGATTTCAATTTCATGAGTAAGTAACTTGGATTACGCGTTTACCTCCTGCTAGTGGACGAATGGGGCCTCTCTATAGTAATGCGTTATTGCGGAGAAGAATCGGCCAATTTGCGTGCCGAAAATTATCTTCCCGGTCGATTTTTCCAAAAAATCCCTGAAATCTGATGCTTGCCCGATCTCCTTAAGGCGGGCGAACTCTGATCCAGTTGGAAAAGGCGCATGGGAAGCGGCAATCCGCTTTGCAAAAGCAGAGGAGGATCATCGGTTCGGTCGTCGAACGTTTTCTCGAAGAGCAGACCCTTCTCACGGCAAGCAACATCAGGCATCGTCTTCGTCTCGCCACCATGGTGGAAATCACAGCAACCAAAGAGCGACTCGTCGCTCTCGCGGAACTGGATTCGGTCCGGTTGCTGGGAGGGAACACGCCAGACGCATCGGCAGGCGAAAGAACTGCCGCCCAGGCCCGATTTTCACCAGCATGGACGGTCGACTCGCTCGACCGTAGCGGAGTAAATCTCACCATTCTTGAGAAGTTCGAAACACTTTTCTCCCATCTCCTGGGCCGGGGAAACCGATCAAAGCTCCCGAAAGACGTTTCGTGTCATTCAGACATCTGCCTCCCTTGCTGAAAGCCCGGCGGGAGTTCGCATCGATGCTACGATTTCCAAGGTCAGGACAAGATGATCGGGGAGGAAAATGAGGAAAAATGTGAATCAGGGTTGCCCGATTTTCGTCTTTCCGCTATAACGGTCGGCCCGGACCGTTAACCTCCACACCGCC
Organism: Verrucomicrobiales bacterium; assembly: GCA_029213265.1. Lineage (GTDB taxonomy): Bacteria > Verrucomicrobiota > Verrucomicrobiia > Verrucomicrobiales > DEV007 > Arctic95D-9. Next base: position 54,592 of record JARGNG010000006.1, on the reverse strand, counting down.
ACACGAAACTCCTCCTCGACCAGTGATGAACGACCGGTTTCCTATCTCCGGAATCAAACAGTCCTACCGCCACACCTCAGAAACCCGAACGATCATCATGCCAGTGCTGATTGTCGCGCTCCTCGGGGGGATGGCTGCTTTTTACTTTTACGGAAAGCCCCAATCAGACGAAGACGCGACTCTCGTTGCTGAAAGCAAAAGGAAGCTGACCACGGTTGAGGAAATGCTCAAGTTTACTCCGGTATCGGTCGTCTCCGGTGATCCGGTCTCCGAGTCTGACCCGGAAGAAGTGGCCGAAGCAAATCCGGGACTTTCTCAAGCAACCGGCAGAATCGGCGACTTCACCCCCTGGATGTCTCCCACAGAACTCGATTCGTATATCAAGGCGCAAAACGATGGCCACTCCACCAGTTTCTGGCGCCGCGGGCACTGGATTACCGCAGTGGAAGGACGTTGGAACGGGGAGGATCATCAGTTTCGAATCGCATATGAAAAAACGCCGCAGTCCCCGGAGTGGCAGTGGCAATACCGGGTCAACCAGACGCCCGAAGAATTTCTCGAAAATACCAAAGACCTGCGCACGAGGGGGTTTCGGATTGTTCAAGTGCAAAGCTTTGATCACCCTGACAGCCGGCGCCGCTACCAGACAGTCTGGGAGCGGACCCACGACTTGCAAACTGCGTCTGTCGAACCAGGGGAACCAACGGAACCTGGTCCGGATGTGGCTGCGAACAGACCTGTCATTCAGGGGATTGCGCCTCCCCTTGCCGCGGCCCCTGAGCCTCCTGCACCCCGCTTACCGCAATGGATTCCCGCTCCACTTGCAGAGCAGCCTGCCGTTGCTGAAGTTTCTGAGGAAACCACTCAGGAAAGATCCGCCGCAAGCGCCCGTTCGCTCGATGTAAACAATCTCCGCTTTCGCTGAGCCGATTCGGGGCTACCCGATCAAGTCCTCGATTACGGTCCCACCGAACTGGGACAGCTGTTTGAAACGACCCGCGTGAAAGTAGGTCAGCTTGTTGTCATCCAGCCCTAACAAACGCAGAAGCGTGATGTGGAAATCACGAACGTGGTGCACCTGATCAACCGCCTCCGCTCCGATTTCATCGGTCGCTCCGATGGTGTGCCCCGCATTCACTCCGCCACCGGCCATCCAGACCGTCATCGCGTTGGGATTGTGATCCCGGCCATAAACCTTGCCGCCACCGCGAACCCCGTTGTCCGGCGTCCTTCCGAATTCGCCCATCCACACGATGAGCGTTTCATCAAGCATGCCACGCTCTTTGAGATCTTTGATCAAAGCAGCAATCGGTTTATCAACCCGGGGAATGAGAGAACCGTGAGCTTTCTCGATGTAATCGTGCGAATCCCACGAACTGACGTAGAGCTGCACAAACCGCACCCCTTTCTCGACCATCTTTCTCGCCAGCAAGCAGCGTCGACCGAACTCGTCGGTCGGATCCTCGCCGATTCCATACATCGCCTTCGTTTTGTCGGACTCCCCCTCGATGTTCACCGCCTGCGGCACTTCCGTCTGCATGCGATAGGCGAGTTCATAGTTTTTCATCCGGGTTACGAGATCCTCGTGCTCGGGATGCCAGTCCGCATGACGCTGATTCAGTTTCGCGAGAAAATCGAGATTCTTCCGCTGATGCTCTGCGGTAATGCCTTCCGGCGGCTTGATATCTAGAATCGGGGATCCCTTGGGACGCAGCGGCGTTCCCTGAAAGCTCGTCGGCAGGTAGCCGTTGCCCCAATTCGCCGAACCACCTTGTGGATGAGCCAACTCAGGAAGCACGATAAATCCGGGAAGGTCGTCGTTCTCCGTTCCGAGTCCGTAGTTGACCCACGCACCAATTCCGGGATCTCCCCCAAACTGGTTTCCCGTGTTTGCCTGGTAGTTCGCGGTCGGATGATTGACCGAATCCACCTTCATACCGCGGTAGAAGCACAGGTCATCGGCACAGTCCTTCAAGTTCTCCCAGAGCGTGCACATATCAGCCCCGCTCTCACCCGCCTTGATGAAATCGAAGGGAGACTGCACATAGTAACGCTTTCCACTCGACATCGCAGACTGCTGCTCACCACTCCGTGTGAATTCCTTCATGTGGAGATCCTTCAACTTCGGCTTCGGATCGAAGGTGTCGACATGGGAAGGGCCGCCCTCCATGTAGAGAAAAATGCAGTGCTTCGCCTTCGCTTCAGGAAAGTGCACCGCCCTTGCCCCGGGACCGGGATAGGCGGCTGCATTGCGGGCCAGCATTGAGGTGAATGCCACGCTGCCAATGCTCGATCCGAGACCGTAAAGAAAATCGCGACGTGTATTCATATTACGTGTATTCATATTCAATGGGTAGCCCCCCGGGAAACTCCCTACGGAGCCAGCTCTCCAACCGGATGATCCACTTTCTCGAAAATCTCAGATGGTTGAACCACAATTTTCGGATCGGGAGGGCACGCGATTTTTTCGTTTTTGTTCGGGTATTCAAGCTGGGAGAGAAAATAACGCAGGCATTCCAGACGAGCTCTCTTCTTGTCGTCCGATTTTATAATCGTCCAGGGCGCATCCGCTGTATCGGTATAGAAAAACATGGCCTCCTTGGCCTTTGTGTATTCTTCCCATTTGTGAAGGGATTCAAGATCGACGGGGCTCAGTTTCCATTGCTTCAGCGGATCTGTCTTTCGACCATGAAATCGTCGTAGCTGCTCCGTCCGGCTTACCGAAAACCAGAATTTGAACAAACGGATACCACTGTTTGCCAGCATGCGTTCAATCAAAGGTGTTTGTCGAAGAAACTCGAGGTAATCAATGGAATTACAGAATCCCATTACCCGTTCCACTCCGGCTCGATTGTACCAGGACCGGTCAAAAAACACCATCTCTCCCTTGGTCGGCAATTTCTCAATGTAGCGTTGAAAATACCACTGCCCCATTTCCCTCTCCGTAGGTTTCTCGAGGGCAACAACATGGGCTGCACGCGGGTTAAGATGCTCCATAAACCTCTTGATCGTGCCTCCCTTTCCCGCCGCATCGCGACCTTCAAAGAGTCCCACCACCCTCGCCCCGGAATCACGAACCCAACTCTGGACTTTCAGTAACTCAGCCTGCAATTCGAGCTTCTCCTGTTCGTATTTCCGAGTGGAAATTTTCTCTCTGTAAGGATAATGGCCACTGTCATAAGCAACCTGGAGCGAAACCGAATGAGGAAGCCCTCCATTCTTCTTATGCGCCTCAAGCAGATCATCGAGATCGGCATATCCGGAATCCTGTAATTCCCCCGCATTCACCAAAGATGCCAGGTCGCCCTCCAACGAAGACCCGGAGTCCACCGTATCGGGACTATCCTGCGTCACCGTGCTCTCTCCTGGCTCTTGCTCGGAAGATACGGATTCTGAATTACTGAGAACCTCTTTCATATCAAAAAGTTCGTTGCGCCGCAGTTTCTTGTAAAGAAGGGAAGTTCAATACACATACACAAATTCGTTGGAGTTCAGGAGAGCGAGGCAGAGATCCGCGAAAGCACGGGTCCGGGCATCGACTTCGTGCGGCTGCAGATCGTGGACGTATTCCTCGTAGACCCTCAGCTTTTCATCGAAGGAGAACGGCTCGCCCGTATTTTCATCGGTCGCTTCCCGAATCACCTCGGTAGGATACTCTCTCGGTGGAATCGAGTTTTTCTCCTGCACCTCTGTCATCTCTTTCCAATGAGCGAGCGCATCGGCCATTTCCTCTGCGATAGGATCGCGACCGTAGGCAAGTTTGAACGCCCGCTGAATTGCCGCCTCAGCAGGCCGCCCCTCGCGTTCTTTCAAAACGCGATTGGCGAACGCGATCGCTCGGTCCATCGACTCCTCGCTGTTGAAGAGCGTAAAGACTTGCGGCGTGATATTGGAGCTGTCCCGCATTTCGCAAGAGAGATCCGGGCCCGGTTGATTGAACACCTCCAGGAACGGGTCGCACTGTCCGCGGGTCTTATGCGCATAAATCGTGCGGCGGTTTCGCTGCTCCGGCTTCGGATTGGGAACGTAGCTCGGGGCAAAGGTCCCCATGATCATGCGCGGTTGCAGCGCAGCTTCGAGATTCACATCCGGACGAATCGGAATTCCACCGGCTTCACGATTCAGTTCGCCGGAAACGAGGAGCATGGAGTCCCGTAGTTCCTCGGCCGCAAGTCGACGGGGCGTAAAGATCGCATAGTGAGCGCGCTCGGGATCTTTCTCTCCAAACAGGGTTGGGTCCGGATGATTTGGCGAACGCCGATAGGCTGCCGATTTCATGATCGTGCGATGCATTGCTTTGAGCGACCACCCCTGCTCGATGAACTCCGCAGCGAGCCAGTCGAGCAACTCCGGATGGGTCGGCTTCTTTCCGGTTGCTCCGAAATTATTCGGATTCCCCGCAATCGCTTTTCCAAAATGATACTGCCAGATTCGGTTCACCATGACACGGGCGGTCAGAGTATTTTCCGCGTCCGAAATCCAGTTAGCTAGAGCCGTTCGACGACCATCGACGCTGTCCGGAATCATGTAGTCCAATCCGCCGGGAACGGAACTGAGCACGCCCGGCTGAACCGGTTCCGTCGGGGAAAAGGGGTCGCCACCGCCGAGAATCGCAGTCTGTTCCAGTTCCCCGGCTTTCATCGGGTCATCCGGGATCAGGAGACGGCCGTAGCTCCCTTTTGGCTGTGGTGTTTTTCCGTTGTAAACGGTGAACGAAACCGGCTTGTAGCGATCCATTTCCCAGCTGAAACGATTGCCCCATTTCTTGCCGATCGTCGCCATTCCAAACTCTTCCGGCTTCTCGTAGAGTTTCCCGGAGGGAAGTTGATCCCCCTTCAATCCGGCCTTTCTTGCCTCATCCGATGATTGGTAGGGAAGCCCTTGTTCTTTGAACCACTTCGCCTCGTAGAACTGCTTTCGCTTTTTGGCAAAGGCGTTCCTTTCGTTGTTGTCCTTGATCCGTCGCTGATGCAACTCCCGATCCTCTTTCATTCCGTTCAGGTTCTCATCGGGCAGCCACTCACTGTCGACCTCGGCAAACTGCGTCGTCGAGAAAATGGCCTGCATCGAATAGAAATCCCGGGTCGGCACGGGGTCGAACTTGTGATCATGACACTTCGCGCACTGCAGCGCGTGGGCGAGGAAAACCTGTCCAACCGAGTCGGTAACGTCGTCGAGAAAAAGCTGCCGGGTCACCTTCGCGACACTCATCCCAGTGTGCTCCCAGGCCCCCATTCGAAGAAACCCGGTCGCGATCAGAGCCTCCGGATCTTTGCGCTTCGTAATTTCATCACCGGCTATCTGCTCCCGAATGAACTGGTCATACGGCTTGTCCCCGTTGAACGACCGGATCACATAATCCCGGTAGCGCCAGGTGTTGGGACGCTCGTAGTCGTTCGCGTAGCCGGAGGAATCCGCATAGCGAACCACATCGAGCCAATGCCGCCCCCATTGCTCCCCATAGTGTGGACTGGCGAGAAGACGATCAATCAAATCCGACCATGCCTTCTCCCGGCCCCTCTCCCAGGCGGCGAGAAATTCATTTACCTCAACCGGAAGCGGGGGCAGCCCGAGCAGATCAAAGGTCGCCCTGCGGATCAGGATGCGGGGTTCGGCCTCCGGTGCCGGGGGCAACCCAAAATCGCTCAGTCTCCTCCCGATGAATGCGTCGATCGCATTCCCCTCCACTCCCGGAACTTCCGGTCTCACGAGAGGCTGATAGGCCCAAAGGTCTTCCGGCTTGTAACGCCGGTTCGCCCAGTCCTCTGAAAGCGCCTTCGAGGTCGTGACCTGAACGCCCTCCGCGTATTTCTCCTGAATCTGGGAAACGCGCTCATCACCAGGCCAGGGGGCACCTTCCGTGATCCAGTCGCGGATCCACCACTGTTGTTCTTCCGTCAGGGCGTCGGCGGCCTTCGGCGGCATTTCATAATCTTCCTCCGACCGCGTCGTCGTCAGGTAGAGATAACTCTCCTCCCCTTTTCCGGGAATGAGAACGTCTTCGGCAAAGTAATCTCCACCTTTGAGCATCGCCTCGCGGGTTCGCATATCGAACTCGCCTTTGATCTTGTCGGGCTCGTCGCCGTGACACGCGTTGCATTTCTCGGCGAATAGCGGCTTCACATGAAGAGCGAACAGCTTCTCCCCCCTGGTCACCTCTTCGGCACCCGAAAGAACCGGAATCAATAGTATCAGCCTGAAAATACGGCGCATCATGGTTTTCCTTGATCGTACAATGTTTGAATTTCCTCTGCGGAAAGAGCTTCGCGGAAAAGACCGAACTCGTCGATTCCCCCATTCAAAGTTCGCATGGCGACTTCGGGCCAGATCGGGTCACTCCAGTTACCCAGATCCGCTTTTCCAATGCGAAGTCGGGGAATCGGTTTCGACATGTTCGTCCCGCCACTGAAACCGACCGCCCTGCCGTTGATGTAATGAATGACCTCTCCGGTATACCCGTCCCCGGCTGCCGTTTTCACAGTCGTTGCGAGAAGAAACCAGCGACCGCTCAGTTTCGGATTCCAGAAGAAATCGGAGTAGAAACGACGATTGTTCTTTGGCAGATCCTCCACCCCCATCGGGCTCGTTGCAAAATGAAGTGCACCCAGTCTGGAAATCTGCCAGTGAAACTCGTTTTCATCATAGTAATCGGTTAGGAAAAGTGAATTCAATCGCCGGTCGAGGGCATCGATCCGAACCCACGCAAAAATGGTCAGGGCATCAAACTCACCCGGAATCTGAAAGCGAACCCGGTCTCCTTCTCTTCGAAAATCGAGGGCCGTCTTTCCCGCCCAGCGCCCGTCGGTTACCCGCGCCCCGACAATCCCGCCATCGAGATCACTGCCTCCACCGGCGCTGGCGCGGTTTCGCAGGCGGCGGGACTCCAGGGTCAGATTTTCAAAATCGTAGTAGGCAATGAGACGCGGATCCCTGCGCAGTTCGAGACTCGCTTCTTTCCAGGAGGAATAGAGGCTCCCTTCGCGATCCCCTGCGTCGGCGAAAACCTTGGAGATCGTCGGGAATTCGCCCTCGACCGGTTCGGTCTTCCGAATGGTTTCCCCATTCCGGAGCTGCGCCGCCTGTCCATCGGTCAGGAGCATCGGCTTCCCGTCCCGTCCGGTCGCCTTCACCTCGCCATCGAAGACAATCAGGTCGGCACTTTGATCTTCGGAAACGGCCACCCCGAAACTCGTCCCGAGATCTTCGAGAACGACATCGCCGGTCCGAATTTCAAACCCTCGCGCAGCCGGAGGCACATCCGCCTTGAGGCGACCACGATGAAGAACCGCGCTTTCGCTGCTGACCAATTCAAAAGTCGCCGGAGCGGAAAGACTGATCGAGGCTCCGCCGAAGAAATCGATCTGCGCGAGCCCTTCCTGCAGAATCAGCGTGGAAGGACCGATCGCAGCGCCCTCTTCAAGTCGCACATGCGGGTTCTTTTTCCAAACCGCTCCGGCCTCACCTGTGATCACGGCAATGGGCTCAGCCGCCTCGGAATCTCGAGAAACGAAAGAGAGCTCCGCCTCGGAAGCCATTCTTCCAAAGACAATCCAAAGACACGCAGCGATCAACATCACCGTCGCCGCAATCGCCCAAACCCGGGTTCGGGACCGACTTGCCTCCGCAGTCTGAGAAAAGGGAATCACCTCTGCTTCCACATTTTCGACCGCCCCGATATCTCTGAGCGCCGAGTCCAAATGGGTAAGCCGGACAAATTCCTTTCTGAATGCGTCATTCTCCCGAATCCCGCCCTGTAGTGTTTCAAACCCGGCGTCATCGATCTGACCATTGATCCAATCCTGAGCCAGTGCCGTGAAGGTTTCGTGAGTCATCCCGTCCCCCCTTCGCTGCGACCCAGCTCGGCTTCCGAAACAGAGCCGATGCATTCCATCAAAGTCCGGCGTGTCCGGTTGAGCATTTTGTAGAAGGCAGTCGCCGTTTTTCCGAGTTCCTCCGCGACCTGATTCAGGCGCACGCCCGGCTCGTAGGCGGCCATGACGATGCGGCGCTGCTTTTCGGGAAGCTTCCGCAGGCAGACCTCAAGCGCTTTCCGCTCCCGCTCCAGAGCGTCCTGCTCCCGCGACACTTCTTCGGCGAGGAGGTTGACGATGTCCTCGTCAAACACGTGGCGGTCGCGCGCCTTGTCCCGTCTCCAGGCAAGCACCTCGAAGCGCGCGACGACGCAGGCCCATCGGAAAAAATCTGTCTGCGGATCCGTCTCAGGTTCAAAGTCTGAAAATTTCCGCCACAGGACCAGCCCGGTATTTTGCATGACCTCGTCGGCGTCGTCCCAGCTCCGCACCAGCGAACGAACAAACGAACGAAGCGCCGGCTCGTTTCGGGTAAAGAGAGATACGAATTGCTCGTATCGCTGCTCTGCGGTTTCAGATTCCATGAGTTTTCATATTCAATACTCCGCCGATTCAGAGGATTGCCCCAAAAAAGAGAAAAAACTTCGGGCAAACCACTGCGCTCAGGGAGTATACCCCATAATGCCTATGAAACCGCCCGCCGCCTTTTCCCTCCTTGCGTATCTTATCTGGCTTCCCCTCGTCACTTCCGCTCAGGAGGACTGGAGGATACTTCCGCCCGCGAAAGTCTCTCCCGAAGCGATCGCCGCAACCGAAGAAATCCCGAATCTCGTCTACGCGAAATACGGCGACTGCGAAATGGAGCTGACCCTCTTCCGCCCGAAAAACGCCACTCGCAAACTTCCCGCTGTTGTTTGCATTCACGGGGGAGCCTGGTGGAAAGGGGAGAGAAAAAACTTCGCCCATGTCGCACGTGAGCTCGCCGGTCGAGGGTTCGTGACCGTCACCATTTCCTACCGCCTCTCTGACGAAGCCCCCTTCCCCGCACAGATTCACGACTGCAAGGCGGCGGTTCGCTGGCTCCGGGCGAATGCGGATAAATACGGAATTCGCAAGGAATTCATCGGCGCGACCGGTTCCTCCGCCGGCGGGCATCTCGCCGCCCTGCTCGCAACTTCCGGGGGAGTCGACGCTCTCGAGGGCGACGGGGGGAATACAGAATTTTCCAGCACAATCCAGGCCGCCGTCCCGATGGGTGCGCAGTCCGATCTCATGAGTGAGCGAATCAAGCTCCGCTCCAAAGATCCCTCCGCGGCCTTCTATCCCCAGTTCCTCGGCGGCACCCAGGAGGAAGTTCCCGACACCTACCGCCTGGCCTCTCCTCTGCACCACCTTGACTCGATGGATCCTCCGCTCCTGTTCATCTGCGGTGAACTCGACGATCCAAGCACGAGAGCGGAAACGATCCGAACCCGCATGCAGGAAATGAAGCGGCCTAACAGCGTTGTAATCCTTCAGGGAGCGCCCCATCCGTTTCCCAGTCGCCAAGTCTATTTCGATCAGGCAATCGACAAGATGGCGGAGTATTTTGCCGCCTTCCTCAAGTAGCTCCGGAACGATGCGACTCCTGTATTTCCTTCTGCCCCTTTGCCTGGCCGGCAGCTCGCTGGCCGGAGAAAAGATCAATGTTCTTTTCCTGATCGCCGATGACCTGAGAAATGAATTGGGATGCTACGGGTCGGAGGTGGCGATCACTCCTCATCTCGATGCACTGGCCGAATCGGGCATGCGCTTCGACCGGGCCTACTGCCAGAAGGCGGTTTGCTGGCCGTCGCGAAACAGCCTTCTCTCCGGACTCATGCCGGACAATCTCGGCAAGGCGAATGCCAAAGACACCTTTCGCGTCAGTCACCCGGAAATCACTTCGATGCCGGAGTGGTTCCGCCAAAACGGATGGCATACCGCGAGCTTCGGGAAAATTCTTCACAACGGGCAGGATGACCCTCCCTCCTGGTCGCAGCCGCACTACGATCCTCCGCCCCTCCACTACGCCAGCCCCGGGAACCGGGGCAAGCATCCCATCATCAATCGCTACGATCCGGGGAACAAGGCTAACCCGCTCTTCGAGTCGGCCGACGTTCCCGACGAAGCGTACAAAGACGGCCTCACCGCGAGGGCGGCCATCACCGAAATCCAAAAGCGTTCCCGGGAGGAAAAGCCCTTCTTTCTTATGGTCGGCTTTCACAAACCACATTCGCCTTTCAACGCTCCGAAACGGGATTGGGACCTGTATGACAGGGAAAACGTCCCGCTCTCTCCGATTCCCAACCTTCCGAAAGGTGCGCCCCTGAAACACAGCTTTCACGAATCCCGTTACATTCGAAGCTTCACCGACTTTCCTGACGCGGGCCCCATCCCGGACGATGTCGCCCGCGAAACCCGCCACGCCTATCTTGCCTGCGTGAGCTACATTGACCGACTCACAGGACAAATCCTGGCAGCCCTCGAAGAAACCGGACAGCGGGAAAACACGCTCATCGTTTTCACTTCTGACCATGGCTACCATCTCGGCGATCATGCCCTCTGGTCGAAACACACCACCTTTGAAATCGCCACGCGGGTCCCCCTGCTCATGGCCGGCCCCGGCATTGAGGCAGGATCGACAACGGAATCTCTCGTCGAGCTGGTCGATCTTTTTCCCACCCTCGCGGAAAAGGCAGACCTCGCCTTGCCGTCTCACCTCGATGGAAAAAGCTTCGCCACTGTTCTGAGCGATCCCCTCCTCACAATTCGGGAATCCGCCTTCAGCGAATTTTCGCGAGGGGGAGCAAGAGGATGCTCGATCCGAACGAAGCGCTTTCGCTACACCGAGTGGCGAAATTTAAAGAACAAAAAAGTCACCGCACGGGAACTGTATGATCACGAAACCGATCCGATGGAAACCGCGAATGTGGTGATGGAGGGCACCTACAAAAGCGACCGCTCCCGTCTGAGCGCGCTGCTCCGGGGCAGACTCTCTCCGACGGCGCCTTAGCTTCCGCCGCCAGCAAAGACCCATCGCATTGCCATTGTCGCCCGCAGCTTCGACTGATATCGTTCCCAGACATCTGGTGACCATGCCTCCCTATTTTCCTCGCTTTGTTTTTCCCGCCCTGCCAGCGATTCTACTCGCTGCCACACGCGCCCATTCCCAAAAAGCGGAGTTGGGTCGTGCTGACAAACTTCTCGCGGCATTTCAGGAACAACGCCCCCTCCTTCTCAAACCTATTGTCGATCTCGAAGACAGTTTCCAGGTCTCCCTCAATGGAGTAGTCCGCGCCCAAGGCAAGGGCAGCATCTCACTCAGCCCCGGCGCCGGCAGTGTCCTCACTCTCGACAAGTTTGAAGTCCGGGCGCCGGTGGAATAGTCCCGCATTTTTCGAAATGACTCCCTATCTTCTTCTCATTCACGGAAACACGAAAAGCGTATCGACGGAGGAGGAATGGAATCAATTCTTTGCCGCAGCCCGGGAAAGCGGGATGTTTCGGGGAGGAAGCGAGATCGGGGAGCGCACCGCGCTGGGGAACATTGATTCCATGAAATCAACGGATCACATCGTCGGCTATATGCGGTTCGACTCGGAAGACACGCAGACGATTCTGGATTTGCTGGAGAAACACCCGGTCGTGTTGCATGGAGGCACCGTGGAGCTGTGCGAATTGCCCTGTTCCTGAGGTGGGCCGGGGATTCCCGGAAATGGGGGCTTGATCTCTCCGCGGCAGGAGGACGAAAAATTTACGTTTTCCTCGACGCACACCAGCTTGCGGCTGGAGGAAGACGTGAGACTTTCGCGGGGAAGAGTTGTCATCGACAACCAAATGCTCTCCGAACCAGCATAGAAAAGTCGATCAATCCCACCTTTCTCCAACATTTCACTGGCGTTTTGTGACGATTTCGCGAGGATGAATTCGTCATGGCCCTCGACATTCGAATCATCAGTGGGACTTCCCACCCACAACTCGCACAAGACATTGTTGACTACCTGGGAGTTCGACTTTCGGACACGACGGTTACCCAGTTTCCGGACGGGGAAACTTTCGTCAAGATCAACGAGAACATTCGCGGACGCGACATCTTCTTCATTCAACCGACGAGTCCGCCGACGAACGAAAACCTCATGGAGCTGCTCATCATGGTGGACGCCGCCAAACGGGCCAGCGCCGCACGGATTACGGCTGTGATTCCTTTCTTCGGTTATGCGAGGCAGGATCGGAAGGACCAGCCCCGGGTTCCGATCACTGCGAAGCTCGTCGCGAATCTTCTCACTGCCGCAGGCGTGAACCGCGTCCTGACGATGGATCTTCACGCCGGCCAGATTCAGGGATTCTTCGACATTCCCGTCGATCATCTCTATGCCAAGCCCGTTTTGATCAAATATGTCCGCGAAAAGGGCATTTGCGACAATCTCGTTGTCGTCTCTCCCGACGTCGGCGGCATGAAAATGGCGCATTCCTATTCCAAAGCACTCGAATGCCCCCTCGCAATCGTGGCGAAAAACCGCGTCAGCGCGACGGAGGTCGAGGCGATCAGCCTGATCGGTGAGGTCGAAGGCTGCAATGTTCTCCTCGTGGATGATATTTCCGAAACGGCAGGAACGCTGACCTCGGCGGCGAAACTCCTTCAGGCTAACGGCGCCAAGCGGATTTTCGCCGGTGTCTCCCACGCCGTTCTCGGAGACGTTGGAAGAAAGCGAATCGAAGAATCCGACATCGAAGAACTGGTCTCCACCGACAGCACGCCCTTCGCGGTGGGACCGAAAGTGACCGCTGTGAGTGTTGCCGAACTTCTCGGGGAGGCAATCCGGCGAATTCACCTCGAAGAGTCGGTCACATCTCTCTTTGACATTTCCTGAGGTATCGCCTAAATTTCGCGCCCTTCGTCCGCCCCTCAAGGGTTCGGACGTTTTTCATTCAGAAAACCAACTGCTATCATGGCAAAACAGGAAACACTCAAGGCCGACAAACGCGAAGTCAAAGGCACGACCGCATCGAAGCGACTTCGTCGTTCGGGCATCGTCCCCGGTGTGATCTACGGATCGAGCCAGCGCGAATACATGATCCAGCTCGACTCCAAGGCATTCTTCGACTTGGCGAAAAAGCAGGGTAGTCAAAACTTCATCGTGAACATCGAAATCGAAGGTGCCGATGAAAAGACCAAGCTCGCGATCGTGCAGGACATTCAACGCGACCCTCTTACCGGGCAGCTGATTCACGTCGATTTTCGTGCGGTCAGTGAAAACGAGACGATTCACGCTGTCGTTCCGGTTCACCTCGTAGGTGAACCTGCCGGAGTGAAGTCTGGGGGTATTCTTGAGCACCTCATTCACGAGATCGAAGTTCATTGTAGCGCCAATACCCTGCCCGACGCGATTGAGAACGATGTTACCGGGCTCGAGCTGGGTGAATCCCTCCGCGTCAGCGACCTCAATCTTCCCGAGGGTGTGATCACGAAAATGGACGGCGATGTTCTCGTTGGCCTCGTGACTCAGACACGGGCTGCTGCTTCAGAAGGCGGTGGCGGTGAAGAAGGTGGCGAAGAATCCGCTGAAGGCGGCGAGGAATCCGCTGAAGGTGGCGAAGAGGCAGCCTCTGAGTAATTCAGTAGAGCCCTCTCCCCAAACTTTTCGAAAAACCCCGGCTTCCCGCCGGGGTTTTTTTGTGTCTATGACCCGGATCTCCATCGCCATGCCGACCCGCAACGCGGAGAAAACGGTGGCCGCAGCGATTCGGAGTATCCAGGAGCAAAGCTGGAGGGAATTTGATTTTGTGATCGTCGATCATGCTTCGACCGACGGAACACCCGGGATTCTTGCCGAAGCCGCCCGGGAGGACTCGAGAATCACTGTACTCCGCTCGGAAGGAACCTTCGTCGAAGCCGCCAACCTCGCGTGGAAGGAAACCCGGGGAGATCTGATCGCGAGAATGGACAGCGACGACGTCGCCCATCCGGAACGTCTCTCCCGCCAGGTCGACTTTCTGAACTCTCATCCCGAGCTCGCCGCCTGTGGATCCCTCGTTCGCATCGGGAAGCGCGGTGTAGCGGGTTCGATCGAAGCCGCTGAGGGAGGCTACCAACGCTACGAAACCTGGGTGAACTCTGTCACCACGCCCGAACAGATCCTCCGCGAGCGCTTCGTCGACAGTCCCCTTCCCAATCCGACCGCCCTCGTTCGTCGGGAGGTGCTGGAAGCCCTCGGCGGATATCACGATCCCGACTGGGCCGAGGACTACGATTTTTGGCTGCGCCTTTTGGAGAAGGGCTTCCAGCTCGGAAAGGTGGAGGAAATCCTGCTCGACTGGTTCGATGCTCCGGATCGGTCCACCCGCACCGTCCCTCGATACGAACTGACCCGCTTCCAGGAAGCGAAGGCCCACTACCTTTCCCGAATCCCCGAAGTGCAGCAACTCGGTGTGACCCTGTGCGGGGCCGGCCCGATCGGCAAGGAGATGGCGCGGTATTTGCGGAGCCGGGCGGTCGAAGTGAATGCCTTCTGCGAGGTCAACGAACGCCAAATCGGAAACCGGATCGACGGCATCCCCGTTTTGGGCCCTGATGTCATGAGCGGAAAGCTGAGGTCGACGATTCTACTCAGCGCCGTCGGCCAACCAGGGGCGCGCGCGCGAATTCGCAAGCTGGCACTCGATGCCGGATTTGTCGAAGGGGCTGATTTTTTCTGCGTTGCCTGAATCGAAGTCCGGTTCCCCGGGGACCTTGGCAGAGGCAGCATTCCTATTCCGACTTCCCCGTATTGCCCGTTTTCATCGTGCCGGAAAGTGATACATTCCACCCTGTTGGGTCCCCCACCCAACCCTGCTGCCTCTCGACCTATGTCACGACGTTCTCAATTTCGCCCCTGCATCGACCTTCACGAAGGATCGGTGAAGCAGATTGTGGGCGGGACTCTCGATTCAACTGACTCGGCATTGGAAACGAATTTTGTGAGTGACAAGAGCTCCTCCTGGTTTGCCGAACTCTATGCCTCGGATCAACTCCGCGGGGGGCACGTCATCAAACTCGGCCCTGGAAATGACGAAGCCGCCCGTGAGGCGCTCGCCGCTTATCCCGGTGGTCTACAGATCGGCGGCGGCATCAACCCGGAGAACGCGGCGGAGTGGCTCGAAGCGGGTGCGTCCCACGTCATCTCCACCTCCTGCCTTTTCGATGAAGATGCCCGCTTCCAATCGGAGGTACTGAAAAGACTGGTCGAGGCGGTCGGCGCGGATCGTCTCGTTATTGACCTCAGCTGTCGCCGCCGGGAGGGGAAATGGATTGTCGCGATGAATCGCTGGCAGACCCCAACCGACCTCGAGGTGACGCACGAAACGCTTTCTGCTCTCGCCAGCTCCTGCGACGAGTTTCTCATTCATGCCGCTGATGTCGAAGGCAAGTGTAGCGGCATCGATGAAGATTTGGTTTCCCTGCTCGGTGCCTGGGGCGAAAAGCCGGTCACCTACGCCGGTGGTGCTTCCTCGCTCGATGACCTTCGCCTTGTTGACTCCCTCAGCGGCGGAAAAGTCGATCTCACAATCGGAAGTGCTCTCGACATTTTCGGCGGCAGTGGCGTAAGCTATCGCGACTGTGTGAAATACAATTCCACGCCGTAATTTTTCTCCCTTTTCCGAACAGAAACTCCCTTTCAGAACGCTTTTTTACCAATGATGCAAAAAACCTACCTGCTCACCCCTGTCATCGCGCTTGTCGCGGCGATCGCCTACTCCCAGGACACCGCGACGACGAACACCCCCATCCCTCTTCCTCACGAGGACAGCGACATCCCGACTGATTCCGCAGTGACCTGGGGCCTTCTTGACAACGGTCTCCGCTACGCAATTCTCCCGAATGAGGAACCACCGAACCGGGTCAGCATGCGCCTCTTCGTCGATGCAGGCTCGCTCATGGAAGCGGACAATCAGCAGGGGCTCGCCCACTTTCTCGAGCACATGGCCTTCAACGGCACGACGAACTTTCCCGCCGGGGAAATGGTCGAGTATTTCCAGCGCCTCGGAATGGGGTTTGGTAATCACACCAACGCCCACACTTCTTTTAACGAAACCGTCTACAAGCTTGAGCTTCCGAATTCCGAGGAGGCGATGAGCGACGAGGGCCTCAAGCTTCTCCGCGACTATGCCGACGGCATGCTATTGGATCCTGACGAGATCGATGACGAGCGCGGCATCATTCTCAGCGAGAAGCGTACTCGTGACTCCGTCAGCTGGAGGACGTTTGTGGAGCAATTGAAATTCGCTTTCCCCGAAAACCGCGTCAGCAGCCGCCTTCCCATTGGAACGGAGGAAGTGATCAGCAGTGCCCCGCGTGAGCGCTTCGTCGAATTCTACGAGAATTGGTACACGCCGAACCGCATGGCGGTCATCGTCGTCGGGGATGTCGAGGTGGAGTCCATCGAGAAGCTCATCAAGAAGCACTTTGCTGAAATGCCGACCAGGGAGAAGCGCCCCACCCCGCCCATGGGCATTCTTTCGAAGAGAGGGTTCGCCGCTCACTATCACTACGAAGAAGAAGCCGGGGAAACTTCTGTTTCGATCGAGGCATTGAAGCCCCGCGTCAATCCCCCGGACAACAGCGAACGTCGCATGGAAGATCTCAACCGCATGATTGCCACCCGCATCATCAACCGTCGTCTGGAACGCATCGCCAAGGAGGACGACTCTCCGATCAGCACCGGAAGCATGCATGCCGATGATTTCTTCGACCTCGGGTTCGCTCTCTACAGTTCGATCGATGCCGACTGCAAAGCGGAAGACTGGAAAGAAGCCATCGCCCTGATTGAACAGGAACTGCGCCGGGCAATCGAATTCGGATTCACCGATGCGGAGCTGACCGAGACCAAATCCCTTCTCAATCGCCTCTACGAAGAATCCGCCAAGCAAATGGCAACCCGTCAGTCGCGTTCCCTCGCCGATCAAATTGCACGTCGTCTCGGCACCCGTCGCATTTTCACAAGCCCGGCCGACGATCTCCCGCGCGTTCAGAAAGCACTCGAATCGATCTCCGCGGAGTCGGCCCAAAATGCTCTCGCAGATCTCTGGAGCACGGCCAACGAGACTCTGGTCCTCGTTTCGGGAAATGCCAGGATTGACGATCCCGTTGCGGCCATTGCCGCCGTGTATGAGGAAAGTAAAGGCGTGGAGGTCACTGCTCCGGAGGAAAAGGAAATCGTTTCCTTTGCTTACGGAAAACTTCCCGAACCGGGAGCGATCGCGGAGACGAAAGAGATCGAAGATCTTGAGGTGACCCAGCTTCGCTTTGAAAACAACGTCCGTGTAAATCTCCGGGTCACGGACTTTGAAGACGGTGTTGTCTACACCAAGGCCCGCATCGGGTCCGGTCGGCTGACCGAGCCGACGGCAGGTCTTTCTTTCTTTGCCTCCAGTGTTTTTTCCGGAGGAGGACTCGAGGCCCACAGCGAAGACGAACTGAAGCAACTTTTCGCCGGCGAATCCGTCTCGGTTGGTTTCGGAATTGATGACGACGCCTTTACCTTGAGCGGACAGACCACGCCCGACGACCTCGAGGCCCAACTCAAGCTGATGCGTGCCTACGTAACCAATCCCGGATTCCGCGAAGAGGCCGCAACGGAATTCCGCCGGGCACTGGACTACATGTATCAGCAACTCGAACGCACTCCGGGCGGGTTTGCTCAGGATGAAGTCTCCCAGTTTCTCCACTCCGGGGATGAGCGGTTTGGCTATCCTCCCCGGGATACCGTCGAAGCTCTCACCATCGACCAGGTGAAAGAATGGATCCTTCCCGACCTCGAGAAGGGCTACCTCGAATTCACCATCGTGGGTGATTTTGAGAAAGAAAAAGCAATCGCAGCACTTAGCGCAACCTTTGGAAATCTTCCGGAGCGGACCGCAAAAAAACCTGACTACTCCAAAGAGCGTCAGGTTTTCTTTCCCGCCGGGACGAGCAAGCTGTTTGAATTCGATTCAGAAATCCCGAAGGGCATGGCCGTGGTGCACTGGCCTACGCTCGACATCTACGAGATCAAAAAGACCCGCCGCCTCGGAATGCTCAGTGCGGTTATCGACGACCGGCTCCGCGTAAAAATCCGGGAAGAGCTGGGAGATGCCTACAGTCCCTTCGCACACAACCTGCCAAGCGACACCTGGACCGACTACGGCTATCTTTTTGCTTCGGTCACGATCGATCCGGATCAGGCAGAGTCCGTCACTCAGGTGATTTCCCAAATTGCGGAGGAACTGTCCGAAGGAACTGCGATCACGGAAGACGAACTCGAGCGTGCCAAGAAGCCGCAGGTCACTCAGATCGAAGAGATGCGCCGGACGAACCGCTACTGGATGTCGAGCGTCCTGGAGTCCTCTCAGGAATACCCAGAACGACTGGAGTGGTCCCGCAGCTTCGTTGATGACTACAAAAATATCACGGTCGATGAGATCAACGAACTGGCGAAGGAATTTCTCAAAGAGGAATCGCAGGTCTCTGTGGTGATCAAGCCGAAGGCGGGTGAGAAAGCGGAGTAGGTTCCGTTTCCCCCGCCCCCTCCCGGGCATACAAAATCCAGGAGAAGAGGTAAATCACAAGCACCGCGTTGAGGACTTCCGAGTCAAAGAAGGTGCATTCGAAGAAACCGGAAACGAGAAACGCGAGCACCAGCGGAAGGAAGAGGATCCGATACCGGCTCCGGACGGTTTCGGCGACCCAGAAGTAGCAGAATCCCAAAAAGCTGAGTCCGCCGAATATCCCGGTCGAGGCGAAGGCTTCGAGATAATTGTTGTGGGCATGCCCCTGGAAGTAGTATCTCTCGCGGCCGCCTCCTTCGACTTTGCGACGACGATCCTCTTCGAATCCGTAGCGTTTCTTCAATTCCACAGACTGAAGCTCAAAATTTCGGTATCCCAAACCGAACATGGGGCGCTCCAGGAAACTGAGAGATGCCACCTTCCATTGATTCACCCGGACTGAGTTGTTGGATTTGAAATAACGCGCCTTCTGGCTGTAGGCGAATCCACCGGCGAGGATTCCGAGAAACAGCACCAGAACCACGAGCCAGCGGGAGCGCAACATTCCGTACGTAGTAAACCCGACCACCACTCCCAACATCGCACCCCTGGTGTAGGTGAGATACATTCCGAGCCCGGCAATCGGAAGCGCAATGATCACGACCCACCAGGGAATCGTCGTCATTCGCTTCCAGAGGCCTGGAGAAAGGAAAAACACGGCGAGGGCGATCACTGTGAATTGCAGGCCGTAGGCGAAGGTCATGACCTGGCCGTAGATCCCGGAGAGGCGACTGATATCGGCGACCTCTTCTTCACGGAAAGGATGCTCCCCTTTCCACAGGGCATAGATTCCGATCCCAATGGTAAGCACCATCGGAATGAGCCAGGCGGCTACGAGCCGGTTACGCCGCTGAACGTCTTCCACGACAGTGACGACGAGACCGGAGAAAGCCAGTAAAACCAGAAAAAGGACGAAGTGACGAAGCTTCTTCAGATGCTCCAGCGGATCCTCGATTAACGACCAATTCACCAGGATCGAAAGGATGGACAGGACCAGGAACAGCCCGAGACAGATCGTGCTGCGGGGGACCTTACCCGAAGAAATCCCGTTCCAGCGGATCTTGTTCCAGCCCGATTTGTAAACGAAACCGACGACCCCCAGAATCAGGAAAACGTGGCCTGCGGAAATCAGCTTGTTCCCCAGGAACAGCCCGAGGAGGAGACAGAAAAGGCCGGCTCCAAGAAGTTGGACCGGCCCGAAAAGTTTGCGGAGTGAGGAAGAATCAGAATCCATTCAATTCGAAGTGGCGGGCACCTCTCTTTTATCACACAAGCGGGATCCCTGAATCAACGAATGTGCGTAGAGGCGCAGTTCGTGGTCGTCCCCTTCGTCGATCAGTTCCAGGATCTTGCCGACATCGACTGGATCGATATCGATCGGGGCGTCGCGCTTTACAACCCAGATCCGATCGAGGTCCGTACGCACCACGTTCTCGTCGTCGGTCAGCAACTCCTCATATTCTTTCTCGCCGCCTTTCAAGCCCGTATAGACAACGGGAATATCGACATCAGGAACGAGGCCGGAAAGCTCGATCATGCGGCGTGCCATCGCGTCGATCCTTACCGCTTCGCCCATTTCCAGAACGAAAATCCGTCGATCCTCATCGATCGCTCCGGCCGCGAGAACCAACTCAACGGCTTCGGAAATGGTCATGAAAAAACGGGTCACTTCCGAGCTCGTGACCGTGACCGGCCCGCCCCGTTCGATTTGTTCCCGAAAGATCGGAACGACGCTTCCATTGCTTCCCAGGACATTCCCGAAGCGAACCGCTTTGAAGCAGGTCTTGCTTGTGGGTCGTTCGATGAGCAATCTTTCCGCCAGTCGCTTGGTTGCCCCCATGAGGCTGGTGGGACGAACCGCTTTGTCCGTCGAGATCAAAACGAAATTCTGAATCCCTTCCTCTTCCGCAACATTTGATGCGATGTAAGTCCCAACGACATTGTTCTGAAAGCAGGCCACCGCGTTTCGTTCCATCAGGTCGACATGCTTGTAGGCAGCCGCGTGGTAAAATACGTCAATTCCATCGGCTTTGTGGATGGCGGAACGAAGGTGCTCCGCCCGCTTCACATCTCCGGCGCAGGCGAGCATCCGAACTCCCGCCTCTTTCGCGATCCCGGCCAGCTCCCGCTCTACCTGGAAGAGATGAAACTCGCTGCTTTCAAACAGCACAATCGCTTCGGGCTTGAATTTGATCAGTTGGCGGCAAATCTCCGATCCGATGCTGCCGCCGGCACCTGTGACGATGATTTTCTTACCCCCAATCGCATGAGACAGTTGGTCAAATTCCACTTCGTAGGGCACACGATGAAGCAGATCCTCAATCGCGACCTTTCGGATTCCGCTGACGTCGACCCGCCCGGAGGCGATTTCATCGATGGAGGGAACGACTCGATAATCGCATTTCAGTTTCTCTTCCGCGAGAGCGTCGACAACGTCACGGATTTTCCGCGGCCCCGTAAAAGGAGGCAGGAATAGGAGCATGGTCGCTTCCAGCGATTTAACGATCCCGGCAACGTCATCGATATTGGAATAGATCTTCACCCCGCGCAGCTGCGACCCATGGTCTTTTTGGTCCCCGGAAACGATGCCGACGACCTGTCCGAGTTCGGACGGATGATGTTGAAGTCCACGCAGCAGAACATCCGCTTCATCAGGATCTCCGATCAGTAACACCCGCCCTTTTCTTTTGCGACTTCCGGATCGCTGGCGCGCACTTTCCCGAATGAGGCGAACCATTCCCCGCCCACCGATCTCCCAGAGAAGCAGGAGCATGTAGGCGATGATGAGCACAGAACGCGGAAAGTCTTCAAAGGAATACTCATTCGTCAGGTAAATCGAAGCCGCTGCGACGATCGTGCCCGCCGCGAAGGCAAGGGCAGTCATAAGACAGTCGCGAAGGGTGAAAAAGCGCCACAGCCCCTGATAAAGCCGGAAAAGGACGATACAGGAAAGGTAGGCGAGAACCACAATCCACAGCGTGGCTTTGAGGCTCTCCACGTGCTTCGGAGGAACGTCAAAATCAAACCGGATCAGGTGCGCTGCAAGGTAAGCGGCGACGATTCCGAATACATGAAACAGAAAAGCCAAACACCGCCGAAAGGCGGTGTTCTCCCGAAAAAACTGTGACAATCTTCGCATTCGGACTCTTGCGATCCCGTTTTACCTGAACAGAATCATTTCAAACGGTCTCGCGACTTCCTTCAAGGAAACAATAAGCACTCTTCGGCGCAAGGTAAACCCGAGACTGGCAGCTGTCTTCCGAAAGACTAGCCCTTGCTCACCCGGTCTCCCCGGCCGGATCCAGTGAGTGTCTTCCAGATAATTCCGATATCTCCCCCGGGAGAGCGTGAATTTACGTACTCGGCATCGCATTCCGCAAGGCGGCGGGGCTCCGACATATCGATGCCCCTGATTTGTCCCAACCCGGTTACTCCCGGAAGAATCGAGAAGACGCCCCGTTCCTCGCGTTCGTCGATCAGTTCCTCCTGGCTCGGAAGGCAGGGACGAGGTCCGACAAAGCTCATTTCACCTTTCAAAATATTCCAAAGCTGAGGAAGTTCGTCGAGCTTGGTCGCTCTCAGAATCCTTCCGATGGAAGTCACCGCCGAGGCACTTACCTCATGAGTGCCCGCCTGTTTCGTGCCCATGGCCATGGTCCGAAATTTGTAGCAAAAGAAGGTCTTTCGATCACGACCGACCCGCTCCTGGCGAAAGATCACGGGGCCCTTCGATGTCAGGGCGATCAGTGGCCAGAGAAGCAGAAGGACGGGGGAAGCGCAGACCAGTCCCACGGCCGCGAGCAATTTTTCGATCAATGATTTCATTCTCTTATGTGCCAGCCTACCCGCTTTTCTCCACCGAATCACTCATTCCTGCTTCGGTTTTGATTTCCGGTTCCCATGAAAAGGCGTCCTGTGCTTTCGTTGAATCCACCACGAGATCACTGAAAAGCCCCTCTGCCATGGCGGCTTTTCCGGCGAGGCGAAGAGGGAGTTCCATCGCAAACCCGGGAAAGGGAATCAAGCACGCTGAACGCCCGAGCCCGTTTCGAATCGCTCGTACTACCTCTGCCAACGAAAGGGTTTCCGCATCCGCCACATGATAGGTGCCGCTCTGAGCCGTTTCCCCGGTGCGGGACAGAACTGAATTCACAAATCCCCCCAGATTGTGGACCGAGAGATAGGATCTTCGATTGCGAACCGAAGCGAAAGGAAGGGGAACCGGCAACTTCGCCAATCGACACAGTTTGTCCCAATTCCCCTTGGTTCCTCTGCCATAAATCAGGGGCGGACGAACATTAACCGCCAGTTTCCCGGTATCCCGAAGCGCTTCCAGGACTCGAGCTTCTGCCTCTCTCTTCGACTTACCGTAGTCGGACAGAGGCACGATCTCATCCGATTCGCGAATGCCAGGCGACCTGCGATCTTCCGGAACCCCTGCGGCAGCAATGCTGCTGATATGAAGAAGTGTCTCGACCCCGGAATCGGCCACCGCGCCGGCAATGCGTGCCGTCCAGTCGCGATTCACTTCAAAAAAGCGTTTTTTGAGCGACTCCGGACTCCCGCTCTGATGGGCAAGACCCGCCGCGTGAACCACGGCATTGACTCCCTCGAGATGCCGGGAGAAATCGGTGCTCTCGTCCCCTGTTCGATGCTCGACGCCTTCGAGAACGGGTCCCTCACTGCGACCAAAAGAAATCACCTCCTGACCCGACTCTCTCAAAGACGAAAGAAGATGACGTCCGACAAAACCGCTTGCTCCGGTAACGAGAATTTTCATGCTCATCGTTTTACGACATCACTCCCAGGCGCTTTCGAAATCCGTTGAGAGCGTAGCAGGCAAAACTCCAGAGCCGGAAGAAAGGACTGACTTCTTTTCGATCCATCCAGAGAGCGAAAACCTGCTTCGCCATGGCCACTTTTGATCCGCTGATCTGACCTTCCCGGACCCGGTAGTAAACGAGAGTTTCTTTCAATCCATGAGAATCAAAGCCACGCCCCAGGAGTTCGAGCCACAGGTGGGTGTCCTGGCAGAGCCGGATGTCCTTAAAAGCAAACGAACCCACCTGATCCCGGTCAATCAGACTCGTCGACATGCCGATCTCCGTGTTTTTCATGTAGGAGCGCAGGTCGACCCGCTCCGATGCCTCCACCCCGCCGCGGAGAAAGGCACCGTTTTCATCAATGAATCGATACGAAGAATGAACGATCGCCGCTCCCTGCTCTGCCGCACAAGCCACCTGCAACGTCAATTTCTCCGGCTTCCAGTAGTCGTCCGCGTCGAGGAAGGCGATGAATTTCCCCCTTACCTTCGCCAACGCTTCGTTTCTGGCCCCCGCGGCCCCCTGGTTTTCATTCAGGAGAACGGCGTGAAATCGCGGGTCGCGAGCGGAGTAGGCAAGAATCACCTCGCGACTTCCATCGCTCGATGCATCATCCACGACAATGCATTCCCATTTCTGAAACGACTGGGCGAGAACACAGTCGAGGGTTTCGGCGAGAAATCCTTCTGCATTGTAGCAGGGAACGATGACTGAGACTTCGGGAATTTCGATTTCCATGTCGGTCTTAACTCCTGCGCCAGCGCTGCAGCGAGCGCCCTCCAAAGATGATTTCCAAAAAGATCTTCGCGAAATGGGTGATCAAGCCGGGGAGAAATGCCCAGCCCGGATAGGTGAGGCGGACGAATTGAAACCGATACCGGAAATTGTAGGCACACTTGATGTCATTGGCCTTGCGGAGCCGGGACCAGAATGTGGTCGATAGCAGATACGTATCGAAGCCGGTATTCTCTTCGCTCAATCGGGCAATCGCCCCGGAATACACGGTCGGTTGGTATCCGTGTCGCCCCAAGCGATTCGTATACTCGTAATCCGCGCAATAGTGCGGGAGGTTCTCCGGGTCGGGAAAGATGCCTTTTTCCAGCGCCGTCACGGGGCAGAGTAGGAACCGGGTAGGCAAATAGGTCGCCTCGACAATCTCCCCGAAAGGAAGCTCCTCTTCTTCCAAGCCATCCCAGATGTGACGATTCCGGGACAGAGGCCACGACAGCACCTGGACTCCGGCAGAGGCGACTTTGCCTGATTCAGCAACCACCGGTATGGCCACCTGCCTCGAGGAAAGGTCTTCGAAGCGATCCAGAATTGTCTTCAACGGATCACCTTCAAATCGGACATCGATATTCGTGAGCACAAAAAAATCTGCGGGGTCGGCTTCTTCAGCGACCTTCCGCAGACCCAGATCGACCAGCCCGGTCCAGAAAAGATCGGGATTGCCACAGACCTCCTCTACATCCATCTCCCCCTCCCAATCACTCAGTAGTTGGGAAGTTTCATCGCCGGGGTTCCCGTTCACCACATAGACCTGAACATCCGCGCTGGTGACATTTTCCCAACTTTCAAGAAAACTGGAGACCAGTTCGGTTTCGCGGAAGGTGGGAACTACGACGTAAGTCACCATCGTTCAGAGCATTCTATTCCGGAAAAGCCACTCATCTTACTCAGGGGAGACCCAGGCCTCCCGGAATTCGGCAATCTCCTCACCGGTGTAGAAGTGACGCTGAACCCGGCTTTCGTAAACCTCATTCAGAACTTCTTCGGGGAGACGGAGGTTCGCGCGCACCTGACGATAGAGCGAGGCTTCCCCGGTTGCAGATCGAGCCCGGCGTGTTGGAATGTCCAATTCGGACTCCCGGTCGAGAAACTCCCCCAGGTAGCGGCCTCCATTTTTCGAAAGCAGTTCCAGCTTTCCGGCCAGGAGCGAAAACCGGCCCTCCCGTATAATCGAAAACCCGGCTTCCTTGTCGAAAGGCTTCGCAAAAAAATCAAAACCGAGCAGCCCGGAGAGCTCACGATCAAACCATTTCTCGGTGTATTCGACACTTCGGCGAAGGTGTTCGGCAGCCATCTCAACGACCTGCTCCAGCGACATGGAACGGAGGTCACCGGTTTCGACGAGAAGATTCGGGTTTTCAAAGAGATCGGAAACCGCCCGCGCCACGGGATCCCGAACGAGGGTGATCATTCTCACCTCTTTATCCGGATGGCGCCTCAGTTCGTCGCGAAGCCGGTCTCCCAGCTGGAGATGAATCGGATCGCTGTCGTGATCCCGATGCAGCCGTCCTGCCTCGGCGACGCCCTCTTCAGAAATGAAATGAGTCTGAAAGGAGTCAAAACCGGGCAATTGCGCAATTTGGTTGTGAATCGCAGTGGACCCGACTTTTCCGTAGGTATGAATCAGGACCGGCTTCGATTTCCCTGCAAACGCTACGCCGGCCCGTTCCAACTCACGACGGAGTTGGCGTGCGTAAGCCGCAGTTCCCTCCCCGCTGGGAAAGATCCGGCGCTTCACTTTCTTGAGAAAGCGAATCAGGCTGTTTCCAAAATCACCGCTCATGCCGCGAGTTGTCTAAGCGAGCTCAGGTGCCTCGTAGCCGAATCGCTCCAACTCATAGTCATAGAGCTTCGAAACAATAGCGATCGATTTGGGCGTGTAAATTTCCGAGAGCCCGACCTTGTCGTCCCGAATCCCTTTCTTGAAAGTCGGAAGACGATCAGGATCAAACTCGGTTCCAATTCTGTCGCAAACCATGCGAAGCCCGTCCTCCAGTGCTTCGTAGCGAATCACTTCATCAACGCAAAACTCCCCGTCGATCACATACTTGTCGCGATCGAGGACCATGGCGCCGCCGGCGAGCCAGAATTCAAACTCCTCGGCAACTGAATTGAAATCCGGTTCGGGCCGGAGAATTTTTTTGATCCGCTGTTTGATGGTTAGCCCCCTCGCGTCCATTCCACCCGCTTCGCGAGCTTTCTTGAAGTGATAGAAGGCGGAGACAGCTTTATCGAAAGGATCTCGAACAACACAGAATTTGAAATAGGAATCCCAAATTTCCCCGCCGAGCTTTTCCTTCATTTTTTTTGCCGACATGTGGTTGAACCACTCCGTCCCAAGAGGCCTCTTGGCCCCGCGAAAGCCGATGATTCCAGCTTCAGAGACATGCATTTCCCGGCTGTGCTCTTCCTCCCATTCCCCCTCCGGCATGCAATAGCGTTCGAAGTAGGACTCCACGGAAGTGCCGGCCGTTTTCGCCGTCTTTGTGTAGATGAACTTTTTACGATGACTTACTAACATAATCTTACTTAAGTGAACCGGTGACTATTGAACCCGCGCTGGCCGGGGCGTGGCCACCACCTGGAATCCCTCTGCCCCGTCTTTTTCCCAGGAAACCATGGGAATCCGCTTTCGCTTCGGAACAGCCATGAGAACCAACTGATGGAGGGGTTTCAAGACAGAAACAGAACGCGCAATCCTGAGGAGGAATGAAAACCACTTCAGAAGAGCCCGGCCCCTTTTCTCCCTGGCTGACAATTTCCCAATTACTTCCTCCATTTCCCGGATGTATTCCTCCCGTTGCACAATGGAGCGATTCGTTCCGTGATGGGAAAAGGCCGCGAGCGGGACCGAAGAGTTCGCAGGACTGGCGATTCGGGAAAACCGAACCCAGAGTTCAAAGTCCGCGGCCAACCGATATTGCGTATCCAATGGTCCTGCCGTCTCCCAGAGAGACCGTCGCCAGAACATTCCCTCCTGTTGCAAATGACCGAGCACCCTGCCGGAACACAACCCGCAGCGAATTTCCGAAACGAGAACGGCGGTTTCTTTCCCGGCAATGGCCCGAAGCGCCACTCCCTCGGAGACGCAGGGTCTTCCGATAATCCAATCAACATCGGCCAGCGCCTCGAATATGGAAACGGCATTGGCGACTCCACCCGGCAGGAAAACATCCCCCGCATTGAGCCAACAGAGAGCGTCCCCGGTGGCGCGGTTCATTCCCTTGTTGATGGCGTCGTATTGACCGTCGTCCGGCTCACTCACGAACTCCGTCACCAGCTCACCGAATGACTCCGCCACTGCGGCAATGGAATCCCCGCTCGCTCCGTCCACCACGATGACCTCAAGGTCGTCCCAACCGCCGAGCTGGATCGAGCGGAGGGTCGGCGTCAGAAGCTCCGCACAGTTGTAAGTGGGAATGATGATAGACACCTTCATGAGAAATCGTCGCCGCCATGGAGCGCAACGCACCCAGGAGAAGCTCAGCCGACACAAACGGGCAAACGGGAACGAAGCTTATTGTCCTGCTTCACGCGCTTCGTCGATCCAGTGGGAACGAAACTTCGCCAACTCACTGTCGGAATAGAAATGCCGGCAGAGACGGCTCGAATAGACTTTATCCAGGACCTCACCGGACAAGCGGAGCTTGTTCCGAACCTCCCGGTAGAGGGCCCCCTCGTCGGTCGTGTCCCGCGCACGGCGTCTCGGGATCTCAAGGTCCTTCCCGAGATCGAGAAACTTCCCGAGGATGGCAGGGCCTTTTTCGGACAACATTTCCAGTTTGCCCGCGAGAAGGGAGATGCGTCCGGCCGCCATGATTTGAAAGCCTTCCGCAGGATCAAATGCCTCGCCGAAAAAATCGAATCCGAAGAGGCCGCTCAATTCGCGATCGAACCATTTTTCCGAATATTCGAGACTTGCGAGAACGTGCTTCTCTGCAATTTCGACCACCTTCTCAAGCGGAAGCGCGGTCAGATCGCCGCCCTCTTCACTGGCGAGCAGGTCCGGATTTTCGAACAGGTCGGAAACCGCCCGCGCGACCGGATCACGGACAAGAGTAATCACCCGCACTTTCCGGTCCGGATGGCTTTCCAACTCTTTCCGCAGGCATTCTCCCACCTTGAGATGGATCGGCTCCCTCTCCTTGTTGCTATGAATCTCGGCAGCATGAGCCACTCCCTCCTCGGAAACAAAATGGGTCTGAAAAGCGCAAAATTGTGGCAGCTCCCCGATCGCCTTGTGAATCGCAGTTGATCCCACCTTGCCGTAGGTGTGAATCATGACCGGTTCCACGTCACTCGCAAAACAGCTGGCGACGCGGGAGGTATCACGGAGGAGGCGACGCTCGTAAGCTGCCTCCTTCCGCAGAATGCTGGCGGACTCTTTGGGATTCCACTGCTTGCCCTTACCGGATTTAAGGAAACGCCGGGCGACACGCTTGACTGCACTTAAAATCATGAAAACCAGGCGGTGACTAGTTGAGCTTCGGCGGCTCGTAGCCAAATTTTTCGAGCTCGTAGGCGAAGACATCGGAAACGATCTCGATCGCTTTCGGAGTGTAGATGTCGTAGAGGCCGACTTTCTCGTCTCGCATTCCTTTCTTGAAAGTGGGAAGTCGATCGGGCTCATATTCGATCCCGATTTTCTCACATACTTCCTGGAGTCCCTCGGAGAGAGCCTCGTAGCGAATCACATAGTCGACACAGAACTCACCGTCGATCGTGTACTTGTCACGGTCGACCCCCATATTCCCCTCACTGAGCCAATGCTCAAATTCTTCAGCAACGCTGTTGAATTTTACCGGAGGAGAAAAGAACTCGGAAATTTTCTGCTTCAGCGTTTTCTTCCGGGCGTCGGCACCACCCGCTTCCCGCGCCTTCTTGAAATGATAGAAAGCGGACACGGCTTTATCGAACGGGTCGCGAATCACACAGAACTTGAAATAACGATTCCAGATCTCGTCCCCAATCTGATCCTTGATTCGCGAAGCCGGCATGTGATGAAACCACTCGATCTCTTTCGGACGGTTTGAACCGCGAAACCCGATGATTCCCGCGTCGGATACGCAGACATCACGGCTGTGCTCCTCCGACCACTCGCCTTCCGGCATGCAATATTTCTCGAAGTAGGATTCGACCGATGTACCAGCCGTCTTCACGGTCTTGGTATAAATGAATTCTTTGCGATGACTGACTAGCATGACTTTGGATGGGTAGACAATTAGTTGAGATTCGCCCCCTCTGCAAAAGGAAGAATCGGTGATTTACACGAATAGCGAGCCGGAAACTTCCTTTTTCAGGAAAAAGGCTTCCTCACCCAGTGCTAATCCCGTCTTGGGATGTCGGGCGGATACCGCTCTTTCAAAGTATTCATACCCGGCTTCGTCCATATTGCGCAGAAGCCGCGCTGAGAAATCTTCCTGGTGCCTTTCGGCTTCGAGAGAAAGATCAACCACCACGAGTGGAAAGGACCGCAGGTTCTCTGCGCTCCCGTTCAGGAAAACCCCGGCATCACCGGAACTAATCGCCAAAACGCTTCCTCCCGAAATTCCGGCTTTCTCCGCCAGTTGGGCTGCTGAGCTGGCTTCCTCCTCCGTCAGTTCAAACGATCCGAGTTCCTCCTCAACGAGCGGAATCGCTTCCTGCTCTCCTTCACCCTCCTCACTGTCACCGGGAGGTGGAACCATCGGGATCCGCTCGAGCTTCACACTTGAACTCGATCCCTCCTTGCCAATTCCGTTGTCCGTAAGATGTCCAAATACGAGATCGGGAGTCGTGGTATGCGAGGAGAGTAAACTGACCCGGTTGCGCCAGATCTCCACCGGGGTCCTCCCGCTTCCGAGGACAAAAAAGGAATCGAACGAGGTCCCGTTCTTCCGAAGAACTTCGAAAATCCGGTATCCTTCCCAGAGCCGGCTTCCCCCGGTGGGGAGATCGAAGACGAACGAGGATCCGGATTCCACCGTCGGGGGGAACAAATCCTCAAACCGGGAGTCAGCCGGAGTTCCCGTCTCTGCGGAAGATTCAACCCACTCGAACAGATCATTACTCGAGAAAACATTCGCCAGCTCGCCGCAGCGTTCACGGATCGATTTGCGATACGCAAGATCACGGACATTTTCAAAGGTCTCCGTCAGTTGCTCCGTCTCATAGGGGCTGCAGACACCGATTCCTGTCTTGATCACAAAATTCCCGGCAGCCGTTTCCGGATTTCCGACCACCACAATCGGAATCCGGGCCGCGGCCATCAAAGTGGGAATTCGGCTGGGAAGACTGAGGCGGGCAATGGCGATCCTTGAGCTGTTTTCCTCGCCGTCATCGAGGGCACTCGTGGGAACAATCGCGAAGTCATACCGGGGAGCCATGGCCAACAACTCGCTTTCGGGGATGAAGCCTTTCAACTCAATCCCGGCCTTGTCCATCAATTCGCTCATTTCCTGCTCGGCCATTTCCGTGTTGCCAAACCAATCGACGGAGAGATCGGTCTTCGCGACCGCCTTACTCAATCGCCTGAGCCAGTTTCGCGACCACACGTTCCCGACCATGACGGCTCTTCCATTACCGGTTTCACAGTCGGCTCCGGGAGGATTCCGGTCTTCCACATTGGGAGGCAATAGATACATCCTCACTCCGAAGGTGGCCTGGTAGGCGTCACAAAGCTCCCTCGAAATACCAAAGGTGATATTGGAGGAATCGAGACAGCGCTGCATCGTCTCCGATGGGATTTTACCGGTGAAGACACAGTTATCATCCATCACCCAGGTGATCAGTCGCGCGCCGCAAATGGCTTTCACTGCGAGTGCCAGTTCAAGATCACTTCCACGATACGGAACCACAATGACCGTCTTGATATTGCGGTTTCCAAGCGCGGCAGCAAGTCGTTTGAGCCGGTCCTGCGGGCGCATGCGGTCCCACGCCAACTGGATACTGTTGCAGTTGATGGAGCACTCGCCGAAGTATCGCGTTCTCGAACGAATGTTGAGAATGTGGTTCCTGGATCCAATCAGTTTCCGGAGGAGAACCCCGGTTCCATGGCGATCACAAATCTCAACGGCCGTGATGACAAGAGTCCATTCGGTCTCGTCGTATCCTGCATCCTTGAATTTGGAAGAGAGCGCACGAAACCTCCGTCTCCCGCCCCGCCAGACCCTTCTTGCGAATGGTCGAAGACCTCCCGGAAGCAGCCCCCCAAACCTCTTGAGGGAACGATGAAACTGTCCCTTTGCCGGTAATTTGCTCATCAATGGTAGGGGGTCTAACGCAAGTCGGATGGAACCGGATTTTCGCAAATTCCGGAAAAGAAGTTTTCGCCTCTAGCCTATGCAGGCCGCGTGGATCTCTTCCAGGATTTCCCGAATTCCGTATTTGTAGGACCAGTTCGGGTAGTGGCTCTGAAACTTCCGCACGTCACTGATCCACCAGATGTGGTCCCCGATGCGATTGTCGTTCGTCAGGGTGTAGTCGAGCTTGTTGCCGGAAATCTCCTCACACATCCCGATCGCTTCGAGCATCGAGCAATTCGAATGACGGCTTCCCCCGATGTTGTAGACCTCACCGCTCCTGGGATTTTTGTGAAACTCAAGAAACGCTGCCACGAGATCATAGGCGTGAATGTTGTCTCGAACCTGCTTCCCGTTGTATCCAAAGACCGTGTAGGGCTTTCCTGACACCGTGCATTTCATAAGGTAGGAGAGGAAACCGTGCAACTCAGCTCCGGCATGACTCGGGCCCGTGAGGCATCCCCCGCGGAAACAGGCTGTCTTCATGTCGAAGTAACGACCGTATTCCTGCACGAGGATGTCCGCCGCCACTTTACTCGCACCGAAGAGAGAGTGTTTCGACTGGTCGATGGACATATCCTCATCAATCCCGAACTCGAAGTAATCGTGTGACTCGTCAATTTCCCAGCGGGTCTCCTTTTCGACGAGCGGGAGCGTATTGGGGCGGTCGCCGTAGACCTTGTTCGTGCTCGTGAAAATGAAGGTCGCACCCGGTGCGTGCAGCCTCGTTGCTTCCAGCAGATTGAGTGTCCCGTTCGCATTCACCGTGAAATCGGTAAACGGCTCTTTCGCGGCCCAGTCATGGGACGGCTGCGCTGCCGTGTGAACAACCAATTCCAGGGTTTCCCGATGGCTCTGGAACACTTCCGAAATCGCATCGGCGTCGCGAATATCGACGGAACGGAGTTCAAAATTATCAAGGTTCTCGGAGAGCTCGTCCGACGTGCCTTTCGTCGAAGCGGCCTCGCCGAAGAAGTAGGATCTCATGTCGTTGTCGATCCCGATCACATGGAATCCTTCGCCGGTCAAAGCCTTCACGGTCTCCGACCCGATCAGTCCACCCGATCCTGTCACAATTGCGGTTTTTGTTGTACTCATTGAATTGATTCTGTAGAACTATTAAA
The DNA here is from genome assembly GCA_029213265.1 of Verrucomicrobiales bacterium. GTDB lineage: Bacteria > Verrucomicrobiota > Verrucomicrobiia > Verrucomicrobiales > DEV007 > Arctic95D-9. The sequence goes on along the minus strand of JARGNG010000006.1, from coordinate 22,181 downwards.
TGCTTTTGAAAAGTTTTACGGATCTTTCTGACGGATCCCGGCAGCGTCTTGCACGATTGGTCAGCAGCACCTGTCAAACTGACTCAGTCGCCCCTTTCGCTCCCGGATCTCCCGCCCAGGTTGGCGATCAAGCGAACCGGTTTCAAAAGGAAGCTCCCAAGGCGGTAGGTTCTCGATCGAAGCAAACCTTCGTATTTTCTCTTAAACTTATTCGCGCGTTTTCGGGCTCTCTTTGCCCGTTTCCTACTCATGTCGGACAGCCTCACCGCCTCCGCAAGCAATTGAATGGCCATTTCGAGTTCGGCACCTTCCAGAGGCATCGGTTTGCCCCCTGAAACCACCGTATCGGCAGAAAGGGGCACGTCATCCCTTTCCAACTTCTGCATCTGAATCCTCCCGCCCTTCTGCTTTGCGATTTCAAGCCAGACAAACTCCTGCTCATCGCCGACCGGAAGAACGATCCGCGCCTCCTTATTCCACTTCCCGGAGAGAAACAGCATCAGCGCCGGAACTTCCCAGCGCTTCCTTTCAAAGAGGGAACTTGTCGGCATCTCCAACTCGAAAGAACTTTCCTTCGAAGTTGCCTCGCCCCCCCGGTTTTCGCAAATCCATCGCCCGAGGCGGGTTGCAATCCGGGCATGTACACTCGATAACTCGTCCGGTACAGACTCAGGTAACCTGGATCGATTCCACAGCTCCTCCATCCTCCGCAACTGCACCGCCGCATTGGTATCCGTATCCGTCCCCTGCCAAAGCCCTCCCGAATGGATCCGGTAGGCAGCCGTAGTCCCGGGAAGGTAGTTGAGCGTCCCGTATTCCGTAATTGCCAGATCGAGAAGGAAATCACTCCCCGCGAGCACAAAATATTCGGGTAATCCCTTATCCATCACGATCCTCCGAAACAGCAGCGTCGCTGTTCCATAGGCGCTTCCCAAATCAGCAAGACACTCTGGCTGGGTATACGACTCCTGGTAAGGCTTGTTCCAGAGAGGCCTCGGTTCGATCACTTTTCCGTCTTCATCGACGATGTCGCAGTCGGTAAAACATCCAGATGCGTCCGGATGTTTTTCCAGGTAGCTGACCTGGCGCGAAAGTTTGTCCGGATCGCTCCAAAAGTCGTCCCCTTCCAGCACCGCAACATATTTTCCGCGGCAGGACCGGAGTGCCCTCAGAAAGTTCAAACGCCCGCTTCGGGTGTATTGCCCCAGATTCCTGGTAGAGCGGAGAATCTGAATCTGATCGGGATAACGGGCTTGATACCGCTTTGCAATCTCCAAGGTGTCATCGGTGGAATCATCCTCGCCGATCAGGATTTCGATCGGAAAATCAATCTTCTGTTTCAGAACCCCGTCGAGAGCTTCCTCGAGAAATTTGCCGTGATTGAAAGCAATACAGGCGATGCTCACCAATGGCTCGACCGCATCAAAGGCCTCATCTTTAATCACCTCGGTGTTCCCGGCGATCAATCGATCTGTTTCCTCGATCGTTAACTCCTGAAATTTCATATCACGCTGTCGATTCGCTGAACAACGATTCAATTCTGCTGCAAACCCGATCCACATCCTCAAGGGATGCCCCCGAGCCCGTCGGGAGATTGAATACCCGATGGCACAATTCTTCCGTGCGCGGAAGCGCTTTCGTCGCAACATTGGAATCAGAGGCGTAGGGCTCCATCCGGTGACATCCGGGATAAAAATACCGCCTCGCCAGAATGCCGTTGTCTTTCAATTCGGATACCAGTTGATCCCTCGAGACTCCCGATTCCGATTCCGTCACTTCTGCCACGATGTATTGAAAATTCGATCTCGCCACATCATCGTAATCCAGAAATCGAATCCCCGGTATTGCGGACAGCCTTCGCCGATATACCTCGTAGCGCTCGCGATTGACGTCGAGGATCTCATCCAGTTTCGCAAACATCGAAAGGCCCATCGCCGCATGGATCTCCGACATCTTGGCATTGGTTCCCAGGGACACTACGTGATCGGGACCCGCGAATCCGAAATTCTTCATTTTCCGCAAACGGGCTGCCAGAGCATCATCATTCGTCGTGATAGCGCCGCCTTCGAAGGTGTTAAAAAACTTGGTCGCATGAAAGCTGAACACTTCACACGCTCCGAAATTGCCAATCATGGTGGTTTCGGTTCCGCACCCGAAGGCATGCGCGGCGTCGAACATCACCGGAACTCCGTGCTCTTCCCCGAGTTTCTGCAATTGCTCCGGAACGCAGGGCCGCCCCCAGACGTGAACCCCGAGAATCGCAGCGGTATCTTCTGTGATCGCCTCTTCCACCAGGGCTGGATCGAGGTTGTGCGTCCGCGGATCAATATCTACGAAGACCGGCCTGAGCTTCTGCCACTGCACCGCGTGAGCCGAAGCAACGAAGGTGTAGGAGGGAAGAATCACCTCCCCGGAGAGCTCCAGCGCTTCGCAGGCCAGTTGGAGCCCCACGGTGGCGTTGCAAACGAGGACGCAGTGCTCGACCCCGAGATAGTCCTCAATGCGCTCTTCCAACTCCTGAACCAGCTGCCCGTTGTTGGAAAACCAGCGGCGCTCGAAGATGCCGTCGACGAGGCGATCGAAAAGCTCGCGGTCGCCTACGTTGGGCCGTCCGACGTGAAGATCCGATAAGGAATCCGTTGACATACATTTCAAGAGAGATTTTCGCCTCCCAATTTCTAGCTGCTGAAAATCTTCTTCCTGTGCTTGAAGTAAAGCCAGGCTTGAACGAAAAACGGAACCGGGTCATCCATCGCGAAGTCCATCGCGAAGTCCGCCTTCGTGGAAAAATACTCCTTTAGCAAATCCCCAACCCGCCTTCCGGACCGCCTTCTCTTTTCGAATCCAATCATTTCTCCGGTAATCCATCGGCTTACCAATCCGTTGGAATAGGAGAAGTCATTTTCGTAAGGAAGCTCGTTGGCGAGACAGTATTGAACAAATGGGAAATCAAGCCCACAATTCAACTCATGTGCCGTGGTCCCCCAATATCTGGGATTGATCTCCATGAGGCACCAGCGATCGGAGTCTTCATCAACGAGGAATTCAAACATGATCGGTCCCGTAAATCCAATCGCCTTGACGATCTGGACCGCAACTTCCGCTCCCCTACCATTGTCGACGCTTTCGCAAACAGTACAGGCCCCACCAAAGGGTTCCTTTTCACGAATGTTTCGTCTTGTGAAAACAATCTTCGGTTCGCCCTCCCACGCCATCACGCTGACCGCGTAAATATTTCCTTCCACAAATTCCTGAATCACCGGAATTTCTCCGTCACTGTAATCCCATCCAAGGGCTATTTCCCGAAATTCTCCCGGGCTACTGTAAAAGGAGATCCCGTGGGAACCATGCGATCCAACACTTTTCACGACACCTCGTGACGGAACCAGGTCCGCACCTTTCCTAAACTGCTCGCGCGTTTCAAACACCACTGTCTTCGGTTGATCCACTCCTAACTGCTCCGCCAGCCCTGCCGATCGGGCCTTGTCGTTGCATCGATCAATCAAATCAAAATCGGAGATTGGAATCTTCACCGATTGGGGAAACCTGTCCCGGTATTTTGCTACAAGGAAACCTTCCTCGTGGCTGGGAATATACGTCCCAATCTTGTTCGCACTGATGTATTCGATAAGCGAATCAATGAACCCGTCCGGATCAGAGTGGAAGTCCGGATACTGAAACCAGCCGGAGACATAACGCGAAAAACGTCCCATGTAGATTCGCTGCGAGTCTCCTACATGAACCTCCAAGCCATTCCGGGCGAGATTCCGTGCTATCGCCCAGGAACTCCTTACCCACGCATACGTCACCAATACTCGTTTTTCACCATTCATCTTTTTCACCTCCCCATCCGGAAATCTCCGAAGTTGGAACCTGCCATAGACTCAAGTTAGGCACTTGAAAGGAATGAAACTGCTCCAGACCGAATCCCTCCCTGGATCCCAAAACACACCGAATCGGTCCACCGTGGACAAAAAACACAGGAGTTTCCGCCTCAGTCTCCGACATCCAGAACTTGAGAGACGTCATCACCCTTTCGGCCATCATTCGAATGCTCTCTCCTCCCCCTGCCCTAATATCTGGATTCCCCTTCGAAAACGCTTCAAAATTCCCACGATCTATTTTGCAAATTTCATCGGCTGTAAGCCCGGAAAACCAACCATTGTCAATTTCCCAAAGCCTCTCGTCCACAAATTCGCCTCGCGGCGAAAACCCAATTTCTTTCGCAATTTGCAGGGTTTCCTGACAACGAACTGCAGGTGAAGAAACCACCGAATCGAATCGCCCCCAGTCAATCTCCCCGAGTTTTCCCCTTGCTGTCTCGTGTCCACGCTCTGAGATGGACACGTCAGTCCTCCCCTGATAGCGCTTGGGCTCAACGTTCCACTCCGTCTCTGCATGACGGACCAGGAAAAGAATGGGATCAGGCATCTAATAAACAAAGCGATCTTCGTCGTAATATTTGAATTCAAGAAGATTGTTGGATGGGTCCTGGAGAAAGAACGTCGAATGACGCTCGGGCAGGTCACCAAAACGAATAAACAAATCCTTGAAAAACTCACATCCATTGGCTTTCGCCATTTCGTAGAGAGCGTCGTATTGCTCCTTTTCCCTGAAGGTCATGCCAAAATGGCGAGGATACATCTGCGGGTTTTTGTCAATCTTATCAGGAGCAAGGTGACAGACAATTTGGTGTTCGAAGAACCGAAAGGTAGTTCTGTCATCATAACGGCGCGCCAGTTTTGCGCCGATCTTGCCCTCGTAAAATTCAACACTCAGATCCAGGTCGTGAGTGGGGATTGCGAGGTGAAAGACTGGTAGCTTATTTGTCTCGTTGTTCATTTTAATTTATCTGTTTATTCCCGAATAAAAATAGTGTCCGCCCGCAACCCCAGCCTAAGCGCAGCGATGTTTAATGCGTCCATTAACGGAATGTTCCCAAAATTCACTTCTTTTGAGAACCTCTCTATCAACCAGACCTGCTGCGACTTGTTCGGCGCTTCAAAAACCAAATCTTCAATAGGAACGCCACACTCCCTGATTTCCTCGAGAAGTCCCTCTCTGATTTCACCGGAGGGGCGGTAGATACCAACGGTTCCGCTTTCTCTTCCTTCCGCGATAATCTTCCAGGCTCCTGCATCCAGTTCCTCGCGAATCTTGCTGATCCATATCCGGGGTGTCATCACCTGCTTTACATCTTTGCTCCCGATCTCCGAAAAAACCCGGAATGACTTTGAAAGAGCGCTGATCAACTCGACCTTTTCTCCGGGCTCAAATTCTACTTTTCCGTCTGACACTTCGATATACTCAGCGCCCAGCTCCCCCACGTAATCAACAAACTGCGAAACACGATTTTCAAAGTAGGCAATTTCCAGAGCCGTTCCTCCTATCCAGAAATCAATGCCATTATCCCGGAGGATTCGAATCTTCTCATCCAATGCCTTCGTGATAAAGGCACTCGCCCACCCAAACTTTACAAAGTCAAGAAACTCAGAAGACTGCTCTACACAGTCCCGAAAAACGGACAGGGGGAGACCGCCGTCGATCGCGGCAGTGATTCCCTCATTTCGAGGTTTTGCAGGGAGCGTTACGGAAGCAAGCGGTCCACATGGAATTTCAATTGTTTCGGATTTACTCATAGGAATAACGGTAGATTTGATAGGATTCTTCTTTTTAAGAATCGACCGGATTTCACTCGGTAGAAAACACTTTTTTCATTCGTTTCTAGGTGCGATTTTCCCAGGGAAAACCAACACCCTCAGGCTCGGGCCGCTCCAAAAACTGACAAATTGGATCCCATCCTCTACGGTCCGCAAGATTGAGAACAAGTAAGTCTTCCGATCGGTTCCTGAAATAATCGATAACAGTCTCGTTGTGACGCTCATAGTGCTTCTGATAGAGATCCCGATCGTAGAGGGAGCTTTCATCTGCCCCAAACATGAGACGTTGGACTTCTAACATTCGCCACCGGACTGCGTGGGGATGTGTTTCGAGATCCTGCATCGTCGGAACCCCCTCTGTCCCGAGCAACTTCGTATGAAAGCGGGTCAGCGACTCATACCATTCATCGGCACTCGACCGCACCGTGAGGATGAATTTACTTCCGGGGAACGCCTGATCGAGAGCCTGGAAGGTGAATGGATAGCTGAAGGGCATGTCCTGAAGAGCATCGTAGTTCCGGCAAAACTCAATCACCGGCCCAAAGTCCCTGCGTGCCCAGGCGTCAAGGAGCGGCAACTGCTGGCGCTCGCGGGGCATGTTGTATCCAAGCAGCTTCAGCGCGGCCGCCATCGTTGTCGTGCCGGTCTTGTTCCGCCCGATACAGAATACCTTGGCCGGCTGACGCAACCCGGCGCTTTCCTCTTCCGGCCGGGAAGCATCCTCCTCATTGTCGGCACGGCCGCGTTTTCGAAACAAGCTCATTGGTAGCGGGGGAAGAGTTCATAGAAGAGCCATTCGCTCTCCGTCACCTGCGCCCTGACTTCTTCACGTTCCGGATCAATTTCCTTTTTTCCCGCCACGTTCACGGGGTCGCGATGGAGCACATGATCAAGTTCCTCCCCCGAGTAGCCGAACCTCGACAAAAACTCAGTCAACGCCCCGTTCAACTCTTCGCAGGGCAGATAGTCGACTCCGTTGATGGAGTCCCTGACTTCGTCGACCGTGTCAAAAGAAAGATGCTCTTGATCTTCCGGCGGCTCATCGAGAAAGAAATAAACAAAGGCGGTCGTCATCGACCCACAATCCCTGTCCCCCACCTGCAGGCGCCGGGGGGGAAAGGCATTCTGATAGGCCAGAAATTCGGGAAAGCCGAGTTCAGGAAAATTCGGGAAGGCCTCTCTGATTTCGGACTCCGGGGCGAGCAACGCTTCCGGCTTTTTCCAATCCGCATAGCGATAGGCGGACCATGCTCTCTCGAAGGGATCGCGAACTCCCGACACCACGGGAAGACCGGACGCGGCTTCCGGTATCTGCCATCGACACCCGTGCGGTGTCGGCGCTCCGCGGCGGGGCCCAGCGGCAATACGCAGATTCGGCGCTTCAAACTCCTCCATCGCGCGCTGCGACTTCCAGAATTGCCAGAAAGGAACCGGCGCCTGTTTCCGATGCAACTCCCGCAGCACTTTCCGGACAAAGGAGGAGCCGGTCTTCGGGAAATTGAGATAGACGAATGAATCTGTAATGATCATCTCGTGGCCACATTTACTACATCATCTCATCGAAATCGAAGTCCGTTCCATCACTTCGATTCGGAGCCGTCTTTAGATCATCCCGCCCTTCCCAGTGGGCGGGTGGGCCGGATTCCTCACGCCCGTCTTCCGAAACCTTCAGGATCATGTCAAAGGCTTCAATCGGTTCATCCCAGGAATCAACGAGCAAAACTGCATTCGATATCTCACAGCTTCGAATCACCTCCAGTTTCGACGCCTTTTGCTGCGATCCAAGTTCCAGGAATTTCAAACTTTCATCGTCAGCGAAGGAGCGCGCGACCGACTCCCAATCCCGCTTCGGCACTCCTCTCAATGAAAGTGCCCGGTATTCCATTCCTTCGAAAGGCCGACTGATGATTCCCTGCTTAAAAAGTCGGGACAGAAGAAAATGAAAACTCGTTCGGGACAGGGGGAGCGAACTCACGACGAGAGCATTTTGAGACGGATTCTTCAATTCGACTTCCGATTTCCCGTCCGGGCTCCAGGTCTTTCCGGGTGGATCCCTGAAAAGGGCTTCCGAATATCTTTCAATAATCGTCACCGGCGGAGAGTGCCAGGCAAGCATGGAAAGGGAATTTGAAAGACCCGAAATCGAGAGCTGCAACATGGACGCGGCAATCAAAAAGACGATGAGAGCATCCCAGGTAAGCGAATCTGGATTCATTGCCACGAGACCGAATAGAAAGAGCGCGCCCCCGAGAAAGACCGCGCGAAAGAGCTGACTGTACAACTGGCTCTTCGCTCCCGCGAGTCGGCCAAACTCCATCGTCTCAAGATTTTCCAGGATCAAAGAATTCTCATAGATCTCTTTGGACCAATCGAGATCTTCTTCTCGTTCCCCCTCTGCGGGCAAGGTGTTCGCTGACTTACCCAACTCCATCAGTGCAATCGCCGAGGAACGGGCACCTCCATCCACGTGCCAGCTTTTCGCCGCCGTGTGAGTCTTTCGATTCAAAAGAATGTAAAAAGGAAGGATCAAAATCACCAACACGAAAAACACCAGGGACAAGCCGGCATTGATGTAAACAAGGCAGGCGGCCAGAATCAGCGCCGATATGCCATGACGTATCGCGGTGAAGAGGCAGATGACCGCCAGATTCAACTTGAGCCCGAACGATACCGTCACCTTTTGAAGGCTGTCCTCGCCCGCCAGATCGGCGGGTAAACGAATCGACCCAACCGGAGAATTTGCGATGCGATCGAGAATTTTTTCAGTCAGATTCAGCCGGTAGAGCCGGCCCAGCTTCCGCGCGCCGGAAGCTCCTAACCATCCCAGAAGTGCGCCGGCAAGTCCGAGAATGACAACTGCTACCGAAAGAATCGCCAGAACCACAGTTGGCTCCATGTCGCTCAACAGCGGAAACAGAACACTCTCCTGCGGGACCGACTCACCCTGAATTAGACGAACCCCTTTCGACAGAACCGCGATAATCAGCGGCTGCAAGATCGGTCCGAAAACCTGACAAAGAACGATGGCGATCGCCCACTTGGGCGAAAAGCGGAAGAGCTCCAAAAAGAGTTTTCCGTAAACGGCACCAAATCGCCGGACTTCATTGAGGGATCGATTCATACTTTATGTCAGGCCGCATTCCGGAATCCGACCGACAAACTCCCGTCCGATAACAGGGAAAACGTTCAAAGTCCCTTCCTCGCCAGATCCCAATCCGCCTTGGCCATGATCTGCACCAGTTCCTGAAAGGTCACCTGGGGCTTCCATCCGAGAATTCTTTCCGCTTTGGACGGATCTCCGAGGAGTTGCTCGACCTCGGCAGGGCGGAAATAGTTCGGGGACACTTCGATGAGTGTTTTCCCGGTTTCTTCGCAGATCCCCTTTTCTTCCACTCCCTCCCCTTCAAAACGAATTTTGATTCCCACCGCGTCAAAAGCGTGTTCGCAGAACTCGCGCACCGTATGCATTTCACCGGTCGCGCAGACGTAATCATCCGGTTGATCCTGCTGGAGAATCTGCCACATCATTTCCGTATACTCCGGAGCATATCCCCAGTCGCGCTTGGCGTCGAGATTCCCCAAAAGCAAATTCTTCTGCAGACCCTCGGCGATACGCCCGGCCGCACGGGTGATCTTCCGGGTCACAAAGGTCTCACCACGACGGGGCGACTCGTGATTGAACAGAATTCCGTTGGAGGCATGAAGACCATAGGACTCGCGGTAGTTCACCACGATCCAGTATCCATAAAGTTTCGCGACGGCATAGGGAGAGCGCGGGTAAAACGGGGTTGTCTCCGATTGCGGGACCTCCTGAACCTTTCCGTAGAGTTCGCTGGTGGAAGCCTGATAGAAGCGAACCCGATTCTCGAGACCAACTTCCTTGATCGCATCAAGGAAACGCAGTGTTCCGATCGCATCCACCTCTGCGGTGTATTCGGGAACCTCGAAGGAAACTTTCACGTGGCTCTGCGCTCCCAGATTATAGATCTCGTGGGGGCCGATACGATCGAGAACACGGTTCAAGTTGGAGGAGTCGGTCAGATCTCCGTAGTGGAGATGAAAACGCCCTTCTTCGCGAAGCTTTTCGTCGTTGTAGAGGTGATCGATCCGATCCGTATTGAACGAACTGCTCCGGCGAATCATGCCGTGAACTTCATAGCCCTTTTCGAGAAGTTGCTCGGCCAGATAGGAGCCGTCCTGTCCCGTGATACCGGTAATGAGTGCCTTTTGCATGGAGAGGTTTAGAAATGCAGTTTCAGCCTGAAGCCTGTTCAACCGACGCGACACGGTCGGCGTGATGAGTCAAAAAATCCTGATAAGCCGTTTTAAGTCCGTCCTCGAGTGAAGTCGAAGGTTTCCAGCCCAGCGAATGGATCAAACTGGAGTCCATCAGCTTGCGGGGAGTTCCGTCCGGCTTCGAGGAATCATTCTCGATTCGCCCCTCGTAGCCTACCGTCTCTGCGACCAGCCCGGCGAGATGCTGGATCGTCACATCCGTGCCGGCCCCGACATTCACCAGGGAAGGGGGATCCTTAAGTGTCAGCAAATGCAAACAGGCTTCAGCGAGATCATCGGCGAAGAGGAACTCCCGCAGCGGAGTTCCCGTGCCCCACATCACGACAGATTCCGCACCTTCCATTTTCGCCTCGTGAAAGCGGCGAATCAGGGCGGGAATGACGTGGGAGTTTTCCGGATGATAGTTGTCGCCGGGACCGTACAAATTGCAGGGCATGGCCGAATGATAAAGACAGCCATGCTGGCGGCGATAGAATTCGCACAGTTTTAATCCGGCGATCTTTGCAATCGCATAAGCCTCATTCGTTGCTTCCAGCGGACCTGTCAGAAGGGAACTTTCCCGGATGGGCTGTTCGGCAAATTTCGGATAGATGCAGGAGCTGCCGAGAAAAAGGACTCGCTCGACTCCGTTCCGCCTCGCCGCCTCAATCAGATTGGAGGCGATCATCAAGTTATCGTAGAGGAAGTCAGCGGGGTAGGTGCTGTTGGCGTGAATCCCCCCCACTTTTGCCGCGGCAATGAGCATGACATCCGGGCGGTGGTCCGCAACGAATTGCACGGCGGCTGACTGATCCCTCAAATCGACTTCCGAACTGCCGGCAGTGAGAATATTTTCACAACCCGCCCCTTTCAAAGCCCGCACGAGAGCGCTGCCAACCATCCCGCGATGACCGGCAACGTAGTAGGTATGCTCCCGCGAAAGGGACTCCCCCGGATGAGTGTCTGCCGTTACCATTTCTTGAGCCACGATTTCAGTATCGGCAAGACACGCTTCCCCCGGGTCTGCCACTTTTGCAGTGCTTGAATCCGTGAGAGCATTTCCGAATTATCCGCCGAACCATCGGCTTCGGCTTGATCGGCTTCAATCAATTGCCGCATTCGCTTGAGTCGATCCTCCGCATTTTCTAACCGGGGGCTGAGACGGTTCTCGAAGAAGTGATTCACGATTCTCGCAACGTTCAGATCTGCACGAAAATGCTCGCGCCGCTCGCCTTCAAGGTGCTGGGATTTCACAGCGCCAAGGCTTTTCAACAAGCTCAAGCCCTGACTCGCACTGCCCTTGCTGATCTTCAGCTTCCCGACAAAGTCGTCCATCGCAATGGGTTTCGTCGTGGCAAACAGGAGGCCGTAGATTTGACCAATCGATTTAGGCAGCCCGAGCATCTGCACGAAGGAAACGAAGTATTCGATCATTTCCCTTTGCAGCTCGGTCAGCTCCATCTCGGATGTCGTCGAAGTTTTCATTGGCACGAATCCCGCCCGATCGGCAGGGGTATTTCCTGTCAAAGGCGGCGGGGGACCATCTCCAGCCCGGCCGCCCACCCCGCATCGCCGCCCTTGTCTTCTCAGCGAACTTCCCAACCCGCCTCTTCGTTCTCCACCTTGCCGATTGCGTAGACGTCAAACCCAATCCGCCTCGTTGCGGTCACATCAATAATGTCTCTTCCGTCAAAGATCGAAGCAGGCTTTTTCATGACCTCGAACATCTTGTCGTAATCGAGCGACCTGAATTCATCCCATTCCGTGAGAACGGCAATGGCATGCGCGGAGTCCGCGGCCTCGAGCGGGTCCTCCACCGTTGTGATCACCCCGCTTTTGACGAGCTCTCTCGCATTGTCGATTCCGACATATTCAAGGTCGGAAATGATCTGCTCGATAGAAACCTGTGGATCGTAGATGGCAAGATGAGCATGCTCGATGAGAAGGTCACGGCAGACATAGATCGCCGCTGATTCGCGCGTGTCATTGGTGTCCTTCTTGAAAGCAAAACCGAAGATGGCGATTTTCTTTTCCGCCACGGTATTGAAGAGTGATCTGATGATCTTCTCGGCGAACCGCCGCTTCTGCCAGTCATTGAGTTCAATGACACTTCTCCAGTACTGCGCCACCTGGGGGAGACCGAAGTAGTCGCACAGGTAGCTCAGGTTCAGAATATCTTTCTGAAAACAGGACCCCCCGAAACCAACCGAAGCCTTGAGGAATTTCGGTCCGATCCGACTGTCGGTTCCGATGGCCCTCGCAATCTCCGAAATATCAGCACCGGTCTCTTCGCACAACGCAGAGATCGAGTTGATGGACGAAACGCGCTGGGCCAGAAATGCGTTTGCAGTGAGCTTGGAAAGCTCCGAGGACCAGAGGTTCGTCTTGAGGATTTTTTCCCGCGGCACCCAATGCGCGTAAACCGCAGCGAGCGTTTCGATGGCATCCTCGTCGTCCCCTCCGATCAGAACCCGGTCCGGATTGCTGAGATCACTGACCGCCGTTCCCTCTGCAAGGAACTCGGGATTGGAGAGAACCCGAATCTTTTCCCCCTTGCCGACCCCATTGAGAACGCTTTTGATCATCGCGGCGGTGCGAATCGGCACGGTCGACTTCTCAACAATGATCTTCTCGCCATCCGCCACTTCCGCGATCTGCCGGGCACACTTTTCGACCCACTTCAGATCAGCCGCCTGCCCTTTTCCAGCCCCATAGGTCTTGGTCGGTGTATTGACGGAGATAAAAATGACATCCGCCTCCTGTATGGCCTCATTCACTTCCGTGGAGAAGAAGAGATTGCGCCCCCTTGCCTCGGAAACAACTTCGTCGAGGCCCGGTTCAAATACCGGCAGTTGGGACAGGTCCGGATCATTCCAGGCGTCAATTCTCGCCTGGTTCATATCGACCACCTTGACGGTAATATCCGGACAGCGATTCGCAATCATCGCCATCGTCGGTCCGCCGACATAGCCGGCTCCAATGCATGTAATCTTCATGAGTAGTAAAAGGAAATCAGTTGTTAAGAAGCAAATTCTCGAAGTAGGGAATCGTTATTTTCAAGCCCTCCTCCAGGGAGACTTCCGGCTCCCAGTTCAGCTCCGCTTTCGCGAGGGAGATATCGGGACGACGCTGTTTCGGATCATCTCCGGGAAGAGGGTGATGCACGATTTCGGATTTGCTGCCGGTAATCTTAAGGATGTTCTCCGCCAATTCGATCATGGTGAATTCCCCCGGATTTCCCACGTTCACGGGGCCGGTGAAATTCTCCTTGTTCATCAGCAATTCAAAGCCCCGAATCAAATCGCTGACATAACAAAACGACCTCGTCTGTGACCCGTCGCCGTAGATGGTGATCGGGTCACCGCGCAGGGCCTGGCAGATAAAGTTGGAAACCACCCGCCCGTCGCCCGGACTCATTCTCGGACCGTAGGTGTTGAAAATCCGAATCACCCGAATCTCGACCCCATTCTTCCGATGGTAATCAAAGAAAAGAGTTTCCGCGCAACGCTTGCCCTCGTCGTAGCAGCTTCTGATCCCGATCGGATTCACATTGCCCCAGTAGGATTCCTGCTGCGGATGATTTCCTTCCGTTGGATCCCCGTAGACTTCTGAAGTGGAAGCCTGAAAAATCCGGGCCCCGGTCCTCTTGGCAAGTCCGAGGGCATTGATCGCACCCATCACGGAAGTCTTCATGGTCTTTATCGGGTTGTACTGGTAGTGCACAGGCGAAGCCGGGCAGGCCAGATTGTAGATCTGATCGACCTCCACTTTAAATGGGTCAATCACATCCCATCTCATGAGCTCGAAATTCGGATGATTCATGAGATGGGCGATGTTCGTCTTGGAACCTGTGAAATAGTTATCCAGACAAATCACTTCATTCCCTTTTTCAATCAGGGAATCACATAAATGGGAGCCAAGAAAACCAGCCCCTCCTGTTACTAGAATACGCATAATATTTACCTCGTTTTGGAGGGAAGAATGAAACCCATCCGTTCCGGTGTATCGAACGATTTTATGGAAAAATCAGATGCAGAAGAGAGAGAAAACCAGTAGGCGGAAACCCTCGTGCGCGCCTGGATGGAGGCAAGCTACCGCCCCCGGTGAAGCAACCTAATGGAAGCAAAACCGCTCTCAAATTCGGATGGTAGGAATGTGCCCGACATGGGTCAGGATTCGCCTTTCGATGGCTATGTAACCTCTTCAGATTTT
>JARGNG010000006.1:0-7934 GCA_029213265.1 Verrucomicrobiales bacterium | reverse complement strand
GCCCGACATGGGTCAGGATTCGCCTTTCGATGGCTATGTAACCTCTTCAGATTTTAATTCAATTAAAAATGAACAAATCGGAAAGCCGCGTTTTCTCCGCCTTTTTCGCAAAAATTGGCTACCCTCCCGCCGGAGCTTTTGGAAAATTGGAATTCCGTCTTTCCGCGCTGTGTGAACGGAGTGTTTCCGTAGGTCCGGTGCGCTGGTTTTTTCTCAGGATACGGCTATTGTTTTTCCAATGAAGCGAAAAGGAATTATCCTCGCCGGGGGCTCCGGAACCCGGCTCTGGCCACTCACCGACATAGCCTGCAAGCAACTCTTGCCAGTCTATGACAAGCCGATGATTTACTATCCGCTTTCGACTCTCATGCTGGGGGGAATTGAAGAGATTCTGATTATCTCAACGGAAAAAGACATTCCCTCTTTCCGGAATCTCTTTGGAGACGGGTCTCACCTCGGCATGTCCTTTGAATATGCCGTCCAGAAGGAGCCGAAAGGAATTGCGGAGGCCCTTCTCATCGGAGAATCATTTCTCAATGGAGCGGGCTGCTCCCTCATCCTCGGGGACAATCTATTCTACGGTAGGCTGGATTTTTACCGCCTGGGGCTGGAACAGGAAAAGGGAGCGACGATCTACGGCTATCCCGTGAAAAACCCCCGCGACTTCGGCGTCGTGGAATTCGACAGCGACTTCCGGGTGCTCGCGATCGAAGAGAAACCGGCCCAGCCCAAGAGCCAATATGCAATTCCCGGGCTCTACATCTACGACGAAGAAGTCTGCGCGAGGGCCCGATCCCTTTCGCCCTCCGCCCGCGGTGAACTGGAAATCACGGATCTCAACCGCTCCTACCTGGCTGATGACCTCCTCAAATGCATCCCGCTCGGCCGTGGCATTGCCTGGCTTGATACGGGAACGCCCGCCAGCCTTCTTGAGGCGAGCCACTACATTGCGACCATTGAGAATCAGCAAAAATACAAGATCGCCTGCATCGAAGAAATCGCACTGAACCAGGGCTTTGTGACCGAAAGCGAATACGGCAAGCTCATTGAATCAGCTCGGAATCCGGATTACCGAGCCTACCTGGAGATGGTCCTCGCCGATTTCCTGCTAGGCTGAGAGTAGTATCTCCGCAATTTTTTCCTGGTCCTCTGCGCGAACATACGGACTCATCGGCAAACTCAGGCAAAGGTCGGCCACCCTGCCGGTAACCGGAAAATCATCGGCCGAGTATCCCAGTGGAGCGAACACCTCCTGCAGATGGAGCGGGACGGCGTAGTAGGCTACCGAAGGAATATCCTTCTCCGAAAGCGCCTTCCGCAAGTCGTCCCGACGTTCTGACAGGATCGTGTATTGAGCCCAGACGGAAGTATTTCCCTCTGCGACCTCCGGAAGTGTGAACTCCCCCTGGCTCAGCAAATCACAATACCGCTGCGCCACTTCGTTCCGCTTTTCGATTTCGTCGGCAAAGATCTCCAACTTAGCCAAAACCACAGCGGCCTGGATGGAATCGAGCCTTCCATTGATCCCCAATACCGGATGCTGATGAGGTCCCGACTGACCATGGATATGAATCCATCTCATTTTTTCCGCCAACTCATCATTGTCCGTGAATACGGCTCCACCGTCGCCGTAGCCGGCGAGCGGCTTGGAAGGGAAAAAAGAAGTGCTCCCCACGAGGGAAAGGCTTCCCGAACGCTTTCCATGATGGGTAGCCCCAAAACTCTGGGCCGCATCTTCAATCACGGGAATGTTTCCATGACTCGCCGCAATCTCATTGATCGCAGTCATGTCAGCCGTCTGGCCATAAATCCCCACCGGCATGATTGCCTTTGTCTTTTCCGTAATTTTCGAAGCCAGCAAGGCCGGATCCATATTCCAGGTCCTCTCGTCGATATCCACGAAAACCGGAGTCGCACCCGCGAGCGCAATCACTTCGGCGGAGGAAATCCAGGTGTAGGGGACCGTAATGACCTCATCTCCGGGACCAATACCCAGAGCCATCAGTGCAATGAGGAGGGAATCGGTTCCGGAAGAAACTCCCAGAACATGCTTTGATCCGGTAAATTCACTGAGCGCGGCCTCCAACTCGGAGACTTCGGGGCCCAGTATGTAGCGCCCGTGATCCAGAACCGCGGAAATTCTCTTTTCAATTGAATCCCGAACGCGGCCCTGCTGGGTCTTTAAATCAATGAATTCCATAATCTGGGAAAAGCTCAATCCACCTCATTCCGGATTCAGAAATTCGCGTTTTTCCTTCCCGACGGGTGCGAGTCATTACACGAGCAAAGCCCAACTTTCAAGTCACTCCGCCCACAATTTGGATCGCATCGAATCTCTTCTCACGCTCCCTTCCCGACCGGAAATGCGAACTACTCCCGAGCGACTCCTTCCTCCAGTAATTCCAGGAACCGGTCCCGGTGATTCATGTTCCCTGTCTCGAAATACTCCACCGTCGCTTCAAAAAGGGCATTCAGGTTCTTGTCCCAACTCAGCGGCTCCCGTGACAACATCCTCTTTCGGGCCGCCCAGTCCAATCTCTTCCATTCAAGCATCCAGATCACCAGCGCAGGGAACGGTTTCGCGAGCAGTCGATTCGATATCATCTGCCAGGACTCTCCGGTCTGCATCGGGAGAAAAGATTCGGGAGGCCGCTCGGCTCGCATCTTTACATCCCAAGCAGGCCATTCACTCAGATCACGCTCCACCCAGTGCTCGAACAGTTCCATCCGCCTCTCCGGGTCAACCGGATGGATTTCAATTTGCCACGGTGAGAACAAATCGAGATGAAATTCCGCACTCTCAAACTGGCTCAAGGCTCCAGCCACCTTCCGTGCGATTCGTAGAATCTCCTCCGGGGAAAGGCCCTGCCGGACCTCCATCACAGCCGGCAAAGGAATTCCGCCCGCGTCGCCGGTCAGTGCCGTGAATCCCTCTTCACAGAGAATGGATCGAACCCTCGTCAGATTCGGATGCGCTTTCAGGAACAGCGTCGACATCCTCCGGTTGGCCGAATCGATCATGGATGACTCAAACCATTTTTCGGGAAGCAGAAGGGAAATTGAATTTTTGGAGTCCCCTTCCGCGTTTTCCGTATGAAGAAGAAAAGAGGAAAACCTCCTCGCGGCAGAAACACCTGTTTGCACCGGAACTTTTTGGGGATACGAGGCCCTCAGAGCCCCCAGCAGGAGGCTTGATAGCGGCCCCCCCGGCAAATCCTGCCGCCCCCAGACGAGTCGTTGTTTCTGCGCCGGGACTTTGGTGGATGCCAATTCCAAAAGAAGAATGGATTCAAGATCGGCAAAGCACTCTTGAAGTGATTTCTCCTTTCCCCTGTCCAACTCCTTCAAAATCGGGCGAAACGCTTTCGCTTCCAGAGGATCATACTGACTGAAGTCCTTCTGCCATTCATCCCTGCCGGCCGCGACGAAGGCGGCAATTGTGCCGACCCACTGCCTCGCGATTTGAAATTCGCTCCGGGGCGCTTCATCCCGCAGGATCGAAAAAACCGGAGAGAATCCCACCTCCAGATGCACGCCGGATCGGCAGTAGACAAAGAAGTCATCGGCTGAGACGGCCGAAAGCAGCCTCGGCTGAGCAGCCAGAGAAGTGAGCTTCCTGACGACATCGAGAAGAATGGTCAGATAGGGCGCGTCCTTCCCCCAATGGGCTGCGGAAAAAAAGGCGGGAAACGGCTCACCGTTCCATGGCTCTGCGGCCAGAAGAACCAGATCGGGTTCATTGACCTCAATCAGTGAAACATCCCCGGTCAAACCCGAGGCTGACCACAATCGAAACCGCTGCCGAACCGACTCCTCATATCCCCGGGGCTTTTCGCTCCCGCCCTCCAGAAAGAAGGTCCAAACGAGCGAGTCCGATCCAGCCCTCCGCGAGTAGGAAACCTTCCACTCCGCCGATATCTCGGGGAACCAGCGACTTAGAAAATCGAGGCGCTCAAGTTCAATGAGCTGAGATGAAACCGGTTCCGACATTC
Source organism: Verrucomicrobiales bacterium (assembly GCA_029213265.1). Classification (GTDB taxonomy): domain Bacteria; phylum Verrucomicrobiota; class Verrucomicrobiia; order Verrucomicrobiales; family DEV007; genus Arctic95D-9. The sequence goes on along the minus strand of JARGNG010000006.1, from coordinate 3,942 downwards.
AACAGAATCCCAGATTACACTGAAACTCTGGAATTCACCAAGGAAGAATCATCCCCGGAATTTAGGAAATCCGGATCAATTCGACTGCCAGTTCGTAATGTGGGCCGCCTGACTCGCCATATCGGTGGGATCACTTCCCGCGATCGACCAGAGGTCGTAATCAGGATTGAAGGTCAACCGGTCTTTTTCAACAATATTGGGCGGCTGGGCCAGATATCGAATGGGATCGCCATAGGAGTCGACGACTTGAAAGTCACCGCCAATCGCAGTGGAACGGGGATTCTTCGAGTTCTTATTCTCTTCATAGGAGAGACGTTGTACATAGACCTTCTCATTGGCCGCCATATCCACCTCGCCGTCGAGATCGCGGTCTCCGGAAAGCTCTTTGTAGAGAATTTTCGAGCCCTCCAGCCCTGCCGTATCCCGATCGCTCTGGGTGTTCCCGGAAGGTACGTTCTGAGGGTAGATTCCGTTATCAAGCTGATACGTAGAAAGCCCTCCCTTCAATTCCGCCATGAACTGCTCGACCCGGTTCCGGTTCACTTTTGATTGAATCCCGGGAAGAGAAGCCAGAAGAATTCCCGCAAGCAGGATCATAATGGCGATGACGGTCATCAGCTCAATCATGCTGAAACCGGCAGTCTTTCGATGCTGCCAACGAAGGGAGTAAAGGGATGAATTCATGAAGAGGATGTTACAAAAACCGGCCCAAAGTGTCAATACAATGTAAATCAACCCCGAGCCGTTATTTCACCTTTATCCCTGGTTATTCATCTCCGTGATGATCGTGATCATCGGCATGAAGAGGGCAATAACGATGGTTCCGACGATTCCCGCCAGAAGAACAATCATAATCGGCTCAATCATGGAAGTCATCGCGTCGACGGCGTTGTCCACTTCGTCGTCATACACATCAGCGATCTTTAGAAGCATGTCTGGAAGCTGACCCGTTTCCTCTCCCACATCGACCATGGAAATTACCATCGGAGGGAAAATTCGACTCGCCTCCAAAGGAGCCACTACCGACTCCCCCTCTCGAACAGCTTCGTGAACTTTCTCAATCGCATCGGAGACAACCACATTTCCCGCGGTATCGCGAGTGATGTTGAGCGCCTGCAGGATAGGAACACCCGAAGTCACCAGAGTTCCAAGCGTTCTCGTAAATCGCGAGATGGCACTCTTCAGCTGAATCGGACCAAAGAGAGGCATCCTCAGCTTCGCCCGGTCAATCACCCGTCGACCACCCTTGGTCATCGCGAAGACTTTCCAACCAGCGTAGAGGACTGCACCAATCACCAGAATCAGGATATACCGGTCCTGAATCCACCGGCTCACTCCGATCACAAATTGTGTAATAGGAGGTAACGGCTTGTCACCGAGCATTTCTGCGAAGATCCGCTCGAAACGGGGAACAATCACCGCCATGAGGAAGATAAGGATACCGACGGCGATCACGATAACGATCACCGGATAGACCATCGCGGCAACGATTCGGTTCTTCAGTTTTTCGGCCTTCTCCTGGTATTCAGCGAGACGCAGAAGAACCAGTTCGAGAACACCGCCCAGCTCGCCGGCTTTCACCATATTGACGTAAAGCTTGTCGAAGACGCGGGGATGCTGACCCAGACTTTCCGAGAAAGTCGAACCACCCGCAACCGAGTCGGCGAGGTGATTGATCGTTCCCGCCATGACACGGTTTTTCTCCTGCTTCGCCAACACGGAGAGACCACGGAGGAGCGGAAGTCCCGCGTCGACCAGTGTCGCCAGCTGTCGGGTGAAAATCATCAGGATTTTCCCCTTCACTCGACCGCCTACACCGGTCTTGCCCTTCCCTTTCTGCCCCTTTTTCGCACGGCGTTTCGCGGTACCGGAAACCCCGCCTTTGCCTGCGGCAACTACCTGGGTCGGGTACAGTCCCGTCTTCCGAAGCTGAGTGATGGCATCAGCCTCATCGTTCGCCTTGATCGACCCCGTGGTTTCCTCACCTTTCGCGTCCAGGGCAATGTATTCAAAGTTCGCCATAGTATTTTCTTATCGTGTTAACGTGTTAATTTTTTTGAGAATAGCTCCATCGATCTGCTCCTGTCGATGGAAAAAGGATCAAGTGTATTTCAGCACCTCTTCAATCGTCGTAATCCCACTGAAGATGTTCCGCAAGCCGTCTTCACGAAGCGTTTTCATCCCGAGTTCCTGCGCTTTTTGCTTGAGGACGACGGTGGCGGCGCGTTGCGCCACGAGCTCCCGGATCGGATCGCTCATATCGAGCAACTCGAACAAGCCCTGACGTCCTTTGTAGCCGGTGTCATTGCAGGTATCACATCCCTGACCCGTGAAAAACTCGCGACCACCGGTATCGGCTTCGCTCAATCCTAGCTGCTTTAAAACGGCCGCCGTCGGCTTGTAGGCAACCCGGCAGTCATCGCAAATTCGACGAAGAAGACGCTGTCCGAGGACCCCTTCCAGAGTTGCCGCAACGAGGAACGGCTCACACCCCATATCGATGAGACGAGTGACAGCTCCCGGTGCATCATTGGTGTGAAGCGTGGAAAGTACGAGGTGTCCCGTCAGAGATGCCTGAATCGCAATCTGCGCAGTTTCGAGGTCCCGCATCTCTCCCACGAGAATGCGGTCGGGATCCTGACGAAGGAACGCCCGGAGGACCCGGCCAAAGGTCATTCCAATGGCCTCGTTCACAGGAACCTGAATAATTCCATCGATGTCATACTCCACCGGATCTTCCGCGGTGAGCAGCTTTGAGTCCTCTGTATTCACCTTCCGGAGACAGGCATACAACGTTGTCGTTTTTCCGGCACCGGTCGGCCCCGTACAGATGAAAATTCCGTTCGGCTTTACAATCGTGTCGGTAATATATTCGTAGAGCTCCGGAATCAGATTCAAGGTTTCAAGATCCAAATTCACATTCGAACGATCAAGAACACGAAGCACGACACTCTCACCAAATGCGGTCGGCAAGGTCGAAACCCGCATATCGACGGGCTTGCCATTGATCTCTTTGGTAATCCTGCCATCCTGCGGCAATCGGGTCTCGGCAATATTCAATGCCGACATGACTTTGATTCGGGAAATGATTGCCTGCTTGAGGTGCTGCGGAGGAGGCGCCATCTCATAGAGAGCTCCATCCACCCTGTATCGGATTTTGAAATCATCCTCGAAGGGCTCAAAGTGAATATCAGAAGCCTTCTCCTTGATCGCCTGATACATAACCAGGTCGACATAACGAATGATCGGGGCGGAGTTCGACTCTTCTTCCAGATCATCCTCGGAAAGAGACGCAACCTCGGCACGAATCGCGGCAAGAGCATCACTCTCACCCCCTCCGTCACCATCACCGCCTTCTGCGCCACCACCGTAGTAGTGCGTATTAATGAGGGCTTCGATCTGCTCGGGAGGAGCCACCGCCGGAATGATCTGCTGATTCAGGGAGAATCCGAGTTCCTCCAGATTTTGTGGATCGAGAGGATTCGCGATCGCCACCTGGAGACCTTCGTCGAGAAATTGAATCGGAAAGGCCTGGTACAATTTTGCCGTTCCCGCCGGAACCGCCCGTAAAACCTGCGGCGCCGGCTCAAACTCTGACAAATCGTAGAATTCGCCACCAATGTCCTGAGCGACAAGTTGGAATAATTGATCCCGCTGGATCACGCCGAGGTCTTCCACCACCTGAGTGATATCCCCCCCGTTTTCATACGCCGCGGAGATGTATTCACTTCGCTGCGATTCGTCGATCAGACCTCTGGAAACCAAAAGATCGATTACACTTTCAACCGTCATAGATTAAGAAATTTTGTAGCTAATCGAAAACACCCGATTAGTCGTTGTCTGCCATCGTCACCCGCATCACTTCCGCTGCTGTCGTCGTTCCTGCGAGAACCTTTCGAACACCATCCTCCCGGAGGGTCCTCATTCCCAGTTCCCGCGCTC
>JARGNG010000133.1 GCA_029213265.1 Verrucomicrobiales bacterium | reverse complement strand
AACTAAAACCAAGCGGATCAATCAAAACGTGTCCACTTTTTCGGGGGAGTTCCACTCCGCAACAGGGTTAAGGGTTGAATTGAATAGGGTCATGGCGACTCAGGGCGTGTAGGCGGTTTGTGACCACCCGCTTGTTCGGCGTTCCGATTTTGGGGGAAGGAAGATATTACCAGTAGGCAGAGCTCTGATAAGTCCGTCCTGTCTTCGTATCGTGATAGTAATTGTGTGGACCTCCGTTGCCCGCCGCGTAGGTATACTCGACCGTATCCTTTGTCACCATCCATCCAAGCGGACCGATTGCATTTCCAATATTCTTGGGGTTCGCCGGCGATCTCTCGCTGAAAGAATCGAGCGCCTCCCCAGGGCGAGCGAAGCGTTTGTCGAGGAAAGCGTTGAGGTCTTTCTCCGATATAGTGTAGATGGCGTAGTGATCGAGCAAGTCCCTTCGCAGCGTGATGTCGGTAGCGGTGTGCGGGATCAGATTCCGGCCCCTCTCTGGCCACCAAATGCTACCTCTACTCGCATGGTGTGTATCGACTCCATAGATCCGGAAGAGAGTCCCGGCAAAGACTAGGGCGAGTGCGAGGATGACGACGCATACCTTGAGGACAATTCTGTGGCGCGGCGACTTAGACTGTGGAGGTGCTAGTTCTTCCTGCCCCGTGATTGGAGATGCGTTAGCTTGTTTCATTGGAGCATGGTTGCATCGGTTCGTGAAACCAGCGTGAACGCACGATGAATTCTCTGGGAATTATTTCCCAGTCGAGCGTCAAGCATGAGGCACGGCTGACCGGGAGCGCGCGCTCGATGCGGGACTGGGGCTGTGTTTCCGGTGAATCATTCGAAGTCGGGGCGGGTCAGCCGTTGCTCTCCATGCGCTTGTTCGGCTTGTTCGAATCCTATTTTCGCTCCTCCTGTGCTCCAAGAAAACGCTGATGAAGCCGCCAGTTGTTTCGCTGCACCGTGGCCGCCAGTTCTTCATACGGAGTTCCATCAACCTGAAGCAGGCCCTGCTTGAGAATCTTCAGTTTGCCGTTATAGCGATCGATATACTGGCAGCGGTTGTATCCAATCAGGTAACGACTATAGAACCCGTCCTGCAAGAACCTAGCATGTGCCTCCCCCACACTGGCGATGTCAGGCAACGTCTTCCACATTACATTGGAGTGTTCAGGCGTGGTGAAACTTACTTGGTGGTCGCAGATCATCACCGGTTTCTTCGTCTCCCGATAAGCCCGCTCAAAGTCCGTTTCAGAGAACAAGGACCCACCAGGCTGAACTGATAGAACATCAATCCACGGTAGCGCTTCCTGGATGACCCGCCAAGGCATCGCAGTGCCAGAGTAGCGCTCTCCGAATACCAGCGTATTCGGAGCCAGTTTCCGAGTGAGGGGACCGATGTGGGAATAGACCTCGCGGGCGATGAGCACCAAAAAGTCCTGGTCCGAAACGTTTGCGCCGTTCTCACGGAGAAAACGCTCGTAGCGCCTTTTGCCGGGCGCATCATCTGGCAGTTCGCGGATGGCATCCACCCAAGTCTTGCCGGCCACACGCTTGGCTTGTTTGAGATCCCATGCGGGCATGTCTGTCCAGTAGATGCCGATACGGTTCGGATGATCAGGGAATCGCTTTGCCATCTGCTCAAGTTCGTTGCGGGCCGATTGCTTCCAACCATCGCTGAACACATCAGGGAACCTGATCTGCTTGCCCTGCCACGAGCTGACTTTGCTTGTCGGGTAACAGGAGGCAAAGTGAGGTAGCAGCTTCCGGGTGCTGGGATGCGAGTCATAGCCAAGGCTGTTGTAGCCCCATTTGCGGAAATGGGAAACCAGCTCCGTATTCGCCTTTCCCCAATCGTTATCGAGGTTCTGGCGGAGATGGTCGCGCTTCGACTGATCCGGCCGGGAAAGGCCGCCGGTGTGGGTCACTCCGACCGACAGGAATCCATGGCCATCCGGTGTCACCAGGAAGTGGCGATCCTCAATGACTTGTAGATGAAACCTTCCGGTTGCTTCGCCCTTGATCGAGAGATACCCGCCATATCGATCAAAGCCATCTCGGTCTGGAAAGACTCCAGCAGACAGGAAGACAGCGATCAGAAGGACAAGAGGGAAGAAGGTAATCAGTCGTTTATTCATTGGATGTACTCTTACCTTAATTCGGAGTTCCTAGTGCGAAATCAGCTGCGATCGCTGGCATCATTTGAGTCATTCTTTCGGCGAACAGTTGGAACCTCAACATTTCCGTTAGGTTCTTCTTCCGCTTTATAACCACATTTTTTGGTGATAACCAGCCAATTTGGGGGTAAAACCACAAAAAAAGTGTAAGAATAAATACTGTGTAAGCGTGCATATGAAACAGCGATTAGAAGACCGAATCCGCGGAGAAATCCGCAAGTCGGGGATGAGCATTCATACGGAGCGTTCCTATGTCTTATGGTATAAGGACTATGTTTGATTCAATGGCCTGAGGAATCCTGCCGAAATGGGAAACGAGGAAGTGAGCCTTTTCCTGACTCACCTCGCGGTGAATCGGGATGTGGCCTCTTCCACGCAGAACCAGGCGCTCAATGCGCTTGTATTTCTGTATCGGAAAGTCCTCGACATGGAAATTGACGGCATCGGCGCCCATCGCGCGAAACGGGCACGTAAGCTTCCAACCGTACTATCCACAGATGAAGTAAAGCGATTCCTCGGCTGCATGAGTGGAATCAGCTTGCTTCAGGCCCGCTTGTTGTATGGATGCGGGCTGCGCTTGAAGGAGTGACTCGGCTTGCGGATCAAAGGTCTCGATCTGGACCAGAAAGCGTTGTTGGTGCGATCGGGCAAAGGAGGAAAAGATCGTTGCCTGGAGATCCCCGATTCCCTGATTGCCCCCTTGCGGGATCAAATTCAGTGGGCCCGCACGCTCCATAAGGTAGACCGGTCAAATCAACTTCCGGGCGTCCATCCTCCCAATGCCTACAAGAGGAAAAATCCACACGCTGGAATTTCCTTCGCCTGGTTCTGGGTTTTTCCCTCTTCACGGCTTTCCAGGGATCCACGAAGCGGCCTCACTAGGCGGCACCATGTATATGAAAATGGTCTTGCTGCCGCAATCAAGAAAGCAACGCTTGCTGCAGGCATGCACAAAAAAATCTCCGCCCATACTCTCCGCCATTGACTCGGCCCGTCCGCTTGCGGGCCTCGCCATGCGGGCTCCGCTGCGCTACGTCCAAAACACCTCTGCCTCCGGCGTTTTTCCTTCGCCACCCACCTGTTGGAGGGCGGAACTGATCTGCGCTCCATCCAAGAGGCGCTGGGCCATGCGAGTGTCAAAACGACGGAGATCTATCTCCATATCGTCGACTCAGTGCGCCGGAAACTGGGCAATCCGCTCGAGCAGATGGATCCCTATGTGGAGACAGAGTGAGAATCCAGCTTCCAACCTTGCGCGTTCCGAATTGGCTCCGGCCTCGCGGAGACCGCCTCTTCAAAGGATGATGGGCGAGCGGAGTGCCGTTTAGAAAGAAGGTGTTGGGTCGGGCATGGATGGAACATCGATTCCGTTGCGTTCCCGATGGATTTTCGGGGATGTGATATCAGTGTTCATCCACGAGTATCTCCTCAGGACAGAGCAGGAGCTCTATCCTCCCTTTGCACCTCCGCGCCCTGGCGTGAGATCGTTGGCCCACCGCGCGGAAAATCCAACGCCGCGCTGGCCATGGGTGTTCGCGAATCGGTTGTCCGCGTTCATCAGCGTTCCTTCGTGGTTCCACTTTGCGTGAGCCCGTTTCGCCGTCTACTCTGCTTAGATGAGTTCTTTTTCTGCCATACGTCGATGGGTTCTGATTTGCGCGCTGGGGGGACTTTTCTTTTCTCCACCGGAGATCACGGGACAGGAGCCGAAGGCGGGCGAATCCGGGAATTCTTCAACCTTGATTGTGAAAAAGCTGGAAGAGATTGTCGCGATTCGAAAACTACAGCTGGACCGGCAGCAGGCTCTCTATGCGGATGATCGAATTTCCGATGTCCACGGTGCGCGGATCGCGCTGGCAAGGGCCCGGGTCAATCTGGCGCGGGAGCAGAACGACCTGCAGAAGGTGGCGAATGAGCTGGAAAACATCATCGCGATTCAAAAGCTGCTGTTCGAGTCATCCCGCCTGCAGGAGGAAATCGGAACGGGATCTTCGATCGAGCCGAAGGTCGCCCTGCTTCAAACCGAGATTGAGTTGGAGCGCGTAAAAGAGGAAATGCAAAAAGACTGAGGCTGTTCTTGCACCGGAGTCTGTTTGAATGGATGGCTTAGGACTGTGATTTCGATTTCTGAACATGGCAATTCCTCCGATTCGCTTTCCCGTTCCACCTCGGACTTTTTCGGGACGAGCGGGGCCTTGTCCGGGCTAAAGGATTTCGAGTTTCGCCCCCAGCAGCAGCAGATGGCGGTGGCGGTGGCGCGGGCCCTCGATGAGGAGCGCCCTCTCGTGGTTGAGGCAGGGACGGGCGTGGGGAAATCGCTCGCCTACCTTGTTCCGGCGGTGAAGAAGGCAATCTCGGAGAAGCGGAAGGCGATCATTTCGACTCACACGATCAATTTGCAGGAGCAGTTGATCGACAAGGATATTCCGTTGCTGCGTTCTGTTCTCGATGAGCCGTTTCGAGCGCTTCTCCTCAAGGGGCGACGGAACTACCTGTGCCCGGAGCGGCTGCAGGGCGCGATGTCAGGGGGAGGGGACATGTTCACTTCCTCGGAGTTGGAGGAGGTCAAGGCAATCTGGGATTGGGCGCAGAGGACAGAGGATGGAACGCTGAGCGATCTCGATTTTGTCCCTTCGGGTCGGGTCTGGTCCCAGGTCTGCAGCGAGTCGCATGCCTGCACGCCGCGGCGTTGTGGTCCCTCCGGAAAATGCTTTTACCAGGAAACGAAAAAGCTGGTCGCGGAGGCGGATCTTCTCATTGTGAATCACACGCTGTTTTTCACCTTGTTGAACAGCCAGTCCGAGTTCAATGAATCGGGGGAGGGCTTTCTGTTCGCGGGAGACTTTCTCGTTTTCGATGAGGCGCATACTCTCGAGCAGGTCGCGGCGCGACAGTTGGGGATTTCGATCTCGCAGATTGGAATGAAGTTCGATCTGCACCGGCTCTTCAATCCCAAGAACAAGAAGGGGCTCTTTTCGCTGACGGGAGACAGCCAGGG
>JARGNG010000132.1 GCA_029213265.1 Verrucomicrobiales bacterium | reverse complement strand
TCGTTCTCACCACCTTTTTCAGCATTTTCTTCGCGATCCTGTTCCTGCTGCTATTCCTGCGGGTTCGGCAAAACGGGGATTCCTGTGCCGATCAGGATGCGTTGATTCCATTTCGAGACGACGAGCTGGCGCCTCCACCAGCGGACCCGACAATCAGAAAAATCTCCAACGCAAAGAATCCAAAGCATCAAAATGACCAGTGAACCGAACGCCACTCGAAAAGTGACCATCGAATTCGACGACCAAACCACGAGATGGTTCATGGTTGCCTCCATTACCTGGGGCGTGGTGGCCATGCTAGTAGGAGTGATCATTGCCTTCCAGCTCAACTTCTGGGAGATGAACGGAAAGATTTTCGAAATCATCACGTTTGGATATTTCAAGTCCGAGGGAGTCGAGTTTCTAACGTTTGGTCGTCTCCGCCCCCTCCATACCAATGCCGCGATTTTCGCGTTCGTCGGCAATATGATGTTTGCCGGAATTTACTACTCCACGCAGCGTCTCTGCTCGGCACGGATGTTTTCCGATCTCCTCTCCAAGATCCACTTCTGGGGATGGCAGCTGATCATTGTTTCTGCAGCGGTTACGCTTCCCGCCGGCTTGACCCGCGGCAAGGAATACGCCGAACTGATCTGGCCGATCAACATTGCGGTAGCGGTCATCTGGCTGGTTTTCGGAGCGAACTTCTTTCTTACGCTCAAGGTTCGCCGCGAAAAATCCCTCTACGTTGCTCTTTGGTTTTATATCGCGACAATCATCACGATCACGATGCTCTACGTGGTCAATCACCTCCAGATTCCGACGAGTCTGACCCACAGTTATCCGATCTTTGCCGGAGTGCAGGATGCGCTTGTCCAGTGGTGGTATGGACACAACGCGGTGGCGTTCTTCCTGACCACTCCCATCCTCGGGATCATGTATTATTTCCTGCCGAAAGCAGCGGAGCGCCCCGTTTATTCATATCGGCTTTCGATTGTTCACTTCTGGTCCCTCGTTTTCATCTACATCTGGGCCGGACCTCACCACCTTCTGAACACCGCCCTCCCGCAGTGGCTGCAGATTCTCGGAATGTACTTCAGCCTGATGCTCTGGGCTCCATCCTGGGGAGGAATGTTGAACGGCCTCCTCACCCTTCGCGGAGCCTGGGACAAGCTTCGTACGGATCCGGTCATTAAGTTCTTCGTGGTTGCGATCACCTTCTACGGAATGTCGACCTTCGAAGGCCCCCTCCTTTCGATTCGTTCGGTGAGCGCACTGGCACACTACACGGACTGGATTGTCGGTCACGTCCACTCCGGAACCCTCGGCTGGAACGGGTTCATGGCTGCCGGATTGTTCTACTGGCTCGCACCGAAACTCTGGGGCAAAAAGCTCTGGTCCATCAACCTTGCCAACTTTCACTTCTGGATCGGAACGATCGGTATCCTTCTCTATGTCGCATCGCTCTGGTTTGCTGGAATCATTCAGGGTCTCATGCTGAATGAAACCGATCCTACCGGAACCCGTCTCATCAATGAATTTGTTCAGACCGTCGACAAGATTGAGTTGCTGATGCTCACCCGCGCTATCGGCGGCACGCTCTACCTCACCGGATTTCTCCTGCTCGTGGTCAACATCTGGAAAACGGCCAAGTCCGGCGCACCGGTGAACGAAACCCGGGAAGTCTTTGAGGATCCAGGTCTCGCAAAAGACCGCATGACCTGGAAAGCAGCTTTCCGCAACGAGCCGATTGCCTACACCTTCTGGGGCCTTTTCTTCGGAATCCTCTGGTTCTTCCTTCCTCAGGGAGCAAGCCATATGGCACTGCTTGTGACCATCGGTTTCGCCGTGATGGCCGTCATTCAATTCCGGAAGAACACGGAAAAATGGTCAAACTGGCACGAAAATCTGACCGAGAACTATCTTCCGTTTTCGGTTCTCGTCCTTGTTGCCGCCCTCGTCGGCGGAGCCATTCAAATTCTTCCTACCATCACGGTAAACCGCGCCATCAATGTGGAAGACCGGTTGCAGTCGGTCTACACTCCGTTGGAATTGGCGGGACGCGATATCTACATCAGCGAAGGGTGCTACAACTGTCACTCCCAGATGATTCGGACGCTCGTTCCCGACGTTCTTCGCTACGGTGACTACTCCCGCCTCGGCGAGTCGATCTACGATCACCCGTTCCAGTGGGGATCGAAGCGGACCGGTCCCGACCTTGCCCGCGAGGGTGGAATGCGAGGCGACTCCTGGCATTATCTTCACATGCTGGATCCGCGGAGTATCAATCAGCAATCGAGAATGCCGAACTACCCCTGGTTGTTCAAGAAAGGCACTGACTTCAAAGCACTTCCCGGAAAAGTGGCCGTACAGCAGCGACTGGGCGTCCCCTTCCCCATCATGACTCCGGAGGAAATTGAACAACATGCCCGGGAACAGGCACTCGGCATCGCCGAAGGACTGGTCGGTGAAAAAGTGAAGATTATCACTGGAAAGGGAGAGAAAGAGCCGACCAACGCCACCGAAGCCCGGGATCACCTCGCTGGAAAAGAAATCATCGCTCTGATCGCCTACCTTCAGAAGCTGGGGAGCTTCGAAGAGGTGGAGCGCGAGGCTAAGCCGGTTGAACCGAGAATTATCAAGCCGGGTATTCCGGATCGATTCCGAATCCAGCCCGACCTTTCGACGCCGGAGGTCACGGAAGACGAAGAACCTGCCGAAAAGGTCGCACCGGTTGCCGCCAACTAACCACTACACGCCGTTTCCCTATGTTTAGAAGAGTCAACCTGGAGGCCTGGCACAATCTTGTGCCTTACATCTGCTTCGCGATCATCGCGGGAGTCTTTATCGTGATCGTCGTTCGCGCACTTCGCATGAAGCAAAGTGATGTCGACCGAATCGCCAGCCTGCCTCTTCGCGACGACAACGAAGCCGCTTCCGTTGAACCCACTCCTTCCGAAAAATCTCATGAGTAAAAAGTCAGATTCATCCGATGGCATTATCCTTCGAGACCACGTCTACGACGGAATTGAAGAATACGATCAGAAGCTACCCAACTGGTGGCTCTTCACACTCTACATTACCATTGTCTGGTTCATCTTCGCATGGGTGGCCTACTACCAGATGCCTCTCGATATGCTGAGCAAACCGGAAAAGATCGATCAACAAATCGCAGCGATTGAAGCAAAGAAGCAGGCTGAACTGGAAGAAATGATGGCCAGTCTCACCGACGAGTCACTCGTTGAGATGAGTCAAGATGAGTCTCACATCGCCGCTGGTGAAGCCCTCTTTCAGACGAAATGTATCGCCTGTCATGGCACCGATCTGTCTGCAACGATGAACGGGATTGCGCTTCCCGGGGTCCCCCTCAACGATGCCGAGTGGAAGTACGGAGCCAAGCCCCTTGAGATCATGAATATTGTTACTAACGGCTCGCCTGATATCACGAAAGGAATGATTGCCTGGAACACTCAACTGAGTCCCTCCGAAATCGCTCAGGTTGTTTCCTATATTCTCAGCAAGCAGCCGAACTAGGAAAGAGAAGCGATGCAGCCTGAAAAACTGAACTCATGCCAACCAGCAACAGCCCGAACCTCTCATCACTTACGTCAATCAACAAAGATGGATCCCGAAACTTCCTACATCCAGCTGACGTCTCCGGGAGATTCACAGCCATGCGAAGGCTGTTCGGGATCCTGCTGCTCGCGGTCTACGTCCTCCTCCCCTGGATCCCCGTCAACGGATACCCGGCCGTCTTCCTCGACCTCGCCGAGCGGCGCTTCCACTTCTTCGGATTGACCTTCCTCGCCGAGGATCTCTGGATCGGCTTTTTCCTGCTGACCGGACTCGGTTTCTCTCTGTTCTACATTACCGCGCTCTTCGGACGTCTCTGGTGTGGCTGGACCTGCCCCTACACCGTCTTTTTGGAGCACCTTTATCGCCGGGTCGAACGCTGGATCGACGGCGATGCGACGGCACGTCGTAAACTTGACGCAGCTCCCTGGAGCGGTTCGAAGATCAGAAAGCGGATTCTCAAACACGGAATCTACCTTCTGATTTCCCTGATCATTGCCCACGTCTTCATTTCCTATTTCATCTCGATTCCCAAGCTCTACGGCTACATGCAGGAATCGCCGCTCAACCACATCACATCCTTCGGGGTCATGATGTTCCTTACGGTGTGCCTTTATTTTTCCTTCAGCTGGTTCCGCGAGCAGTTCTGTATCATCATGTGTCCCTATGGTCGGATTCAGTCGGCCCTGACAGACGACGATACCGTCATTATCGGATACGATTCAAGGCGGGGGGAACCTCGCGGCAAAAAGTCCGACCCCGATGCGGGTGACTGTATTTCCTGCAATCGCTGCGTTCAGGTATGCCCCACTGGAATCGATATTCGAAACGGTCTTCAACTGGAGTGTATCGGCTGCGCCAACTGCATCGACGCCTGCAACACCGTCATGGACAAAGTCGGGAGAGATCGAAACCTGATCCGCTACGACTCGCTCAACGGTCTCGAGGGAAAGAAAAAGCGAATCTGGCGTCCCCGTGTTGCCCTCTACACTGCTTTTATGTTTCTCGGTCTCGGTATGTTAGGGTTGTTCCTCAGCGGCCTCCATTCCGCCAAACTGGAACTCATCCGGATGCAGGGCAATCCCTACTACGTAGACGATTCCACGGTCCGAAATCAATTCCGACTTCAGCTGGTGACCAAACAGAGTGAAGAAACGACACTCAGCCTCGACTTCCAGGGGCTCCCCGAGGGCGCAATGATCTCAGGAGTGGAAGATTCCGTGGTTCTGGCACCGGGAGAGGAAACCACCAAGACGATGATGATCCTCGTCCCTGTCGATCAATACAAAGGGGAATTCACTTTCACGATTGAAGCCACCGTAACCCCGGGCGATTTTACCATTAGCGACACGATCGACTTTCTCGGGCCCAGCGCCTACATTCTCAATCAAGAGTAAACAAACATGATTCAATTTCTTCAAAAGCGTCCCTGGATCTGGGTTGTGGTTGCCTTCACGATTTTGATTGGCGGTTGGATATTTCTTCTCCGGCTTGCCGCGGAGCACCGTCCCGATTCCGTTGAGATCATCACGATTCCCGTTCATGAACGCGCTGAATCCTGAAACGCTGACCCTGGGAGGGCTGTTTGTTGCCGGACTCGCCACGAGCCTGCATTGCGCGGGAATGTG
>JARGNG010000131.1 GCA_029213265.1 Verrucomicrobiales bacterium | reverse complement strand
CTTTGCCACTCAAAACCCGGTAGGACCGTGCAATTAGAAGGAGCCCTGGGAATACTCGAACAGATTCATAAAATACGATAGCGGCAGCAGCCTGACATGGATGATTGGAGTTGTGTTAAATGGCAAGAAGGGTAAAGCAAAAGGACCCCACTATGGCCCAACAGAAAGAATCCGGAGTTCCCCGGGTACGAAGCCCTTCTATAAGGTCGTGTCGCTGGAATGAAAGATAGAGCCCCAATTGTAATCGCATTCGACGTGGTTCCAGTGGCTGGTCACGACAGTATGCTGCTGAACTTGAGTGGCGCACACGGACCTAACTTCATCCGCAATGTAATATTGCTTCGCGACAACGCGGGAAATACCGGTGTTGGCGAAGTACCTGGAGGTGAAAGCATCCGCACCACCTTGGAGGACTCGCGAGAACTGGTTTTGGGAAAGCCTGTCACTTCTTCCTGCGAAATTTTACAGGAAGTTCGGGTAAGATTTGGAGACCGGGACGCTGGAGGGCGCGGCCGACAAACATTCGATCAAAGATCGACAATTCACGCGATGACTGCGATCGAGTCTGGATTGCTCGATCTGCAAGGACAATGGATGGGAATCCCGGTCGCGGACCTCCTCGGTCGAGGACGACAACGAGATTACGTTGAAGCGCTTTGCATGTTATTCTTCATCGGTGACCGGAAAAAAACAGATCTGTCATACCGATCTACACCGGAAACATCCGACTCCTGGTTCCATCTTCGGAATGAAGAGGCAATGACCACGGATTCAATCGTGCAGCTTGCTGAGTCCGCTCAGGCACGATATGGATTCAAGGACTTCAAATTAAAGGGAGGCGTCCTTCCCGGAGAAACGGAAATGGAGACGGTCGGCGCGCTCAAGAGTCGTTTTCCCCATTCCCGAATCACTCTCGATCCAAATGGAGCATGGTCGCTCCAGGAAGCGATTCACCTTTGTCGTGGGAAGGAACACCTGCTGGCGTACGCGGAAGATCCGTGCGGTGCCGAGGAAGGCCGCAATGGCCGCCAAGTCATGGCGGAATTTCGTCAGGAAACCGGACTACTCACGGCAACCAACATGGTTGCGACCGACTGGCCCGAGTTGGAGGAAGCGGTGGAACTCGGCGCGGTCGACATTCCGCTGGCCGATCCCCATTTCTGGACGATGCAGGGATCGATTCGCGTGGCGGAATTCTGTAACGACCACGGATTGACGTGGGGTGTCCACTCTAACAATCATTTCGATATCTCGCTGGCCATGTTCACCCATGTTGCGATCGCCGCGCCCGGCCGGACGACGGCGGTCGATACGCATTGGATCTGGCAGGACGGTCAGCGCCTGACTCGTGATCCTCTCCAGATCAGGAACGGAAAGCTTCGGATCAACGAGCGTCCCGGACTCGGGATTGAAGTGGATCCGGAAAAGCTTGAGAGTGCACATAGACTCTACAACAAAGCGAAACTACGAGCCCGCGACGATGTATTTGCCATGCAGTATTTGATTCCCGGCTGGAAATTTAACCCAAAGCAACCGTGCCTTGTCCGGTAGGTTTTTCAGAGGGTGCAACTCAGACGTCAGTATAGACTGGTCGCCGAAAGTCTGTTTGTTTAAATGCTGAGTCAGAACTTTTCAGAGGTAGACGAGAGTGAAGGAATAAAGCGACATTCATGACTGACCAAGCAACACCGCTATGAAGAATTCTGGCCAGCATCGAAAAATAAACTAAGCGGAGCGAATAGGCATTCCACCCGTAAAACTTCCTTTTTGTGAACAGACTTCTGGCAGACTGTCAATATCTTATCCCAACCGGGACCGCAATCTGTGCTTCAAATCCACTATGGAAGATTCCTGTCTGATATTTCTCCACCTACCCAAGACGGCTGGATCAACCGTCAAGTATGCATTAATTCCAATATTTGAGGAAGAAGAACGATTCAAGGACAAGCTGGGGAAAACCGCCCTGGCATGATCGACTCAAGAAACTCCAAACGATGCCCCTAGAGGCGCAGGATCGCCTGCGATTCGTTTACGGCCACCAACTTCCTGGAACCCATAAGTTCCTTCGGCAAAAGACAAGTTATTATACAATCCTTCGGGATCCTGTCGATCGCTGTATTTCGCAATATTTCCACTATCATCCAGAACACGGCTTCTCTGAATCCTGAACGCGACCGATTTCTTTATACCCAAACTTGCAAGCAATTCGAACGGCAACTCACCTAGTGCCGGATTACTCCGCTCAATCACCGGCTATTCGTGTCTCGTAGTAGTGCCGAACGATATCCAAATCCTCCGGTGTATCTAGGTCGGCGGAACGCCACGTCGGCATTTCGACGTACCCAATTCGACCGCCCAATCGGCAACCGGTCTCAAGCAAGAGGTCGCGCCGGAAGGCATAGACGGCCTTCGTCTCGACCCATTGATTCCACTCTTCTTTCTGACGTGGCATACGCTTCGCCGGATTATAGTTGACCGGAAATATCGATTCGCCCTCGCACTTCCAAAAATAGTGGGTGTCGCGACGTACGCTCAAGATCGAATCGTATTCCTGCTCCGCGACCATAGCTACGGCTTCGTTTATCGAACTCGGGTCACGAAGTGGCGAAGTTGGGTAGAGCAATACTGCAATATCGACGCGCCCTTCCGACTTCTCGAATTCGCGCACTGTCCACGCCAGAAGCTCGTCCACTTTGCAAGGTCCGTTTTCCTCGGCCAGTTCCGGAGGCCGCGTCATGACCTGAGCGCCGAACTCGCTGGCGACTTCTCGAATCTCCTCGTCTTCGGAATTCATAACGCAGTCCGTGACACTCTTTGCGCAATGCGCATGGCGGATAGAGTGGGCTATGAGCGGGATTCCGCCCAAGTCGACAAGATTCTTACGTGGAATTCCTCGTGAGCCTCCCCGAGCAGGGATTATGGCAAGGACACGTGGAGACGACTTCATAAAATATAGACTGGCGCAATCAAGATTAGGCTACCCTTTTTGGAAAGTCCGATGACGAAGCGTGAGTAAAGGCTCGGCTGGCGAAAAATGCATCGAAACTTGCTTTGAGGATATCGTCATTGGCCTCGCTGGAGTGGTCCAACAAGTAACGGAATACGTCCGTGCTCCCCCCTATGTTAATGTATTCATCTCTTTGAATATAGTTCACCTCAGGACGATCTTTCACATGCCTCGTCCACGTCTCGTCGAAATAGAAGTTGTTCATATAGCAAAATGCTTCCACCTCTTCCCGGTCGATCTTCAGTTCAAGACGATCTGCCCTCAAGACGATCTCCCGTAATTCCTCCAAAGACCGAGGGTGAATGTTGAAGTCGAAACTCATGTGCATGTTGTCGCCCCCGCAGACAACCGGTATTCCAAGATAGGCAAACTCATGGGCAACCGAACCTCTCACCGTGAAAACCGCATCGACACCTTCTTCGACAATCTGGCGGTTGGCGACGGTCGATTCGAGGAAACGCACTTCGGGGAAGCGCGCTCGCAGCTCCCCCACGACTTTCTCGTTCAACTCGTTCCGCTCCTGCTGAAACTTAACCTGCGGGTGAGGCTTCACATACCAGTCGAATTCAGTATCCTTGGCCATTTCCAACAGCTCGATCACCCATTCGAAGAAGTCGGGAAAAATCATCTGCCCGTAGCGGTTCACTTCATCGAAAAAATCATGAGCCATGATGAGTACCCGCGGACGTCCCGTGTCCTCGAACACTCTAACTCTATCCACACCCCGATGAGTTGAAATCTCGGGGAGATTATCCTCTACGATCACGCCTTCCCATCTCTCCTCCAAGATCCGTCTCCCTATTGCTCTCGCCTCTTTCTTTTCGCTTTCGGACAACTCTTCAAAGAGCGATTTAAAAAGTCGCCAGGGGAGGTGCTTGGGATTATGGCAATATCCGTCAGCGTCTATATCGGCGCCGATTCGTTCAACTTGCATCCCCCAGCCTACGCGAACGACGGGTATATGACGGCTGAGAGCAATCCTCGCAGGTATCCCGCTTCTGAGGTAGGAGAGATGATCCGAAACCAAGAAAAGCACCCGTGTCGAGTCGAAGTATCTTTTGCAGATTCCATGAATCACCGTCGACTCGTAGACAAGATTCCAAAGTCTGTCGTCTTCGAGGTTCAATGTCGCTTCCAGATAATAACGGCAATAGGAATTGTAAATCAGATCTCCGACTTGAATCCCATCCAAATGAATCTTCAGAAATTCGTGTTTGGATTTGATCTCTCCACGTAGCCGATCGCGTGTTGCAGCAGCCATTTCTTCAAAGTCGGCTCCGTCCCGGAGTGTCAGCAAAAGTTGGCATCCCATCGACTCGAAAATTTCTGGAAAGAACGAATCCGTCGACCCAGTGAATTCGAAGCCCTCGATTCGGGCTCCAAGACGATCCGCGAGATAGTTCGCCAGATAGCTGTTTCCATGGAGTCCGGGAAGCCACGAGAAAAGCGAAGTCAAAATCACTTCCTCGGACTCGCGACGCAAAGGCCAGCGCTTTTGCCAATCAGCCAAGAATTCTCTAACATTGAGGTCTTTCTCCATTCGATCAAGCAAGGGGGACAATAAGTTCAACTCGGCGATCGGGCGACTGCTTTTCTTCTCGCGAATGTCTCGCCGAAACGATTCATGGGGGATCGGACCGATCTTGCAAATTCCAATCCTTCCAACAGGGTTAGCTCGTTGATTCAAACCTATTATCTCGACGGTGATCGGGATCGCGAAACCGATTGCAGTAGTTCCAACCCGCCGAAACTGAAACGCAATGAGAGCTTATACCGCGAACTTTTTACCTCCCTCGTCTTTTCTGCCATGCGCTAAATTGCAGCAAGGGGAAGCCGCAATTAAAGTATCCTGCAAAGTACAATTCCAGAATTTGAAATGAAAACAATTAAGTGGGCCGTGATCGGTGTCGGTCGTTTCGGAAAAATTCATGCCCGCGTTCTCTCGACCCTTCCGGGCAGCGCGCTCGTCGGCTTGTCCAACCGGAACGAGGAAAAGTTGGCCGAAGCGGCGAGAGAGTTTTCCGTGGAAACGGTCTCGACCGATTTTCGCGAACTGCTGGACAATCCAGAGATCGATGCCGTCAGCATCACGACGCATTGGGAAGATCACCACAAAGTCGCACTCGCCGCACTCCGGAGCGGGAAAACTGACTGACAGGAATTCGCTTTTTCAAGGAGTTCTTATCGGTGCGTCGGTCCTAGCT
>JARGNG010000130.1 GCA_029213265.1 Verrucomicrobiales bacterium | reverse complement strand
TCACCCGGCGAAAGGGCGAAAACAACCCCCGGAATTCCGCCGTCAGGTCGACTCGGTCCATCGAGGGTATGGGATCAATTTGCCAGGGAGGGCGCCTCTTGCAGTTTGCACTTTCGCGCCTCGAAGTTGGCACATCCTGTGGCGAATGACACAGGATTGACACAGATTCCTGTATCACCCCGTAGTTTTGAGGGAAAAAACGAGTGAAAGCTTGAATCCGGCAGCTGGCAAAAACTGGCTGCGGGGGAACGAATGGGTAGCGGGTGTAATCAGTGGCAAGGCATTCGCCTAGCTCCGATTCCCACAGCCGGAGGGTCGTGTCGGAACTGCTGCCCCTCCCCTTCCAACCCGGGGCAATGCGCGGTGACAGCCGACTGGAGGGAACCGGAGGTGAAACCGTAGATAGTCGAAGTGAGAAGCAATGGAACCCTTACGCAGAAGCGCTTACCCCTGTGACCGCAACATCATGTGCATCATCTGGTCAAGAGCCCGCCGATAAAACCAGGCCCTCTGATCCACATCGTACCTTTCGCCAGCTTCCGCTACCTTGCCGAGCATGGAACGCGTTCTCTGGTCAATGCACTCACTTTCTGAGAGAGCGATGAGACAACTTTCGTAGACCGCTGCACATTCTTCGATCTTTCCGCTATTGTAGAGAGGAACCCCTTTGTCGATCGCTGACAGGATCATCTCGGAAGCGTTTTTTTCCTGGATGCTGGTGGTTTCTGGTGGAGCGGACACCGCCTTTTCGCAACTGGAGGAAGGACATTCCCCTTTGGAAGCCGACTTTGTTTCAGGAAACCCGATCACAGAACTGATCACGTGGATCGTTCCGTTCCCGCCATCGATGTCGGCTGCCCTTACCACTGATCCGTTCACGGTAATGAGGCCGTCCTGAATCGCAAATTCCAACTCCGCCGCACTGATGGACTTCGCGCGACCTGCGTTGAGCGCGTCACCCGCAGAAACGTTTCCGGAAACGATATGAGTGGTCAACAACTCGACAAGCTTTTTCCGATTCTCCTTCTTCAGGAGGCTCTCGACCGTTCCCTCAGGAAGGGCCGCAAAGGCTTCGTCGGTAGGTGCGAAAACAGTCAGCTCATCGTCGCCTTCCAATGCAGAAACCAACCCGGCAGCCTTTGCTGCAGCAAGCAGGGTTTCAAATGAGCCCGCAGACCGGGCGGTGCTGAGGAGGGTTTTCTCCCCTGGCTCAGGAAGAAGAACCTTGTCGATCACGTGAATGGTTCCATCGGCACAAGCGATGTCAGCCTCGACAAGAGTAGCGTCGTTCACCTTCACACTGCCCTTTGCGAAAGCCACTTTCAGCGGAGAACCCTCCACCGTTTTGACCGCATCGGATCCCAGTGCCTGTGCCAGACCGAGCGAGCCCGGGTGAACATGAAGGGAAAGAATTTGCACGAGACGCTCCTTATTTTCCGGCTTGAGGAGGTCTTCCAAGGTCCCGTCCGGAAGTTTCGCAAAAGCCTCGTCCGTGGGAGCAAAAACCGTCAGCTTGTTGTCCCACTGGAAAAATGTGGTCAGCTTGGCGGCGTCCAGGGCTGCCTTGAGAGTGGAAAAGCGCTTGTCGCCTTCCATCGTTGCGATGAGCGACTTCGGCCCTTTAGGAGCGGCCGGTTCGTTTGCGGTAACCGAAATCTTTCTCTTTTTGAAATTTCCCTGCCCTTTTCCGTAGGTCCGGATGTAATCGACCTCCAACGAGAACGGACCCGCTTTTTTGTCGCCGATCAGGATACCTGCCTCGCGGATCACAGACGGATCCAGTTTTTCATCGGGAAGGTCGCGCCCTCGCCATCCTCCTTTGAATTCGGAAAACGGAATCTTCACCTGTTGCCACTCACCAGCTTTTGTTTTGAAATCACCGGAGAAGGATACCGGCATTCCCCGAAAGGTCGCTGTTGACTCGAGGCGCATCGAGTAGGTGCGCCCGTCCCCTTTCACCTTCAGGAGAATGCCCAGATCGTTACTCAAATTGAAATCGACTGCACTGCTTCGAATGGAAGCAAAGCCGCCGTTGTTCTCGAGCGAAAGTATTCCTGCGAACTTGAGGATGCCTCCATCGGAAACGGCAAAACTTCCCTTTGAAAGGCCGCCCATCACTCCATCATTCACGACCTGCCACTCCATTCCATTTGTTTCGCCCGGAGCAAACTCAGTAAATGTCTGACCTCGCCATGCCCATGGTTTCGCTTCGTCTTTTGCTGTAGATGAAGCGCAAAGAGCCGTCCCGACAAGGAGGCCAATGGAAGTCGTGAATGAAATGACAGTCGTGTTCATTGTTTATTTTACGGCCCAGGGATGAAAATTGGATCAGTGAAAAATCAGCGCCCGTCTGAGCAAGCCTATTTCCGCAAGCAAAACGCAGTCAATGTCTTGGCGGCTTTCCATCAACTGCGAAACCCTTTATGAATCACCTCTCGGGAAACGCTGGGGAAATTCTGCAGCCCCCAATTTCTGTAGGACTGACGCGCTGATTAGTACTCCTTGAAAAACCAATTCCTTTCATTTTTCGCTCCTTTGGCAGCACAAATAAGTCGCGATACTTGTTGATTTTTAATAAAATTGATAAATATTATACTTAATGAAACAAGTAAGACGATGCTTCAAGATCTCAGGGATCTCATTGCTTGAGGTGTTGATCATGATTGCCGTGCTCGGCATTCTTTCCGGTATCGGCGCGGTTGTCCTTAACGATGGATCCATCAAAGGATCCCGCGGAGCAAAGCTCCGGAGTGATCTCAACATTCTCAACTCTGCTGCTGCCACCTATCAGGCATTTGGTGGTGATCTCACCGGAGTGAAGGATCCCCTGGTTGTGATTTCCAAGCTCAAAAGCGAAATGCCCGAAGAGCAGCGACAACTCATGCCGGGTTTAGGTGGGTCGTTTCTGGATCCTGCACTGAAACTCGTCTACCAGTCGGAAGAAGAAGCGATGACAATGAGCCCTAGACTTTACTGGGATAACGTTTCCGGGAAATTCCAGCTCGCAGATTCCGGCCCTCCGGGAATCAAGGCGCTCAAGCTCGACGCTTACGCTTCAGCGAGCAATGCCGAGCCTGCCACGGAAGAAAGACGAAGCACGTTCAAGTATGCCTCCGAATCCAACTGGATCTGGGACTACACGGAAAAAGCCGTTCCCAGCCCTCTGGGTTCCAACACTTTTCCGACACAGACCGTAGCCTCCAATCCTCCATCAAGCATTCCTGTCCCGCCAGCACTGGTCAACAAGGGCACTCTCAGCGCGCCTACCTTTTCCAAACAGGGTGGCAGTTTTTCATCATCCGCGTTTCCCTTGGAGGTTCACCTGATCGACACGAACTCGGTAGGTGCCGCCACACTCATTTACAATATCAACTTTGGCGCGTGGATCGATTACGATCCCGGCACCCCCATTTCCGTGCCCCCTGACAGTACGATTCAAGCACAGGCGGTTCCCATCCGGCCGAGTGAGTGGTATCCGAGCCTCATCAATAAGCAGTATTACACGAGCTTTTCTTCGTTACTCCTCCCCCCTATCATCGAATTCAGTGACGATCACTTCTCGAAGGATCAGTCTACGATAACCGTCACACTCGCGAATAGCAATCTCCCTGGAACCTCCGAGATTGTTTACCAGATCGTTCCAACCCCGGGGGGAAAGGGGAAGGCCACTGTCTTTCAGACTTATTCGGGCTCCTTTCCCGTTAAGTCATCTTCCTATCCTGCTGGTTTCGGAATTCGGGCCTATGCCTCCAGTTTAGCGGACGGCTACGAAGACAGCAGGATCGCCACGAAGTTTGCCACTGAGGTGCAGGGATTGTTCGGGGGGCACCTCGATCTGGATACTTCCACTTTTGTTTCCTCAATCGGAAGTGGATCTACCGATGCCCATACTCATGACATCACCGGAGAATACGGCATTAGTTCGGTGAACTTTTTTTCCATTCCGGATTCACGACAAGTCGAAATTTTCGAGGCGATCAAAAATCCCAGCCAACGATTCAAGTTGCTCGTCGTCAATGGGAGCCTCTCTCCGGGACTCAGCATCGGGATGACCTACGAAAAGGATGGCGTCACCCACCACCTCGATGTGCCCGGCTACAAGTATGACGACACAAAAGTTGGAGAGCTCCTCACATTTTCGCTCGGGGGTGTTTCAGGTTCCAGTAGACTGACCGGTCTTTGGCTGACCGCGTCCCAGGACATCCTCTACCAGGCCGGGGCTATTCCTACGAATACCGGTGAAGTGAAGGGTAACGTTCTCGGGAGATTCAATGAGTGGCGTAACGGATCCCTCACGGTCCAGGCAGTGGCTGTAGATAGTTCCGGTAAGGACGGGTTCACCACGGATGATACACTTAGCAACGGAAATCACGGTGCGGCTGATAGCGGGCTCCTATGGGAAGCTGCCCTTTTCTGGCACTGGGATGGTGATTCCTACTCGGAGGCTGGCAACACCTTCGAGCCGGGAGAGCTGGAGTCGATCCTCGCACAATTGGACGACCCCGAGGCTGCGGCGGCGTATCTCGAGGCACTGAGATCATCTGCTGAGAGAAGAGTAACAATTTCGTCCGACAATGCCACGGAGGCCCGGAAAAGTGCCGAGAGTGCGGCCTTGGATATTCTGAATGCCGAACAAAATGCTGAAAAGGCCAGCGATATTGCAATCACCAGGGAGGACGAAGCACGGGTCTTGAGACTGCTGGCGGTTGAGGAAGAATCTGTCTGGAACGTCGCGAAAGCGGAGGCCGACGCCGCTCAGGCTGCTGCCGAAGCCGCAAGGGATACTGCCGACGCCGCGGCACTCTACGCAAGCCAGGTCGCGGTCGATCCTTCTGTCGATCCGTCAACGGTCGCCGAAGCAAAAAAGGCGGCACAGATTGCGGAGGAGGTTGCCAAAGAAGCTGAGAAGTCGGCAACGGCTGCTTCGAAAGAAGCCGAGAATAAGCAGAAAGAATTCGAAAAGGCCCTCGCTGCTGCGTTGGACGCCCAGGATCGGGCGGATGATGCCGCGAGAGACGCCGACTCGGCAGAAAATATTGTGAACGGAGCCCGGGAAACGGCAGCGGACCTTGCCGGGAAGGCTGAGGAAGCGGAAGAACTGTATGCCCGTCTGCTAACGGATTATGAGCAGCAGTATGGGGCACTGCCCTGACACTCAAATCATGCCCTGGCCGTTTCGTTGGATTTGGATAATCCGACAAGCTTTTCGGAGTGCATTGTCGCTGATCGAGTCACCCGAACTGGCGTAGTGTCTAAAAATTCGGATACTCCAAGATTAGGGAGTTTTCGAACAATTCCA
>JARGNG010000038.1 GCA_029213265.1 Verrucomicrobiales bacterium | reverse complement strand
CTAGCTTGGAAGGCTAGGGCTTTACCACTAAGCTATACCCGCACTCGCATACGGTCCTCGAATTTTAAAAAGTTTCCAATTAAATTTTAGAAATTCTAATATTTAACGGAAGTTTAGAAATCCGATTTCCGAATCCCGGATGGAACCGGGAAGGGAGGGGAATTTACAGATGTCTTGGAGAATGCCAACTTCATTTTTGAAGAAATCGCACGATTTTTCAAAAATTGCATTTCGGAGAGTCTCTGATTGGCTCGATCACAGCCTCCGGAGAAATCCACTGGTGGCGGTTTGTGCGTTCGCGATGACAGGGATTACCTACCTCGACGGGCAGAATCCGGCAATCGGGGTGGCAGCCGTTCTTCTTCTGACCGCTCTTTTCGGGATGGCTCTCCGGAAACAGCGCACGCTCCTTCCGATTGCGGTCGCCTCTCTCCTCGGATGGATCGCTTTTGCCTGGCTCCACGCCGCGAACCTCCGGACGATTCACTCTTTTCCTCTCGCCGACGCGCTGCACACAGAGGACGGGATCGAAATCGAGGGAGCAGGCTGGATCGCTTCCCGCACCCTTTCCGGAAAGCGCTCGACCTCCGGAACCCTGGAACTCACTTCGCTCGAACTGGGCGGAAAAACGATCCCCTGCCGCCACCGCGTTCCGGTTTGGTTTCAAAAGCCTGATTTAGAAATCGAATACGGCGACACGATTCAATTTTCAGGACTACTGAGACCACTCGAATCTGCGGTCGCTCCGGGAGGTTTCGATCCGAAAGCGTTCTACTTCCGGCAATCCGGTTCGCTGGCCCGCGTGGAAATCCGGGCGGGCGACTCCCTCGCTGTGCAGGAGGAAAAAAACGGATCTTCTCTGATCGCGTTTTCTCAAAGGCTTCGTGACCGGATGGAAGAAGCGCTCGCGGTCGGTTTGTCTGAAAAGGACGAAAGCTACGCACGGCTCATCGCCGCGATGTCGCTCGGAGCCCGGGAGAATTCCCCGGAAGAACTGGAGGACTTGTTTCGCCGCAGCGGAACGATGCACATCTTCGCCGTCTCCGGTCTGCATGTCGGAATCGTGGCCGGACTCCTCATGGCCGTCGCTCTTTTCTTTCGCCTCCCGAAACGATACGCGGTCTTTGTCGTCATTCCACTTGTGCTCTTCTACGCGATTTTAACCGGACTGCGTCCTTCCGCAGTTCGGGCTGCGATTATGCTGTGCATTCTTCTGGCTGCCTTTGCCTTCAAAGAGCGCCCCCGCCTCGTGAACAGTCTCGCGCTGGCAGGACTGCTGATTCTCTGGTTCGACACACAGCAGCTCTTTCTGCCGGGATTCCAGCTTTCCTTCGCCGTCCTTCTTTGTATCGGCCTCTTCGCAGAACCCGTGCGGAAGTTTTTCGCAAAGCCGTGGCTCTCCGATCCCTACATTCCGAAAACCCTTCTCCAGCCGGCGCAACGCTGGAGGGATCATGCGGTCACTGTATCGACAGCGCTTCTTGCCCTTTCGGTCGTCTCCTGGATGGGATCACTCGGGCTTCTGACCTGGCATTTTCAAAGTTTTTCCCCGGTCGGAGTTCTCGCGAATCTATTCCTCGTTCCTCTCGCGGGAGTCATCGTCACATTCGCGGCCGCCGCCCTCGCAAGTTTTGGTCTCAAGATGCTCTGGCTGACTTCGCTATTGAACAAACTCACCGTCGGCGTCGCCGTGGTGCTCACGGCTACGGCCCAATTTTTCGCCTCCCTTCCCGGCGCTCACCGCCACAGTGGAGAATTCTTCGACCAGGCGCCTGATGCAAATTCCGTGACCCTCGATGTCATGGGGGAACGGAGCGAAGGAGCGGCTCTACTTTCTTTTCCCAACCATCACACGAAGGGTCGCTCTTTCTGGATGATCGATTCCGGCGGCCCGCGGACCTACCAGAGGCAAATGCTTCCGACTCTTCGCAGCCGCGGCATCAATCGCATTGACGCGGTCATTCTCAGCCACGGTGACGTCGGACACATCGGAGCGGTTCCGGAAGTTCTCACCCATTTCCGACCGGGAATGATGCTCGAACCGCAGGCGGACAATCGATCCTCCGCCTATCCCCGGATCAGGGAAGTGGCGAACTCTTTGAGCATACCGACCCACCCGCTCACGGCCGGACAACGGATTCGGACCGATCAATTGGAAACGCCGGTTCAGTTCCACGTGATCGCCCCGGACGGAAGCAACGAAGGCCGGATCGCCGACGATCGCGTTCTGGTGATGAAGATGGAAGTCTACGACTGGACCGTCCTCATGACCTTCGACGCGGGATTCGAAACGGAAAAGACACTGATCCAGTCGGGTGTGAATCTGAAATCCGACGTATGGATCCGCGGACAGCACCTCGAAAGCCCTTCCGGCCTGGCCCGGTTTGTGGAAGCGGTCGACCCGAAGATCGTCCTTTCCAGCAACGCGGGATTTCCCTCCTCCCAGCGCATTCCGGAAATCTTTCGCGAAATGCTGCAACAGCGCAGCGCGACGCTGCTCACTCTTGATCAAAGCGGAGTGCTCACACTCGAGATCAAACAGGACCGTCTCACCGTTTTCTCCCACCAACAGCGCGAAACGGTCGCTGATCTGCGAAATCGGTAAGTTTGACTCCGAAAATTTAAAAAAGATTCTAAGAATTGGGGGCCGCACCCGTCTTTGAGCTGCGTTTCCTTCGGGAATGGCGCGAATTTGACCACTCGCGAACCAGTTAGTAATCCACTTGAAGAGCTGAAAGGCACCGAAAAAGGGCGTGGACCCCGATTCAAATCAAGAGTAAGTTAATCCTGTGAAGGTGAGATAGTTGACAACTGTCTCCTCTATCGTAAAAAGAACCGCAATTTCATGCGCAAGAGAACCGCTACGTCTCCGATCTTGTTTTTGGCTGCAGGAAGCTTCCTCGCTTTTCCCCTGACCAGCTGCACAACCACGTCGAATCTGTCTGCCGTTTCGCAGTCAAACATCGAAGCCGTGGCTCGAATTTCCAAGGAAGAGCCGGCCTCCGCGACTCCCTCCGAAGCCGCTTCTGAATCGATCGGTTCCCCTGCTGATCTCGATCCCGTCGCTCAGGAACGCCCAGTCCGGGATCTACCCGCTCAGCCGAAACCTGCGGAGGTGAAGCCACCCTTTACACTGGCATCCGTTCCGCTGACCTCGGTCGACAACCTGCCCACCAATCAGATCATGATGGTGCGCACCACGGCCTACAGCCACCTTCAGGCCGACAGCCTCCCCTATGGTCGTCTCAGTGCGGCCGGAAACACACTCCAATACGGTTCGAAAGTGCGAAGTGCGGCCGCCGACTGGTCCAAATTTCCCATGGGAACCCGCTTCATGATCGAAGGACTTCCCTATGAATACGTGGTCGACGACTACGGCAGTGCCCTTACCGGGACAAAAACGATCGATATCTACAAGCCGAACCTCGCCGGCATCGGCCAGTGGGGAGCCCGCAATATTCCCATCCGCGTCCTTGAGTGGGGTTCCTTTGAAGAGAGCCGCAAGATCCTCGACAGTCGCAAGCACGTCCGCCACGCTCACCACGTTCGCACGATGCTCCGCGAAATTGAGAAGAAGGGCGAAACCGGCTCTTTCAAGAAGAGCACAGGCGGAAGCGCCTAGTCATTCTGCTCTCTGAGGATGACAAAAGCGGAGCGAGCCGCCCACGTTGCCGCGCGGCTCGAAGGTCTCTATCCGGAGACGCCCATTCCCCTGGATCACAAGGATCCCTACACTCTCCTGATCGCTGTGCTCCTCTCGGCGCAGTGCACCGACGAGCGGGTCAATAAAATCACGCCGGCACTTTTCAAACGGGCCGACACGCCCGAAAAGATGGCACTGGTTCCGGTCGAGGAAATCCGGGAGATCATCAAGCCCTGCGGACTTTCCCCGCGAAAGTCGGTCGCGATCTCGGAACTCTCGAAAATTCTGCTCCACCAACATGGGGGAAAAGTCCCCGAAGATATGGCCGCGCTCGAGGAATTGCCCGGGGTCGGCCACAAGACTGCCTCCGTCGTCATGAGCCAGGCCTTCGGGGTGCCGGCCTTTCCCGTCGACACACACATTCACCGGCTCGCCCAGAGATGGAAACTGACGAACGGGAAAAACGTCGTCCAGACCGAAAAGGATCTGAAACGTGCCTTCCCCCGCGAATCGTGGAACAAGCTCCACCTGCAGATCATTTTCTACGGTCGCGAATACTGCACTGCCCGCGGCTGCGACGGGACGGTTTGCCCGATCTGCCGCGAACTGTATCCGGACCGGAAGCGGGCCGTGAAGACAAAGAAGTGAAATCGACAACGGCTTCGATTGCAATCCCGTTTGCACTCCGCGTCGTCGTCGCTAGACTGCCGCAGAACTCAAACCGCATCTTTCTCCATGAGCGAAAACATCAATAAAATCGTAGTGGCCTACTCCGGTGGTCTCGATACCTCTGTCCTTCTCACCTGGCTTCGCGACACCTACCAGGCCGAGGTGATTGCCTATTGTGCCGATGTCGGACAACAGGAGGAACTGGACGGTCTCGAGGAGAAAGCGCTCAATACCGGTGCCTCGAAGTGCATCATCGATGACCTGAAGTCCACCTTTGCCGCCGATTTCATCTATCCCATGATTCAGGCCGGAGCGATCTACGAAGGCCAGTATCTCCTCGGCACCTCGATCGCCCGCCCCTGCATTTCGGAAGGAATGGTCCGCGTCGCCCGCGAGAACGGAGCCAATGCGATCGCTCACGGAGCCACCGGAAAAGGAAACGATCAGGTTCGTTTCGAGCTTTCCACCGCAGCTCTTGCTCCCGACATCCAGATGATTGCCCCGTGGAGACAACAGCGCTTCCGTGATCAGTTTCCGGGCCGCGCCGAAATGATCGACTACGCGGCGGAGCACAACATCCCGGTGCAGGCTTCCGCCAAGAAGTCCTACTCGATGGACCGGAACCTTCTCCACATCAGTTTTGAAAGCGGTGTGCTCGAAGATCCCTGGTATGATGCCAGCGGTGATGCCGATCGCGACATGTACGTTCTAAGTGTTTCCCCGGAAGAAGCCCCCGATCAGCCCGAGTATGTGCAGCTGCTTTTCAAAGAAGGCAACTGCATCGGCATCGCTCTCGAAACCATCGACGACGTCATCTCTGAACTCGGCGACGTCACCAAAGAGGGTTCGGAGGGCGACTATACCCTGTTAACTCCCTACGGCGTCATGCGCGTTCTCAACTTTCTCGGTGGCAAACACGGCATCGGCCGGATCGACATGGTCGAAAACCGTTTCGTCGGTATGAAGAGCCGCGGCATCTACGAAACTCCGGGTGGCACGATACTTCTCGATGCCCACCGCCAGATGGAGAGCCTTACCGTTGATCGGGAGGTCATGCACATCCGCGACGGACTCATTCCCAAGTATGCACAGCTCGTCTACAACGGCTTCTGGTTCGCACCTGAGCGCGAAGCCCTCCAGGCCCTCGTGACCGAATCTCAGAAATCTGTCTCCGGCGAAGTGCGCTTGAAACTCTACAAAGGCAACATCATCACGGCGGGACGTCGTTCCGCCCTGAGCCTCTACAACGAAGATGTCGCAACGATGGAAGGCGGCGCCGAACACGCCTACAACCAGGATGATGCGACCGGATTCATTCAGCTGAATGCGCTTCGTTTGAAAAGCGAAGCGACCCGGCGTCAGTCACAGTCCTGAGTCTGCCTGGAGCAGCCCATAGAGGAGTGCCCCGAGCAGCCCGATGAGAAACACGGATGATCCGCAGCCGGATTTCTCCGCATGAGGATGTCCGCTGGTCTCAACCGGTGACCGGTTGCGATCGGTCGAACGCTCCAGAGCCTCCACGGCTTCTTTGGCTTCCTTCAATCCGGTTCCGGTGAATTCCCGGTATCGTTTAATCGCCTCGATTTTTCGTCCACGCTGCAGACAGTCGATCACTTCGGTGGTTTGTTGTTCGGTTAGGTATTCCTCAGGCATCGGATTGGGACAGGATGAAATAAATCGCTCTGCCCATTCTACCATTACTCTCCGGCTCGAGGCAATCGCATCCGCTCCAAACTGCGCCTTCATTTGTAGTGGCCTCCCTGCGTGGCGCCCACTTATAGTCATCTCGTAATGAGGAGCACGCTTTTTCTTTTGGTTGGTTGCGGGGGATTTTTTCTCCTCGTGCTGATTCTGATCTACAACGGACTGGTCGCGAAACGCAATATGGTGCGGAATGCCTTTTCCAGTATTGACGTAAACCTTCGCAAGCGACACGACCTGATCCCTTCCCTCGTGGAAACGGTGAAAGGCTTCGCGCGACACGAGGAATCGACCTTTACCCGCCTCATCGAGGCACGGCAGCAGATCCACTCCGGCCACCTCTCGGAGTCCGAGCGCCTCCGTGTCGAAGAGCAGATCGGACCCGGGATGCAGCGGCTTCTGGCCGTTGCCGAGGACTATCCGGAGCTGCGGTCGAGTTCCCATTTTCTAAACTTACAAAGAAACCTCACCGAAATCGAAGAGCAGATCTCCGCCGCGCGCAGGGCCTACAATGCCGCGGTCTACGAGATCAACACCGCCGTCGAAAGTTTTCCCTCCAACCTCGTCGCAAGTGCCTTCGGCTTTCAGCGCCACGACTTTTTCGAAGCGTCTGCTGACTCCCGGGGACCCATACACGTGAATATGAATTCATGAGAGACGTCGCCGAGATCATTCAGCAAATGATGCCGACGCTGGAGCGTCTTGAACCGGGCCGTCAGCTCTACCGACGTCGCCAGAAGACCTATCTCCTGGTCCTATTCATTCCCCTGCTTGCGCTGATCGCCATTTCCTTTGCGATCGAGGCAAGGATGATCGGATTCATCATCGCCGGAGTCTGGTTTGTGATCGGCATTCTCCTGTATCAGTTTCGAGCTGCTTCCCACGGACAAATGTATATCACTCACTACAAACGTACCGTCATACCTGCCCTCCTCGAAACCATCGATCCGAATTTACAATACGACCCCAATTCGGGCATCCCCTCGTCGACCTTTGTCGGAACGGAACTTTTCAATTCCAGCCCTGACCGCTATAGCACCGAGGATCTCATTCAGGGAAACCACGGGAAGACGTATCTCCAACTGGCCGAAATTGATGCCGAGGAAAGACGCACCCGGACCGATAGCAAAGGCCGATCCGAGACCTACTACGTCACGATCTTCGACGGCCTGCTTCTCATCGCTGATTTCCACAAACACTTTCACGGACGCACCTTTGTTTTTCCCGACAAGGCCGAGAAAACCTTTGGGAATGTCGGAAGATTTTTTCAGAAAATGGGAGGTCGGCCCGATACCGGGCTCCTCCGCCTCGAAGACCCGGAGTTCGAGAATGCCTTCGCCGTCTACTCTACGGATGAAGTTGAGGCCCGCTACATCCTCAGCACCGCCATGCTGAGAAGAATTCTCGATATGCGGTCCCGATTCGGAGACGAAGTGCGATTGGGATTCAAGGAATCCTGCCTCTTTCTTTCGGTCCCCCACTCTTCCCCCTACCTGGAGCCAACGACTTCCCTCCCGGCCACCGATACCGGGCAGGTGCAGAATATGCTCTTCGAACTTCGCTACTTTCTCGATACCGTGGAAGAGCTCGATCTGAACACACGGATCTGGACGAAGGAGTAGCGGACTATTTGTTCGCCGGTTCCAGGCTCCAGAATCCAAAGTCGGTCAGCACAAATTCCAATCCGGAGACATGAAGGGAGAACGCCATCGTCTCGATGGATTTCGCAACAGGAAGATGGAGATAGCAGATCCCGTTGCAATAGGCAGAGACCTCGTCTCCAATTTTCACGATCTCCAGTGTGTGGGGAGGCGCGGATTCATCCCGGGGACGAACTACTCTTTTCTCGTCCAGGGTCACCGGAAGATGAAGTTCCCGAGCCTCATAGTGCCGGGAATAACTGGTCATTCCTCCCTCGAGTCGAAGATACGGTCCGTTTTTCATGCTGTCCCCGATTCCGATGCGGGCGAGGCGATTGGATGGAAAGCCCTCCCAATCCTCTTTTGAGTCCGCGTAGAGCAGCAGCCGGGCCAGTGAAGCCCAGCGTTCGGAATGCTCATGGCAATGGATATGGGCGGCGAAGGAGCAGTGAAAATCCCCGACTCCTTTCGGAACCCGAAACTGGTGAAGACGATACTGCCCTGCCGAGACACGGATCGCTTTCTGATCGAGGAGCTGCTGGATCGGCCGGGCCGACTTGCTGGCCCCGTCCGGCATTTGTAATCTTTCAGAAAGGTCCTCCGCTCTCCTTTCTTTCGCGAGAGCAAGCAGGTTGCGGGGAGCGGAAACCTCCGGCTTCAACTTGTCCCAGATCTCCAAATACTTCGCGCCGATCAAACTCGTTTCCCCGTCGAGTTCATGGAGTTTACGCAGCACTTCCGTTTGATTGGAGGCGTAGGCGAGGTCCTCCAGTTTTGCGAAATAGATGGCCGGAAGAACTTCAAACTCCTGCACAACCTTGTCGAAGGCTTCCTTCGCGGAAAACGGCTTTCCCTGCCGCCACCGGACATAGGCACGGACAAAAGCGTCCATCTCATCCGCAGGATATCCCATTTCCAACACCTCATTCCAGCCCGCTTCGGCTTCCGCCGGATTGTCGTGCAAGTCGAGAAGAACGTCCGTCACCGCCTCCTCCCACGTATCGGACGGGGTTCCAATCTCGCCTCGCAAATAAGCTACCAAGGGCCGAAAGACTTCCCGGTAATAGACGCCGATCTTTCCACTCTTCACGATCGCGAAGTCGGAAGTCCCGCCCTTTTTCACATAGAAGAGCGCCTGCTCATCTCCCCGTCGCTTCAAGCCCCAACCGCGAAGCTGTTGCTCGTCGAGCTGAAGCAAAAAGTCCCCCTTCTTCAATCCGAGTTGCTCCGCCTGGGAAGCGGGAATGATTTGCTCAATGAGCAGCCCAAAGGCCGGCTCATCGGTCTCCCGCGCGATTTTTTTCCAGTCCTCACAAAAGGAAATTCCGGAGGAAAGAGCTGCCCCGATCAGAAGCAGAAGAAAACGAGCGGTCATAGACTCGTTATCAACGGTATACGGAAAAATTCCAAGGCGAAAATGGCGGCTTCGCCCGGCACCCCGGAGAAATCATCCCCGACCCGGAAATGGCAAGGCCTACAATCCCCACGCGCCGGCTTCGGCCCGCTGCGCCTTTCGCTCCAGATCAGAGAGCTGATCGCGATGCTTGAAGAAGGACTTTCCGTCGGGAGTGGGAACAGGATTTTCTTTCGAGCCGGGACCTTTCGTGTGAATTCGAACGAGCCCCTGCTCAACGAGACGCGTTCCGAGGTAACTCCCATCGGCCAGTTCGACAAAGCCGTAGTAGCGATCCCCCTCGTAGACTTCTTCCCAATAGGTATACACGGTGAAGGGTTTACCGCTGAGTTCTTGAGAGACGAAGATCTGCGCCGCCTTTCCCACTTCGACCGCCTGCTCCACGGTGATGCCGCCCATTTCACTGGCCTGCTCTGCGACGCGCCGTCTCTGATTCTCGTACCGGTCACTGAGATATTTTTCCGGAGCATCGACAAAGTAGAGGCGCAGCTCGAATTCCCGACCGCCCGCATTCACGAAGAAACTGTCTCCATCGTTTCCATCCCGATCCACGAGACGTGCACCGGTGAGCTTGTCGTAGCCACGTACCTTTTCGACCTGGCCACTCCCGGCATCGGACAAAGGATTCTCTTTGAGAGTGGCAGTGGAACCTTTCCCGGGAAGAGGGCTGTCCTTGAGAACCGCCGTCGAACCACTCTTCGAGGATTCACCGGTTTCGGATTTCGGCACGTTACCACGTTGCCAATACACTACGCCCGCGACGACGACGATTACAACGAGACGGACAAGACGGGCTTTGCTCATAATCAATTTGGGGTCAGGATCAGTCTTTCTTTTCCTGAACCGTCGATTTCACGTAAATCTCACGCAACTGCTTGAAATCCACTTCTGCCGGGCTCGCCGACATAAGGTCGATGCCCTTGTTGTTCTTGGGAAAGGCAATCACCTCGCGAATGCTCTCTTCTTTGCACGCCAGCATAACGAGGCGATCCAGGCCGAGGGCGATTCCACCATGAGGGGGGGCACCATATTGAAACGCTCCGAGAATGTGGCCGAAGTTTTCCGCCTGCTCTTCATCATCGACTCCGAGAACACGGAACATCTGTGCCTGGAGATCGCGCTCATGAATCCGGAGGCTTCCACCGCCGAGCTCGTTTCCGTTCAGGACCACATCATACGCTTCAGCCCGGATTTCTCCCCACTTCGATTCGTCTTCCAGCAAGGCTTCATCACAGGCCTTGGGACGAGTGAAGGGGTGGTGAACAGCGTTCCATTTTCCCTCGTCGTCATCGTAGTCGAGCAGTGGAAAATCGACCACCCAAAGGAAATCGAGTTCGCCTTCCTTGCCTTCGAGCCAGTTGTTCATCTCGCAACACTCGAGACGGAGGCGACCAAGGACGTCGCAGACTGTGCGACGGGAGTCGCACCCAAAGAGAATAAGATCCCCTTCCTCGATGTTGAGATCTTTCTCGATCGCAGCCAGTTCTTCTTCACTGAAGAATTTTACGATCGGGGAACGCCACGTGTCGTGTGCTTTGCCACGCACCTGGATGTAGGCAAGTCCTCCAGCGCCCGCCTCTTTTGCGACTTCTTCGAGACGTTTGATTTGTCCTGTCGAAACTCCGGCAAACCCCTTGGCATTGATCGCGCGAACGACGCCGCCACCTTCGATGGCGCGCTTGAAAACACCAAAGCCGGAATCTTTGAAATGCTCTGACAAATCAACAATTTCGCATCCGAAACGACGCTCCGGCTTGTCATTTCCGTAGCGATCCATGGCGTCCCAGTAATCGAGACGATCAAACGGCGTCTTGATTTCGACGCCCCGGGATTCGGCGAACACCTTGGTAAGAAGGCCTTCAATCAGGGCAAAAATGTCCTCGGTGGAAATGAAGCTCGCCTCGATATCGACCTGAGTGAACTCGGGCTGGCGGTCGGCGCGCAGGTCCTCGTCGCGGAAACAACGGGCAATCTGGAAATACTTCTCGATGCCGGCGACCATGAGAAGCTGCTTGTACTGCTGCGGTGCCTGGGGAAGAGCGTAAAACTTTCCGGGATTGAGACGCGAAGGAACGAGAAAGTCACGCGCTCCTTCCGGAGTCGACTTGGAAAGAATCGGAGTCTCGATCTCCGCAAAACCATTTTCGTCAAGGCCATCACGAAGTGCCTTCGTAATCGCGTGACGAGTTCGCAGGTTTCTCGTCATCCGCGGACGCCGCAGGTCGAGATAGCGATGTTTCATACGAAGGTCTTCATTGCTCAACTCCTTGTCGAGTTGGAACGGGAGGACTTCCGCTTTGTTGAGAATGGTAAGATCGGTCACCACGATTTCGACTTCGCCGGTCTCAATCTTTTCATTGATCGTTGATTGGCCATCGATCTCGGGTCGATGATCAACCCTGCCCGCTACCTGAATTACATCTTCGCTTCGCAGGCTGTGGCTGAGCTTGGCGGCTTCCGCATTTTCCTCGGCCCGGAAAACACACTGGGTCACACCCTCGCGATCACGAATGTCGATAAAGATCACTCCGCCCTGATCGCGAACCGTATTGACCCACCCGGACAGCGTGACGGTTTCACCTGCGTGTGATTTGCGGAGTTCATTGCAATGATGCGTTCTGTACATGAGATTTCTCAGGGTCAAAGTGGGACGCCAACAGGCGTCGACCTCCATTTCGCGGAGGGCTGGGAAAATACCCCCCCTTCGCGACGGTGCAAGCGGGGTTTCCGGGATGGCGAAATGCCCGTAGTCGACGGGAGGTGCCTAGTAGTCACCCATGTTTTTCCCTACCGAATCATCTGTCCACCAGTAGAGAATCCGTCCGCAGTTTTCACAGTTTGCTACTTTCTTCTCGGCTTTCACTTCGACAACGGTCGATTTCGTCACCTTCATGTGGCAACCCTGGCAGACTTCATCGACAAGTCCGACGACCGCCATTCCCGCTTTCGCTTTGAAAAGGCGGTCATAGCCGTAGAGAAGATCTTCCTCCACCGCGGACGCCTGTTCCTGCCGGTCTGCGGTTTCTTTTTCGTAGTCAGACTCCAACTTGATTTTCAGTGAGCCGAGGTCTTCGATCTCCTCTTCGACGGACACTTCATTTTCCTCAAATTTTGCCCGGGCTTCCTGGAGAGCTTTCCGTTGCTTCTCGGCTTCCTCCATCAGCTCGATCTCTTTGTCTTCGAGTTCGGAAATCTCCGCTTCGTAGCGTTCAATCTCGATGCCCATTCTGCGAAATTCTTCGTTCTTCTTCGTCTCAAACTGCTGCACCTTGAGTTTATTGATGCTGTCGCGCCGCGTCTCGACATCGATTTCGAGCGTTTTTACGGCCACTTCGACCCGCTGAAGATTTGTCTTGGCCTCTTCGAGCGCCTTCCGGTCAGCGGACAACTTGTCGCGAATGTCTTCTTCTTCGAGCGGAATATCAGCGAGCTCCTTTTTGATCGAATTGAGCTTTTGATCGTGGTGCTGGACGCGGAGGAGTTTCTCGACTTCTGGTAACATGGTCTGATTGGAGGGAGGTAACGTGTTCAGTGCTATGAAACCGCACGCCCGCCGATTTGCCAATCGAAATCAGTCTGACGAGTAAGCCAAATCAGGGTATCCGCAGGAAGCCTCGATCGCGGACGCACTTTCAAGGCGCTCGCGAAAACCTCCCTTTTCCTCCGGAGGGAGACCAAACCAGGACCGGCAGCCTCCGAAAGTCTTGCGATCATCGAGAATCCATGGATCTCCGAGCGCATGTGCCCGCACGACCGCATAGGAGATTCCGGGCTCGTCTCCCCAGTCAAAACGCTCCCGAATGATTTCTTCGTTCCAGATGTGATAGGGCTCGAGCTGCTTCACTTCCTCCCAATCGGTCAATCGGCCAGTGGAAAGAGTTTCCACGAAAACGGAAAAAGCGACCTGCCCTTCAGGAGCGATGGGTGCGGGAATCTTTCGTTCTGATCCATCCGCTTCCGGCTTTACCTGCTTCGCCTGCTCGTGAAAGAGGCTCGGAAACAGAAAAAACTGCTCGTGGAGCCACTGAAACCCCTCCCTCCCTTCGGAGATTCCCCCTTTGCGGAGGATCACCGACTGTTCTCCACGAACAAGGGCATCGGAAATGAGCTTCCACTCTTTGAAAGCAACCGGGCGATAGGCGGGATCGAGAGAAATCATGGGGTGTTCGACGTTGAATACGCTACGCCGAACCCATACGAACAATTTCTTCGCCCGCCAAATCGAATTTTCCGCTGGAAAATAAAAATGATTGCCGTATTTTCCGCTCCTCTTTGGATCAACCCCCGGGTTTTTCTACAGAGATGGTGGCTGTAGCTCAGGGGTAGAGCCCCGGTTTGTGGTACCGGTTGTCGCGGGTTCAAATCCCGTCAGCCACCCCATTTCTTTCTCTTCCAATTCCGGAAGGGATGGGAAATGATCCTATCTCATGGAATCGGTGGAAGCCAGAATCGGCTACAAGTTCTCAAACGCACTCCTGCTTGCGGAGGCCTTGACACACCCCTCGCTCGCCTACGAGACAAAGCGCCCCCACTTTGACAACCAACGTCTCGAGTATCTCGGGGATGCCGTCATCCAGTTGATCCTCACCGACGAGCTGTATCATCTCTTCCCGAAATTCAGCGAAGGGAAACTCACCAAGATGCGCAGTCGCCTGGTTTCGCGCGACGGCCTGCAACGCTTTGCCGAGAAAATTGAACTGGGCCCGGCACTTCTTCTCGGCAAAGGCGAAGCTGCCAGCGGAGGCCGCGAGCGCCCCTCCAATCTTGCCGACGCCCTCGAAGCCCTTGCCGGGGCGATCTACATCGACGGGGGTATGGAAAAAGCCCGGTCGTTCATTCTCGATAATTTCCGGGAGTTCATCGAGGAAATCGCGCGGCAACCGGACGAGAACAATCCGAAAGGCGAGCTCCAGGAGAATCTGCAG
Source organism: Verrucomicrobiales bacterium (assembly GCA_029213265.1). Taxonomy (GTDB): domain Bacteria; phylum Verrucomicrobiota; class Verrucomicrobiia; order Verrucomicrobiales; family DEV007; genus Arctic95D-9. The sequence continues at coordinate 31,046 of JARGNG010000038.1, read as the reverse complement.
GCCATTACTCCCACCAGCCCCAGCTACCGGATCGTTTCCCAGGAAGGTCCCGACCACGACAAGATCTTCGTAGCGGAGGTAATCTGGGAGAAAATGGAGCTCGGTCGCGGAGAGGGATCCAGCAAGAAAGAGGCGGAAATCAATGCCGCGATCAATGCTCTCGAACAGGAGGTCTGGAAGGAGACAATTGAGGGTGCAACAACCGGGGCATAAGTGTGGAGAATTCTGAACAAGTTCGCGGTTTTTCACAAGAAGGTGAAGTGATCACCAGAGTGTTGCTCAGTTATTCACAGGTGAAATTCCGGTGTGATCTTCTTTCCATCAATGACTTACGACTGCTTGTTCAGGTTATTCACGGATAGAATAAGAAGATTAATTTTGGCGGGAAATATCTACTCTTCTATTAGTGTGTGAAGAACTTTCAAAACGGATCATTTCCATCACCTGATCGACTTGAATTCCTCCCAGAGAACCATCCGGTGAAAGGATGGGTTGAAGGGCTCCACCGGGGGGGGCCCAGATCTCCGGATTGGTGGGGCCGAAAAGGAGAAACCCTCTCGCACCCGCACTTCCGGCGAGATGCGAAATGCCACTGTCGTGTCCGAGATAGAGATCGACTTCGCTGTAGACCACTCCGAGTTCAGGAAGCGTTTTTCCGGCGAGATGGTGATAGGGCAGATTTCTCTGGTCGAGTAGAGCGAGAAAATCGGCAATGACTTCATATTCCGCTTCGCCGCTGGTGACGATGAACTCCACGGACTCCAATTCCCCGTGAAGGTGGCTGAGCACTTCGATCCAGGATTCAAAACTCCAGTTTTTTGAAGGGCTACCGCTCCCGGGATGAATCGCGATGCGGGTCTTTCCTTCGCCCGGAGGCAGAGGTGAGGAAACCGAGTCCGCGTAGTTCAGAGCCAGTGCCGGCTCTTCGAGAAAGAGCGCGAAACGCTCGAGAGGTTTGGCGAGTTGGATCGCGGCGGATACGGGAGGGTCGGTTTCTGCCGGACGAAAGGGGCAGTTGAGAAGCGTCTTCACTCCGGCCCGTTCCAGGTTTCCGGCAAAGAATCCGTCGGGATCGTAGAGATAACTCAGGACGACGTCGAAGCTCGCGAAGTAATCGCACCAATCCTGATTGAGCTCCGCACCGGGAGCGAAAAAGGCAGCGAGCCGGGCGTCTTCAATCGATCGGGTCCGATCAACCAGACCGGTGACAAGCGCGAGTTCCGTCACGGCCGGGTATCCGAGCACTTCGATCTCATTGTCGGGGAGTTGATCGCGAACCAGCTGAATGGCCGGCATCGTCAGGATGAAGTCACCGACTGCTCCGCCGCGAATGAAAAGGAATTTGCCCATGAGTCGTGAGTTCGTTTTTCTCTCCAGCCGTTCTAAGTCGTTTCCTCCAACCACGACAAAACCGCCTCGACGATTTCCTCCGGCGATTTCCCGATCGAAACCGTGAGAACAGTTTCGCCGGCCTCCGGTTCTTCGAGGGTCTCAAACTGGCTTTCGAGCAGGGTGGAGGTCATGTATTCGTGATCCCGCTCGTCCATGCGCGCTTTGATGAGGTCAAAAGATCCTTCCAGAAAGACGAGGCGAAAGGCGTCGAAGCCCCGGGAAAGAACCTTGCGGTAGGACTCCTTCAATGTGGAACAAGCCAGCACCGGGGTGCTTCCGGAGGCAATCGCTTCGTGGGCAGCCGCATTGAGCACTTCATACCAGGGCCAGCGATCCTCGTCTGTCAGCGGGATGCCTGCTCCCATTTTTTCCTTGTTGGCCGGCGGGTGAAACGAATCCCCTTCGAGAAAAGTGGCATTCGGAATTCGATCTGCGAGCAGGCTGGCAACGGTCGTCTTTCCGCAGCCGGAAACTCCCATGATGACGACAAAGGGTTTCATGATCCGTAAACGGGCGCGGGCAGGGTGCGAGCCACCTCGTCCATTCGATAACCAAAACCGTCACCGGACAGGGTTGAGCCATCAAGGACACCCTCTTGTCTCTTGTAGAGCCCCGGGTGCACCTCACGATCCGGCGCGCTCGCTTCGGGATAGAATTGCATGGCGTTCGATTCGACGCCCATAATCGTCCCGGCGTGGGCCGCGAGGATATAATGCGGTATTTGAGCAATCATCGGATTGGTGAGGTCCTGGACCATCAGGGTCATGCCGTGCGCCTTGGCCCAGCAGAGACTGAGGAGAGCGCCGGTTTGCGTCTTGCAGGTTTTTAATGCGACCCCGGTCCAGCCGAGTTCGCGGCCGAGACGAACATAACGCCAGTCGTGGGCACTTTCGTCCATGAAGAGCGGCTTGCGGGCGCTCACGCTGCGAACGTCGATGCGGTTGGCTTCGAGATCATAGGGAAAGGGCTGCTCGACGTAGAGAATTTTCTGGTAGGTGACGGGGTCTTCCAATTTGAGCCGGTCGAGAATGTCATTCACGTAGGCCGGATCGGTTACGGTGCAGTTGAAGTCGGTCGTCAGCCAGGTGACACCGAGGTCCCGGGAGATTTTCCCGATTCGTAGAAGACGGTCGTAGTCCCACTCCGCATCGTTCCCCTGAAGTTTGATCTTGAGGCAGTCGAGGCCATCATCGCGAATCCATTCGGTCAGGAGAACGGGATAGCCATCGTCCGGTTCGTCTCCGGTGAGGTCGTCTTCGGTGAGGGGGTCGAGGCCGCCGACAAGGTGCCAGACAGGAAGTTTTTCCTCCGGCTGTGCCGTCAGAAAATCGGCCGGATAGAGACCTTCGAAGGAAACATGATCCGCGTCCGGCTCGAGAAAATGACTGAGATCGTGGCTCAGAAATTCCGCATTGTAGGTTTGATAGACCGGTCGTTCGTGAAGATTTCCGTAGGCATCGTGAACTGCGATGTCAAAGAGCGAGAAGCAGACGAGGGCAGCGAGATGAGGGAGCCCGGTTCCCGGTTCCCGGTTCGCATTGAATTCGTCCTGCAGGGCGGGAAGACGGTTTTCGATGAAGTCGTAGCCGATCTCGAAGGCGTGGCCCGAACGATCGAATTTTTCCAGGGCTCCGGCGAGCAGGATCGAAAAATCTTTCAATGCGGTGTGACGGTTTTCGAAATCAAAGTCGGCCGGCCAGACCCAGCCTACGGAGAGAGGGGTTTCCCCCCAGCCTTCGGCAGTTTTTCCATCGGCCCCCTCAATGACAACACGGGCCCTCGCGCAGGTCACCGAGTCGAGCACCTGGTTTCCGAATTTGAGGGGCACCCGCATTTCCACGGGGAGAAAATACAGAGAGACTTCGCGAACTTTTGCGGAACGATCTGAGGGAGACATATGGATTTGGTTTTGTGAGAAATTGCTAGTTACCGGTTAGCCATGAGAGCTTCGATTTCATCCGCTTCGATCGGGATGTCGGCCATGAGATCGAGGTTCCCACCTGTTCGAACGATGATGTCATTTTCGAGGCGGACGCCGAAACCTTCGTCCGGCAGGTAAATTCCCGGCTCAACGGTGACACACATGTTTTCGACAAACTCGGTGGCGGTTGGGGTGACATCGTGTACGTCGATCCCGAGGCTGTGGGAAACGCCATGCATGAAATATTTCCGGTAGGCGCGCCCTTCCTCCGGGAGATCTTCCTGTTCACGTTCCTTCGCCACTTCGGACGCATCCAGCAAACCAAGTCCGATCAATTCTTCCTCCATCGCCCGTGCAACCTCTTTGTGGTACTCTTCGCGCATGTGCTTCCCGGGGACGATCAATTCGTCGATACAGAGTCGGAAAATCCGGAGAACGGCATTGTAGACGTCGCGTTGGCGGGGCGTAAATTTTCCATTCACCGGAATGGTGCGGGTGAGGTCTGCGTTGTAGTTCGCGTATTCCGCAGCGACGTCCATGAGCAAAAGATCCCCGTCCTTGCAGGGTTGATCGTTGCTCAGGTAATGAAGAATGCATGCATTTTTGCCGGAGGCAATGATGGGCTCGTAGGCAAACCCCCGCGACCCATGGCGAACGAACTCGTGGAGAAATTCGGCCTCCACCTCGTATTCCATTTTCCCGGGTTCCACGAACTTCAGGACCCGGTTGAAGCCTTTTGCCGTGATATCACAGGCAGTCTGGAGCAGATCAATTTCCGGTTGGGACTTCTGCGCCCGGAGTTCGTGCATCGTCGGGGCAATGCGCTCATACCGGTGATCGGGATAGAGGTCCTGGCACCACTTCCGAAAGGCATCGTCCCGGGAGTAGAAGATGGGCGCCCCGGTTCGGGTGTGTTCGTTGTAGTTCAGGGCAATGCGGTCGAACTCTCGTGCTAGGCGTCGCAGCGTCGGTTCGAATTCGGTCGTCCAGAGCACCTTCGTGACTCCGGAAACGGCGGTGGCCTGCTCTTTGGAGAGCTTGTGACCTTCCCAAATCGTAATGAGATCGGAAGTTTCGCGGACGAAAAGAATCTCTCTCATTTCGGGATCGGAATGCTCCGGACAGAGAAGTAGAATGGATTCCTCCTGATCCACCCCGGTGAGATAAAACAGATCGGAGTTTTGAATGAAATGCATCGAACCATCCGCACAGCGCCACGGGATTTCGGCGGAGTGAAAGATCGTAATACTCGCGGGTGGTAGCTTTTTGACCAGATTTTTCCGGTTGGAAGTAAACAATTCCGAAGGAATTTTGCGGTATTTCATGGGCAAAAAATCAGTGAAAAAGATCGTTTGTGGTATAGTCCGATTCTCGGAGTCGTAACGTGGGTGCAGGAACCTTTTTAATCGCTCTGAGTTTCAACCCTTTATGGCAGATATCCAGAACCAATCGGTCGTTGTCGCTGACAACGATCCTGACTTTCTCGCGTGGGCGGTAAAATATTTGAACGCAGAGTCCGTGGAAATCTACACGACCTCCTCTTCCGAGGAGGCCCTGAAGTTATTTACGAAACACGATGCGGACTTGCTCGTTGCGGAGTTTCATCTCCAGCCGGTCAGTGGAGTGGACCTGCTGAAGAAAGTTCGTCTTTCCAAGCCGAATGCCATGGTCATTCTGAACGGCCTCGTCAACAGCACGAACTCCGTGATTGAAGCGATGCGCATCGGGGCCTTTGACGTATTGCCCCGCGAGTCGATCCACTTTGAGCTTCGCCAGGTTGCCGAGCGCGCCCTTCAGTCCGCCGAGCAGATGCGGATGGCCGAGGAAGGTTCCGGCGATTCGGGCGCGATCGCGATTCCCCAGGCACCGGAAGATCTCATCATCGGGCGTTCTGCGGCGATGCAGGATGTCTATAAACTGATCGGTCGGGTGGCTCGTGCCGATGCTCCTGTTTTGATCACAGGCGAGAGCGGGGTTGGCAAAGAAGTGGTGTCCAACGCGATCCACAAATTCTCCCGGCGCGCCAAGTCGGAGTACGTGGCCATCAACTGCGCTGCGATTCCCAGCAACCTGTTGGAGAGCGAACTGTTCGGTCACGAAAAAGGTGCTTTCACCGGAGCCGTCAGTCAGCGTGTCGGCCGGTTCGAACAATGCGATGGAGGAACGCTTTTTCTCGACGAAATTGGCGACATGCCCCTGGAAGTGCAGAGCAAGCTGCTACGGGTTCTCCAGAGTGGGGAATTTTCCCGGGTCGGCGGAAATCAGAATTTGCACAGCGAAGTGAGAATTCTCGCCGCAACCAACAAGCGGCTGGAGGAGGAAGTGGAGAACGGAAAGTTTCGCGAAGACTTGTTCTATCGCCTGAACGTGGTCCGCATTCACATCCCGCCCCTGCGTCGCCGGATTGAGGATGTCCGCCTGCTTGCTGAATTTTTCCTTCAAAATCAGAGCGAAAAAGGGAAGCACCGCTCGATGCAGTTTTCGAAAGAGGCCATCGAGGCGCTCGAAGACTACCACTGGCCCGGTAACGTGCGGGAGTTGGAGAATCTCGTGGAGCGGGCCTGTGTCCTCGCTTCGGGGAATGTTCTTCTGCCAGGCGATCTGCCTTTTGATCAGCAGACGTCGAACGGAAAGAAAGTGGAAGCCAAACTCAACAGTGCGGCACGCCGCTTCCTGATGGCGGCGGAGGAGAATGACGACAAGTCAGCGGTCGAGCTTGCGATCGAGGCACTGATTCGGGTGGCTCTCGCGGAAGTGGATGGCGACGAAGCCACTGCTGCGGAATCGATCGGTCTTTCGCTGACGGAATTCAGGAAGCGAAGCGGATCTGAGGCGCCGGCAAAAGAGAAAGCGGCGAAGTGATTTCGGTGGATTGCCAACTACAATTTGGAGTGCGAACCGTCGCAGAAAGGGGCATTCGCGGTTCGTTTGCACTGACAGAGAAAAGCATTGCCGTCTTTTTCTGCCTCGAATTTCTGCGGAGAAAAGTCCGTTCCCTTGTGGGATCCGTCGCAGAAAGGTTGGTTGGCGGATTTCCCGCAGGTGCAGAAAAAGTAGGCCTTTCCCGATTCGAGGGTGACTTTGACGGGTTCTTTGGCAGCGATATCGGGTTCGGACATGGTAGGAGTATGCTATCAGAGATTGAGATTGACGGGCAATCCCTACTTCGCAAAAACTTACCCTGATCTCCGGCGGGAGGGTCAATAGAAATGAAGCTCACCCTCGGAAAATCAATTGTTCTGCTGCTCGTCAGCCTTCTCCTGGGTACCGCCCTGCTTCTCGGCGGGGTGGCCTACATCACCACCCGCAACTCAGTCGTGAGTTTGCGACGGGATCTTTTCAAGCAGGTCGATGAGCGGGTTCAGCAGCAAGTGCAGGCCTACTTTGACCGGACCGAACCGGTCATTGAATTTCTCGAAACGGCGGTTTTCCCCGATCCGGATATCGAAGAAGCGAGCGCGGCTCACTGGAAGGAAGAGGCCCGCCTGCTCAGCGCCTATCTCAAGACGGAACCTGACATTGTCTGGATCTACTATGCTGAAGAGTCCACCGGCTACATGTTAGGATGCAATATTGATCAAAACGGTCGCTTCACAGTCAGTCGGATTCATTCTGACAATGGTCGAATCGCGCAGGGTTACGTCGTCGAAAAGGACGGTGCTGTGGTGTCGGCAGAGTTGACTCCCAAAAACCCGAATCCCTATGATCCACGTGAGCGGCCCTGGTATCAGCAGGCGGCTGAAAACGAGGGGATCATCTGGACGCCGCCCTATGGGTTTCTCAGTACTCGTGTCGTCGGAATCACGGCCGCCCGTGCCAGACGGGGTCCTGACGGAAATGTGTTAGGAGTTTTCGGAGCAGATCTCGAGCTGGGACGTCTCGGTGCTTTCCTCGATGAATTTGAAATCGGGGAAAACGGATCTGCCTTTCTCCTCCTCGACGGCGGGGCTTCGGTCGTTCCCGTTTCGGTGAGAAAGCACATCCATGCCGCGCCCCTGCAGGAGGCTATCGAAAGCCACGTGTGGGATTTCTCGGAACTGGAAATCGAAGAGACGCTCGAGGAGCAGTTCAGTCATCGCGGAGTAGACTATCTGTCGCTGGTTCAGCCGATCGATATTCCCGGGCCGACCCGTTACTATGCGGCCGTGGTTGTCCCGAGAACGGAGTATCTCGATCTGGTATACCGGAATCTTTACGTGACGATCGCGTTGGGAATCGTGATTCTCGCGATTGCGATCACCTTGGGGGTGGGTCAGGCCCGGAAGGTTACCAAGCCGCTGGCGAGAATCAGCGAGGAGCTTGACAGCCTCGGAAATTTACAGTTCCGGGATTCCGAGTTCGCTGTTTCTTCGAATATCCGCGAAGTGGCGTCGTTCAATGACTCTGTTGGAAAGATGAAAGTCAGTCTGCGCGCTTTCTCACGCTATGTCCCCCGGGACCTCGTTCGCCTGCTTTTGTCACGCGGGGATGAAGCAAATCTCGGCGGGGTTTTGAGAAAGGTAACCGTGGTCTTTACGGATCTCGCCGGATTTACAGCTTTCAGTGAATCCCTCACTCCCGATGACGCGTTTTCTGAATTGAGCGAGTTTCTGGAAATCGTGGCACAATGTCAGGAGAACCGGGGGGGGATTACGAGCAGCTTTACCGGGGATGGTACCCTCGCTTTGTTCAACGCTCCGGAGGAGGAGAAAGGACACGAGGCCAACGCCTGCCTTTCTGCAATGGAGATTTTGCGTGAGCTACACGAGTTGAATCGCAAGCGTCGCGAAATGGGGCTCTTCGAGTTTCAGGCCCGAATCGGGATCAATACGGCAGATGTTTTGTTAGGAAATTTGGGAACTCGGGAGCGTTTCGCCTACACCGCAATCGGTGATGGTGTGAATCTGGCGAGCCGTCTCGAGGGATTGAGTAAACTCTATGGCACGGAGATTCTTGTGGGGATCGACTGCCGCGAAGCCGTCGGAGAGCAATTGGAGTGGCGGCTTGTCGATCGCATTGCCGTGGTGGGTCGGAAGCAATCGACCGAGATCTTCGAGCCACTGGGGCTTGCCGGGGAAGTGGGAAAAGAAATTCTTGAGGCACGGGATTCCTACGAAGCCGCTCTCTTCCTCTACTTCGAAGGTCGATTGGAGGAGGCTTCTTCCGGGTTCGATAAGGCCATGGCGACCTGGCCCGAAGATGGAGCGACGAAGGTTCTCCGGACCCGGTGCGAGCACTATCTCAAGGTCGGTCTTCCCGAAAACTGGAACGGCACTTATACCGCGCGGGTAAAGTGATCGGGCACCTCTTGCGGGGCAGTGTGACCTTTTCCCTCCGGCTCCGCTATATGCGGGGGAGCGTGGTGGCCCCCCCGTTCGACGGCGGCGGAGTCAGAATCCAGCTCGCTCCATCCGGAAAATTCGGCGTCCGGAACGCTGGCAAGGCGGCGAGCCTTCTCGAGCATGGCCAGAGCAACGCGGGCGTTCCCGGGACGTTTGTCAGGAGTTCGCTCCAGCATCTTCATCAACCACGCCCCGATGATTCCCGGAATGTCGGGACGGAAGCTGCGGATGGGAACGACATTGTTGGAGACGTGGTTCAAAACCGTCTGGCTTACATTGCCTCCCCGAAAGGGTCGTTTCTGAGCAAGGGAATAGTAGAGGACGCATCCGATTGAGTAGAGATCGGCCCGGTGATCGATGGGTTTTTGCTCCACCTGTTCCGGAGCAATGTAGTCCGCGGACCCGATTACCGCCCCGCTGATATCGACCGTTTGGGTGGATGGTTGCTTCTGAAATTTGGACACGCCGAAATCGAGAATTTTCACCTGAAGATCACCCTCCGGTGACTGGGCCAACATGATGTTTCCCGGTTTGAGGTCCCGATGGAGAAGATCCATGTCGTGTGCGGCGATCATGGCCTCGAGAACTTGCCGGGCCACATCAAGAAAGTCGGGATAACTGAGCGCCCCTTCGAGGATCACTTCCTGCAAGGTCGTTCCCTCGATCAATTCGAGCACAACAAAAGGCCCTTCTCGGTCTTGCCCAAATTCAAAGAGCGAGACGACATTGGGATGTCGCAGGCGAGTCAGGGCCTGGACCTCGCGATCGAGGCCATAAGCCTGGGGTTCGTTGAGGCGGGAGCGCTCCAGCGGTAGAAGCCTCTTGATTGCTACTTCGCGATCCAACTCGTTGTCGTAGGCGCGGTAGATTTCGCTGACCCCGCCCTTTCCGATGGACTCAATGATCTGGTAGCGGCTCCCCATTGGGATTGCCTTATAAGTCGGAATGGTTGCAAACGCAATTTATTGTTAAGAAAACTTAACTAACCGGTTGAATGAAATCAGGCGACAGTCCGGTTTTGTCTGGAAAAAAGAACGAAGTTTTCCCGGGCTTTGTGAACTATGTCGAAGAATCGTAGGATCCGGGATCTTCCGAATCTGGGCCCCCGCTGCGAAGATTGGGATTCATGATGAGGCTGGGTTGCGAGCTGTCGGGGCCGCTGGGGCCTTTCGGGAACTGGTTGTGCGGGAGGTAGCGAAGCCGTACCGCATGTTACTCTTTGCCCTGGGCGTGGCGATCAAGGGAAAAAGCTGCATGCGCCTTTCGCGCATTCAAAAAAGCGAGCTGGAAAACGAAACAGGGTTGTATTGACGATTCAACCGTATGAATCCCCGGAACGGGCAGCGGTTTCGCGTGCTTGTCATCCGGAGTCCAAATCGCTAGATCTATTGCCATGCGAATTTCCCTGATTCCTTTTCTTTTTGTCCTCCTGTTTCCTCTTCTCACCAGGGCGGGGGAACTCAGCGGCTCTCAACCAAATGTGATTCTCATCATCACGGATGACCAGGGCTATGCTCCGGTCGGGCGCCATGGTCACCCCTGGATCAAGACTCCAAATCTCGATACTCTTTTCGACACCTCGACCCGGTTCGATCGCTTCCTCGTCAGTCCGACTTGCTCGCCGACGCGGGCGGCTCTCATGACCGGTCGTCATCCGATGAAGAATGGAGTGACTCACACGATTCTGGAGCGGGAGCGCATGGCCCTGGAGTCGACGACTCTGCCGCAGGTTCTGAAAACTGCTGGCTACACGACTGGAATTTTCGGAAAGTGGCATCTCGGGGATGAAGAACCCTATCAACCGCACAAGCGCGGCTTTGATGAGGCTTTCATTCATGGAGCCGGCGGAATCGGTCAGGCCTACGCGTGCTCCTGTGCGGACGCGCCGGGGAATAAATATTTCAATCCGGTGATTCGTCACAATGGATCGTTTGTGCAGACCGAAGGGTATTGCACCGATCTGTTTTTCGAGGCGGGGCTGGGATGGATCCAATCCGTAAAGGAAAAGGAGGAACCGTTTTTTGCCTACATCACAACGAATGCACCTCACGGTCCTTTTATCGCTCCGCCGGAAAATGAGAAGCGCTTCACCGATCTCGGATTCGAAGAAAAAGTGGCTGGCTTTTACGGCATGATCGAAAACATCGACACGAATGTAGGGTTGATGTTAGAGAAGCTGAAGGAGTGGGACTTGATGAAAGACACCGTAGTCATCTTTATGTCCGACAACGGAATGACCGGTGGTGGGTCCGGTCGTGTCGGCAAGGCGCTCGGCAAAGACGACAACGGTTCTGATATGTTTCTCTACAACGCCGGAATGAAAGGTCAGAAGGGAAGTGCCGATGAAGGGGGCGTCCGGGTTCCTTTCTTTGTCCGGTGGGATGGAAAGATCGACGGGGATCATCAGATCGAAACGATTGCGGCTCACATTGATATCCTGCCAACCCTGGCTGACCTGGCGGGAGCGGCAATTCCGGAGGAACAGGTCGAGGGGCGCAGCCTCCTGCCGCTCATCGAACAAGAGGAGTCTCCCTGGGAGAATCGCTATTTCTTTACGCAAAAGGCCCGCTGGAAAACAGGAAGCGAGCCGAATGACTTTCAATGGCAGAACTATGCGGTGCGGAATCAGAAATACCGATTGGTCGGAGGAGGCACTCCAACCAGTATCGTAGAGAAGCGGAATAAGAAGGCGGTTTCGAACAAGGACTCGCTCTATGACATGGAGAAAGATCCCGGACAGACCACGAATATCATCGAGCAGAACCCGGAGATCGCGAAAGAGATGAAGGCCGCTTATGACGCGTTCTGGAAAGAGGCCCGCCCTCTCATGGTGAATGAGGAGGCTCCGATGTCACCGACCCGTCCGTTTCACGTTTGGTTCGAAGAGCAGCAGGCTGCCGGCGGCATTCCGAAATGGGAGGCGCCGGAGTTGTGATCAATCCGGCAATCGAGGGGCCGAAACTGGCATTCGAAAAGAGATGACAGCGGGCGATCTCCGGCTTTGCTGTCTCCATGTCTGATCCATCTCCTTCTTCCGCTTCCGCAGGAAAAGAAATTGTGTCCCGGGGCCTCGCCTCCCTCGAAGAAGAGGTACACGAAATGATGTTGTACCTGCGTGAGGTACTGGAGTCGGGTGGGAAGGAAAATCTGGCGGCGATTCTTCCGTGGGTCGGGGATGATTCCGCCTCCGCTGATTTGACCGAAGCGGAGGATATCGCGGAAGTCTACTCGATCGCGTTTCAGCTTCTCGATATGGTGGAGGAACGGGTTTCTCTCGAAGCGCGTCATGAGCGGGAAACGGTGCTTGGCCCGGAGGCGGAAAAAGGATTGTGGCCCCGGTGTCTCATGTCGCTGAAGAAGGAAGGGTTCACCGGGGAGCAGATCGCCGGCGCCATGAAATCAGTGCGCGTCGAGCCGGTCTTCACCGCTCATCCCACCGAGGCGAAACGTCCCAGCGTCCGCGAGAGACACCGCAGTGTTTATGATCGTTTGCTGCGCCTCCGGCAGCAGGGACAGACTTCCTTTCAAAAGGAGCGGGCCAAAGAGGAATTTCTGACTTCCCTCGAAGCCCTCTGGAATACGGGGGAAATTCACGTCGAGCGGCCGACCGTGGAGCGGGAGCTGCGGAATGCACTTTTCTATCTCCGCGAAGTTTTCCCCGGCACTCTGAAGCGAATAAATCAGCGACTGGACCGGGCCTGGCAACTGGCCGGATTTGATTTGGAAACTCTCCGGGGAGCCGGAGAAGGGCCCAAAATTCGGTTTGGTCTTTGGATCGGAGGAGACCGGGACGGGCATCCTTTTGTCACGGCTGCGACAACCCGGGATACGCTTGCCGAGCTTCGGAGACAAGCGATCAAACTGTATCGGCGTGAATTGGCTGTGGCCGCGTACCGGCTGACGGTTTCGGCTCCGTCCCACCCGGCATCGCAGGCTTTGCTGCAGCGGATTGAATCGATCGCGAGTTCGCTCGGGTCGGAAGGAGCGTATATCCTTGGTCGCAATCCCGAGGAGCCCTGGCGGGCTTTCGGATATCTGCTTCGGGCACGCCTCGAAACCGACGACAGTATCACGGCGGCGGAATTGCAATCAGACCTGGAGCTGATGAAAGACTCCCTCGAGGCGATTGGCGCTCATCGTCTTGCGACAAGAATTGTGGAACCGATTTCCAACAAGCTGGAAACCTTCGGCCTGCATCTCGCTGATCTGGATGTGCGCCAGAACAGTGAATTCCATGACGAGGCGGTTTCGCAATTGCTGACTGCGGCGGGCGTGGAAAAAGGCAAGTCCTTTGCTACCTGGCCCGAGGAAGAGCGGGTCGCATTTCTCTCGAAGGAGTTGGAATCGTCGCGTCCCTTCCTGCACCCGAACCAGTCGGCGGGAGCGGAGGCGGATGCGGTTCGGGATTGCTACCGGGTTCTGGCGGACCATCGCCGGACACGGGGAGCCGGTCTCGGGTCCTTGATTGTCAGCATGACCCGCCAGTTGTCCGATCTCCTGGTCGTTCATTTGTTTGCCCGCGAAGCAGGCCTCACGGTGGAGCGGGACGGAAAGCTGACCTGTGCCCTCCAGGTCGTGCCCTTGTTTGAAACTCTCGATGATCTTGAGAATGCTCCTGACATCGTCGACGCCTTTCTTTCCCATCCCGTGACGCTGCGGAATCTTGCCGTGACCACTGACCCTGACAAACCGACCCAGCAGATCATGCTGGGGTACAGTGACAGCAACAAGGACGGCGGTATTCTCGCGAGCCAATGGGGATTGCGTTCCGGTCAGGAGGCGATTACCGAGGTGGGAAACCGGCACGGCGTTACCTTCCGCTACTTTCACGGCAGAGGGGGGACGATCAGCCGTGGGGCGGGACCGACGAACTGGTTCATGCGGGCGCTTCCTCATGGGAGCCTCGGAGGTGATTTCCGGATGACCGAACAGGGCGAAACGATCGCGAGAAAGTACGCCTATCCAGACAATGCCGCCTATCACCTCGAGAGTCTTGAGGCCACCGTGACCCGCACGACGGTGAATCATTTACGGAAGGATGTTCCGGAAGATCCCGGCCTCGATCTGTTTCCGGACTTGTCGAAAGCGAGCCGTGCCGCCTATCGCGAATTGCTGGAGGCGGATGGCTTCATGGCCTTTTATCGGAAAGCGACACCAATCGATGCTCTCGAGCTGACGCAGATGGGTTCGCGCCCTTCGCGCCGGACCGGCGGAGGGAGCCTCGCCGATCTGCGGGCGATCCCCTGGGTTTTCAGTTGGACCCAGGCGCGTTTTTACCTTCCGGGATGGTATGGCGCGGGAAGCGCTCTCGAAGCTTTGCGGACCAACGCACCCAACGACTTTGACCGCCTCGCAGAGACGATTGGCGGTTCGACTTTTGCCCGGTATGTCTTCACGGGGGTGGAAACAAATCTCTTTAGTGCCAATCTCGATCTAATGCGCAGTTATGCGTCCCTCGTCGATGACGAAGCAGTGCGTTCCGCCCTGATGGGGCGGATTGAAACGGAATTTGGTCTGGCTACGGCCCGGCTTGCGGACCTGTTCCCCAAGCCCATCGAGGAACGCCGCCCCCGGTATGCGAAGACCTTGGCATTGCGTGAAAAACCTCTTGGCCTTCTGCATCGACAACAGGTGGAATTGCTGCACGAATGGCGGAATGGATCGGACCAGGACGAGTTGCCGAGACCGCTGATTTTTTCGATCAGTGCGATCGCGAGCGGGCTGAGAACGACAGGGTAGCCTTTGTTCTGCGAAGCGGGCGATGCGGAGATGGCCCCTCCCGTGCCGGCGCCCTTCGCTATTTCGCGAGTGCTTCCCGGAGCCGCTCCCGGAACCAGGTTCGATCCTCTTTCGTCACGGGATTGATGATCGTCGAATGCGGCGTCAGCAGCGTGGTCTGTTGATCAGTTGGCCACCGGTTACCCAACCGGGACGTTTCTTCGCATAGAACATTCCGGTCGGAGCGAGAACAAAAGCGTGAAAGCGGTCTCCGAGGTTTTCCGCAGAAAGTCGTTCGCGGATCCTGTCGAATTTGCCAATCGGAGCGAGCGGATCGTTGCGGTAGTGAAATCCGATCAGCCGTTTTTCAGGATGGCGGTGAAGTGCGGCGATGGTTCGTTCCCATTGAACGGAGGACAGGCCGGTTGAGCGTCGAATTTCTTTCTTCTGGGGGATGCGCAGAAGAACCTGTGGGGTGGTCAAAAGGGGCATCGCCGGTTGGGCGAGAACGCCTGTTTCCACTGCGGGTTCATCCATGAGCGCGAGCGGAAAGCTTCCTGTCAGGCAATTGCCTATCACGGTGATCGATCGGCCTCCCTCGCGTCGGCTTACAAAACGAACCATGGCCCGGACATCCTCGAAAACGGGGCCGGCGCCCGTGTCGAGGTCGTAGAGGTTCCAGCGCGGATCTTCCCGGATGAACTTTGCGGCAGCGAGAGCATCATCGTAGCCATAGGCGAATTCCCCCTCGATGAGATCGCCATAGAGGCTCGGCACATAGACCCGGTAGCCCCAGCGTTCCATCTCAAGGGCGAGTCCCAAAGTCGATGGACTGATCCCGTTGAGGGCATGGAGAAGCAAAACCGGTTTTCCGGGAGATCGCGTGTGCCAGGCGGGGCAGGGAACGCCGGAGGGAAGTGCGATTGTCGTTTTCCGGAAGCAGAGCTCGTCGTCGGCGGTCTTCTTTTCCGGAGGGCAGCAGGTGACGCAGCCGGTGAGGAAACCGGCTGAAGCTATTGCGGCACTCATCCAGAGTCCGGTTCGAAACCTACTGCCTGTGATTCCTGATTTGATGCTTCCACCTTGATAGAATTTTCCACGGATTGCCAAGTCGAAGTTTTTCCGTTCCGCTTTAAGACCTGATGGAAAAGGACTCGCCGGAAACCGGATTGATTTTGGCGATGCCTTTGCTTCCAGGTTTAGGAGGCGGAAATCATGCAAAAACCGACCCTTTTCCCTCACATCTTCTTGCCTCCATTCCGTCATTCTTTATGATGGTGGGCCGTCCCTGCGGGTCCGCTGTTTTTCCGTCGTTCCCGCTCCCCCCTTTCCCGTTCCGCACAGCCATGCCCGCCGATCCCTTTATCCACCTGCATTTGCACACTGAATACTCGCTTCTTGACGGGGCGGTGCGGATCAAGGACCTGATCAAAAAGGCGCAGCGATGCAAGATGCCGGCGGTGGCGATGACCGATCACGGCAATATTTTCGGGGCAATTGACTTCTACCAGGCGGCCAGGGCGACGGAAGGCAGCGATTTTGCCGTGAAACCGATCATTGGCTGCGAGGCCTACCTCACGCCTCCGGGGGTGAAGCTGACCGACAAAAAGGCCGAGCCGGTTGCAGTCGGGGCGAAGAAGAAGAAGCGGAATTCCCACATCACTCTGCTTGCGGCGACGAATCAGGGCTATGCCAACCTGATGAAGCTGACCTCGATCGGCCATCTCGAGGGCATGTACTACAAGCCCCGGATTGATAAGGAGACGCTCGCGGAGTATTCCGAAGGACTCATTTGCCTGAGCGGATGCATCAACGGGGAGGTCAATCAGTTCATTCAGAACGAAGATCTCGCCAAGGCCCGCCAGAGCATCGGCGAATTTGTTGATATTTTCGGGCGGGAAAATTTCTTTCTCGAAGTGCATGACCACGGCTTTTCTGAGCAGGCGCTCTGCACCCGTCAGATGGCGGAGTTTGGAAAGGAGTTCGATCTCGGTCTCGTCGCGGCGAATGACGTTCACTTTCTCAATCGAGCCGATCACGATGCCCATGACGTCATGATCTGCATCGGCACAGGTTCTCTTCTTATGGACGAGAACCGCATGAAATATTCTCCGGAGGTCTATTTCAAAACTTCCAACGAGATGCGAAAGCTCTTCAAGGAGCTTCCCGACGCGATCGCAAATACCTATCACATCTCACAGATGTGCAATGTCGACATTCACCTCGACGCTACCAGCTCGGAAAAATACCCGCAGTTCGATTCTCCGGACGGCACCCCGCGCGAGGCTTACTTTCGAAAGGTTTGTTACGAAGGTCTGATCTGGCGCTACGGCGAGAGGGCTGATACGGACGAGGAACTGCGCACCCGCCTCGATTACGAAATCGGGGTCATGGAGAAAATGGGCTTTGTTTCCTATTTCCTCATCACCTGGGACTTTGTGAAGTGGGCGAAGGACAACGGCGTTCCGGTGGGTCCCGGTCGTGGTTCGGCGGCGGGCTCGATTGTGGCGTATGTGCTCGGGATCACAGACATTTGCCCGATTCGCTTCGGGCTGATTTTCGAGCGATTCCTCAATCCGGAACGTGTCTCTCCTCCCGATATTGATATTGACTTTTGCCAGACCCGGCGTCCTGAGGTGATCGAGTATGTGCGCCGAAAGTACGGCGAGCGCGCCGTTTCCCACATTATCACCTTCGGAACGCTCGGAGCGAAAAGTGTCGTTCGTGACGTTGCCCGGGTTATGGGGATGAACTTCACGGAGGGGGATCGCATGGCGAAAATGATCCCGAATGAGCTCAACATCACGCTTGCCGATGCGAAGAAAAAGAATCCGGAGCTTCGGGAAGAGTTGGAGCACAATCCGACAGCAGCGGAGCTGTGGAAGACCTCGATGTTCCTCGAGGGCCTGACCCGCGGAACCGGAATTCACGCGGCCGGTGTCGTCATCGGTGACAGCGAGTTGTCCGACCACATTCCGCTGACGCGGGGTAAAGAGGGCGAGGTCGTGACTCAGTATGCGATGAGTCCGCTGACTGATGTCGGGATGCTGAAGATGGACTTTCTCGGTCTCAAGACCCTGACTGTGATCCAGGATGCGATGGACCTGATTCATGTGCACACTCCCGACTTCGAACTCGACAATGAGGGCTACGACGACAAGCCGACCTTTGAGTTGCTGAACCGGGGGGAGACGACGGCGGTGTTCCAGTTGGAATCCGGCGGGATGATGAACCTCTGTCGCCAGTTCGATGTGAACCGGATCGAGGACATCATCGCCCTGATCGCACTCTATCGTCCGGGACCGATGGACCTGATCCCCGATTTCATTGACCGGAAGAAAGGGAAGAAAAAGGTTCAGTACCTTCATCCGCTTCTCGAGGAGGCGAGCAAGGAAACCTACGGGATTTTGATCTACCAGGAGCAGGTGCAGCGGGCCGCCAACCTGCTCGGTGGGTACTCACTCGGTGAGGCGGACCTTCTCCGTCGTGCCATGGGTAAAAAGAAGGTTTCCGAGATGATCAAACAGCGGAAGAAGTTCGTCGAGGGCTGTGACCGGGTGAACAAGATTCCGGAGAAACAGGCGAACGACATCTTTGACTTGCTGGAGAAATTCGCCGGCTACGGTTTCAACAAATCGCACTCGGCCGCCTACGGTCTGATCAGTTATCACACCGCGTTCCTGAAAGCGAACTACCCGGTCGAGTTCATGGCGGGCGTTCTCAGTAACGAGATCAACAACATGGACAAGATCTCCATTTTTGTTGCGGAGTGTCAGCGCATGGGGATCGACATCCTCGCGCCGGATGTGAATCGCAGTTTTCTGAAGTTTGCTCCCGAAACGAAACCGGACGGAGGAAAGGCGATTCGCTTCGGTCTTTCCGCGATTAAAAACGTCGGGGGTGCCGCGATGCAAACCGCCATCCAGGAGCGCGAAGAAAACGGGGAGTTTAAATCTCTGGAAGAGTTTGCGAGTCGTCTCGACACCAAGTCAGTGAACCGGAAGATTCTGGAAAACCTCATCAAGGCCGGTGCCTTCGATTTCACGATGGAGCGCCGGGATGAAATGTTTTCCCGGGTCGGCCAGGTCATTGCCGGATCCAGTGCCGCGCAGAAAGACCGTGCCAGCGGGCAGACCTCGCTCTTTGATATGAATGAGCTGATGACAGCCGCTCCCGCTCCGGACGTGATCGAAGAGGAAAGAGTGGAATGGAATCAGCGGGAATATCTGACCCACGAAAAGGACCTGCTCGGATTCTATGTAACGGGTCACCCGCTCGACGAGTTTCGAAGCATGCTCGAAAAGGGCAACTACCTGAATATTGGGGACCTCGCCGGAATGAAACCCGGCAAGCGGAACCAGCGCTTCGCCGGATTGATTTCGGAAGCCACGGTGAAGTACACGAAACGGGAAGGAAAGCCCTTCGCGATTCTTCTCGTGGAGGATTTTACGGGGAGTTCAGAGGTTATGGTCTGGAACGAGACCTTCCAGAAGTGCAATCAGATCCTCAACAAGGGAAGTGTCATCGAGCTGAAGGCAAAGATCGAGCAGGACAACCGCTCCGATGAGAATCGATTGACGGCGGATGACATCACCGAGATCAAGCCCGATCCCAATGCGGTTCAGATTTCGGTCGATCCCCGCGGACCGGTGGCCGGAGGGCCGTCCTCGACAGGGGCAAGTCAGGCACCGAATCCTGTTCATGGTCACGCCGGGTCGAACGGCCACACCAATGGAAACAGTTCCAACGGCCACCACGACGCGCCTCCCTTTGCGATTCCGGTTTTGCTGCAACTCGACTCGGTCCGCGATACCAGCTCGGCTCTTGACCTGATTCAGGAAGCGGCGCAGCAGTTTCCCGGAGACCGTCCTCTTCATCTCGAGGTTCGGAGAGCCAATGGGCAGCGAATTACCCTGGAAGCGGGAAGTTCCTACCGGGTCTCGGATGAGTTCACCGAAGTGGATGCGGTCGTCTCCTGGGTGCGATCCTGATCGAGTGGTGATCCAACCCGTCTTTTACACCTCGGCCACTTCAGCCGGAGCATCGATCCAGCGACCGTGCTCATGGATGAGGTCGATGAGGCGGTCGACGGCTTCGCCTTCGGGAATGTTGAATTTCACCGCCTCTTTACCGACGTAGAGATTGATCTTTCCGGGGGCACCCCCGACGTAGCCGAAATCCGCATCGGCCATTTCGCCGGGGCCGTTGACGATGCAACCCATCACGGCGATGCGAACACCCTTGAGGTGGCCGGTCGCCTCCCGGATCTTCTGCGTGGTCGTTTGCAAATTGAAGAGCGTGCGGCCGCAACTCGGGCAGGCCACGTAATCGGTTTTGAAAATGCGGGCTCCTGCGGCCTGGAGAATATTGTAGGAAAGGCGGAGTGACTGGCCGGGTGCCTCTTCCCCCTGCACGAGAACGGCATCGCCGATTCCGTCGCAGAGTAGAGATCCGATGTTCCTGCTCGCGGTGAGAAGGGTCGGGAGAAAATCACGTTCCGGATCGTCGGAAGGATGCAGGGTGTCCTTCAGCAAAATGGGATGCTTCGGATCGACTTTGGATGCGAGCAGTCGAAAGGCCGGGATCACCGGAACCTGGAGGCCGTCACGCACGGTGATCAGTAGTGGCTCTGCCAGGGAATTCAGTTCGGCGATGGCAGTCTCGTCGCGAGGGTCGATTTCGCGGACACCGGATTGCTCGACGACAATCTCGGGCTGGAAGTCCCCCATCTTCGCGAGCTTGTGAGCGACGGCATTCCACTTTTCCCGGGAAGTGAAAACGCGAATCGTTTCGTCCCCTCCGAGGTCGATTCCCATGACTTCGATTTTTTCGGAAGGACGGCGTTCGTATTCGAATGGATTCCAGGAAACTTCGTCCCAGCTCAGCTCGGCATCGATTCCGCCGTTCTTTCGGAGTTCTTCCGTAATTTTGACCAGTTCCCTCGCCACCGGGATCTCGAAAACGGCGTCCTCGGTCAAGCTGACGCGAATGGTATCGCCAATTCCGTCGGCGAGCAGGGAGCCGATTCCGATTGCGCTTTTGATACGTCCGTCTTCGCCGTCACCGGCTTCGGTCACTCCGAGGTGGATCGGGTAGTTCCAGTCGTCCCCCTCTTCGGCGAGGCGGGCCACGAGAAGCCGGTAGGCTTCGATCATGACCTTCGGATTGCTCGCTTTCATCGAGAAGACAAAGCTGTGGTAGTCGTGCTTCCGCGCGATTCGGGCGAACTCCAGCGCGCTTTCGACCATACCGAGCGGCGTGTCACCGAAGCGGTTCATGATGCGGTCACTAAGCGAACCGTGGTTCGTTCCGATCCGCATGGCGACGCCGCGTTTCTTTGCCTCCAGCACAAGGGGGGAAAAAGTTTCGTCGATCCGCGACAGTTCTTCGGCGTATTCTTCGTCCGTGTATTCGAGGACGGCGAACTTCTTCTTGTCGGCGTAGTTGCCGGGATTGACGCGGACTTTTTCGACCCACTTCACTGCCTCCATCGCAGCGTCGGGTTTGAAATGAATATCGGCGACCACGGGGACGTCGGTTCCTTTCCCGCGAATGCCCGCAAGGATGTGCTCCAGATTTTCCGCAATCTTCCGTGTCTGAGCGGTGACCCGGACAATTTCACATCCAGCCTCAACCAGCCCCATCGATTCTTCGATGCAGGCATCGGCATCCCTCGTATCGCTCGTCAGCATCGACTGAACGCGAATCACGTTCTCCCCCCCGATGCCCACATTCCCGACCATGACCTCACGGGTAGGCCGGCGGGAAAGATCGAGTGGAGAGGGAGAGTAGGGATTGCTCATGAAGGGCGATCAACGCTCTTTCAGGCTGCGTCTTTTTCGAGGGGAAGGAACTTGGGAACTTTTTGTTCGTCGACCGCTTCCCCGTTGGGGACCCTGTCCCCGACGTCTTTCAGAGTGACAAAGGCCATAAATCCTAACAGAAACAGAACAAAGGCTGTCTGCACCACTTCGAGAACCTTGAAGGGGATAGGACGCTTGCCGACCCATTCGACCGTTGCCATGACGATGTGACCACCATCGAGCACGGGAAAAGGAAGCAGGTTGAGAATGGCGAGGTTTACGTTCAGAAGGACGCTGAACCAGAGGGCGAGACGCCATCCTTCAGAATGCTGAAAGAGGTCGTAGTAGAGGCCCATAATTCCGACGGGACCGCTGAGGTGACCTGCTTTGACATCCGACTTCGGAGAAAAGACCGCTTTCAGAGTGCGGACGATCGAGTTGAAGCTGTTCACGACCTGGGTGATCGGATTTTCCCGAACCAGTGTGCGAATGCCGTCCTGATCCCAGGTCACGCCGATCAAGGGCTTCGTGCCGTCGACCTCGGGAACCCGGGGGGTGATCTTCACCTCGACCGGCTTGTCATGGCGGAGAACGGTCAAATTCACTTCCTGCCCTGCCTGGAAGGGAAATTTAATTACATCCTGAGGCGTCGCCACTTCGGTGCCGTTGATGCTTTTGATGACGTCTGCGGTTTTCAAACCGGCGAGTTCGGCGGGACTGTTTTCCAGCATTCGCCCGACCACCGGAGAGACCTGAGGATAGACACCGATCGTTCGCAGGGGTGGCCGACTGCTGAGATAGGCCCATGTCTTCTTGAACCATCCGCCTTTGACCTCTGCCACCTCCGCTTCGGCAGGCCGCTCAACGGTCAATGTCATCTTGCCTTTTCCGGGCCGCTCGAGGTCGACTTCGATGTTCTGATTATCGCTCGAAATGATCGTCCACATAATCGAGCGATCCATACCCGTAAATTTCTGCACTTCCTTTCCGTCCACGAAAGTGATTTTGTCCCCCGGCTGGATGCCCGCCTTTTCCGCAGGAGAACCCTTTTCGACGGCTCCGACGGTCGTGGTTCCGACCGCTTCGCTGACCGGCTTTTTCACTACGAAAACGACGCAGGCAAAAACCACGGCGAGCAGGAAGCTGAAGAGAGGCCCTGCAAACGCGACGATGATTTTGTCGAGCGGCGAGATCGGAGGAAGATCTTTCTGGGGCTCTTCCCCTTCGACGGATCCCTCGATGCTCTCCATCGGAGCCATCTGCGGAAGAGAAACGAATCCTCCGGCCGGAATCGATCCGAGGCCGTATTGCACGCCGTTGTAGGTCTTCTTCCAAAGCGGTTTCCCGAACCAGATCTGGAAACGGTCAATGTAGAGCCCGCGCCAGCGCCCTGCGAGAAAGTGTCCCCACTCGTGAACAATGATCATCAGGTTGAAGACCATGAGCACCAGAATGATGATGCCGATGAAGCGGAGGGCGGAGATAATAAGGTCCATGAAATGTTTGGAAGAAAAGAAATCCCGGAAGATTGTGAATCAGGGGCTTGCCGGGAGCGCGGAATATACCACCGTGAAGGCGAAGGGCAAAGTCTAGTAAATACAATTTTAGATGGATTTTATAATTAGCCCGCCACAGAAGAATACGATGCCATGAGAGTGCTGCTGCAACGAGTGAGTGACGCCTCCGTTACGATTGACGGAACCGAAAAGAGCCGGATTGGATGCGGGATTCTCCTGCTTCTTGGAATTGAACACGAGGATGGGGAAGAGGACATCGAATGGCTTGTCAAAAAGCTGCTTTCCCTTCGCATCTTCGAGGATGGGGAGGGAAAAATGAATCTTTCGATTCTCGACGTTGGCGGCGAGGCCCTCGTCGTAAGCCAGTTCACCTTGCATGCGAGGGTCAAAAAGGGAACCCGCCCCGGTTTTGACAAGGCGGCCCGGCCCGAAGTGGCCATCCCGCTCTACGAAAAATTTGTTGCTGCGTTTGAGGAGGGGCTTGGAAAACCGGTCTCTACCGGCGAATTCGGAGCGATGATGCAAGTAGGCCTGACGAATGACGGGCCGGTCACGATCTGGATCGATTCCCGGAACCGGGAGTGAAAGCGCGCGGGGCGCGAACAGTCAGTTTTCAACGCAGAACCGGGAACTTTCCGGAGAGTGGTGGGCCACGTTTCGTGATTTTACCGGAAGGAAGCCTGCGATCACTCCGGAAATCATCCCGACGACATGCGCGGATCCGACGGGAGTGAAATCATCCGTGCTCCGGCTCACAAAGAGGGTGTCACCCGTGATCCACTCAAAGGCGGTTTTGCCGAAGAAACCGAGCAGGCCGGCGGCGGAGATCCATTTTGCGGTGCCACCGCTTTGCCAGAGTCCGGCGAGAAGCAACCCGAAGAGAGCCGAATCGATTCCGGAGAGTCCCCGGTAGGTTTGAAACTCCGGTTGAAAGAAGTGGATCTCAAGGGGAATCAGGACGGCGGCCAGAAAGAGACCATTTCGATACCTTCCTGGAGCGATAGAAATAGCGGCGAGGGACAGCCCAAGAAAGGCCGCGACATCCCAGACGAAATGACTCCAGGTCCAGTGAGTGAGGTGCCCGGTCAGGGCGGTCACGACTCCCGCGACAGGGTGGGCATCGCGTTGCCATTGCAGCGATTCGGCGAGCGCGGGGACGCATTGAAAAAGGAGCGCCAATCCGGCCAGCAGGAACGCCAGCCCGCGTTCCGACACAGGCTGGCGAAGGGAGAAACCGTTTGGTTCCATCAAGTGATGTGGGGTTGGAATGTTAGTTTTCCTGCTGCTTCCGAATTCCCAGCTTCGCGGCGAGGCCGGAGAAGAGGAGCATCAGGATCACCGCGAACGGGGGAAGAGCACCGCCGCCTCCACCACCACTGCTGGAGGGTGGTGAGATCCGGGGAGCTTTGCTGGTGGTGAGTGGTTTCTTCGAATCGACGCGATAGTTGGTCGGTTTCGGCGCTGCGGCTCTGGTCGACTGGGCCTTGCGCTCGATGGCAACGCGCTGACGATTGTTCCGCGCCACACCGTGACGTTCGAAGGCTTCGTCCGAAAGAACCAGCATCGAGGTCTCGTCGGTGACGAGTTGATACTTCAATCCCAGATCGCGAATCGCGTTTTCCGACTCCCCGGCCGGCATTTCCCCGCGATTGGTTTGCAGCTCGAACTGCTCGATTTGATCGAGGGCCCAGAGCCTTTCGATTTCCGGGTTGTCGGTGTCGACTTCAGGAAAGGTGAAACTGGTGCGGTAGGTTTTGTCTTCGCCGGTGAGACGGGCTTTGAATACCAACTCGGCTTCGCCGCCTTTCTCATACTGACCGGAGAGGACGAGTTGCTCCCCGCGATATACTTTTCCGGGAATCTGGCCGGTCACATTCATGGTGCGGACTCCTTTGATCTCAAACTCGGCATCGTGGAGGCATTCGAAGAGAATTTTGCTCTTCGCCTGGAGGATCTGCCCAAGGATATCGTCGGCGTTCGACACACCTGAGTAGAATCCCCCGCTGGAATCACAGACCGTTCGCATGAGCGGCCAGTTGGCGCTGTTGCCGAGGAGAAATCCGAAGATCCGGAGATCATGGGACCGGGTCAGTTCGTGAAACTTCACCGGATCGACGATTCCCGTATTGGTCACGCCGTCAGTCACCAAAACGATGCTCGTGGCGCGATCATCGTCGAGTTTCTTCATCGCCATCTCGAGTCCTTCGTAGAGATTGGTGCTTCCCTGGGTCTTGATATTTTTGACCGTTTCGATGGTTCGATTTACGTTTTCCGGTGTGGCGGTTTGCCATCCGTTGGTGATGTCTTTCGCATGGTTCGAAAAGGTAATGATCCGAAAACGATCCTGCGGGGGCATGTTGCCGATGACGCGGGATACGCCGTCGGTAAGCGTATGGAGTTTGCTCGCCATGCTTCCGGAAGTGTCGAGCACGTAGACATAGTCCGCTCCCTGATTGAGCGGTTGCAGATCAAGGCCGGGAGTAACGACCATCATAAAGGTGCCTTCACCCTTCTCTCCGCTTCGGTAGGGAATGACTTCGACCCGGCCCGGAAGCTCCTGGGCGAGACGATAGTAGACAACGAGGTCACGGCTCAGGGCCTGACCCGGGCGATCCAGAGTGATTTTGAAATCCCCGTCTCCGAGTTTCTCTGTAACCGCCTCGGCTTCGTAGCCGGGGAGTCGCACATCTTCCACCGGCCAGGCTGATTTCAGAATGACTTCTGCGGAAAAATTTCCTTCGACCTTGTCGTGGACCGGATTCCAGAAGCTGGCCGCCGCCGCGTCATCGGTGCCGCCCTCCTCCAGTGGATAGAGGTATCGACCGATTCCGGTATCGATTTTGAGGGGTTGGTAGTAGACGATGCGAATCCGGGTTTCATCCTGAGCGCGCACAGGGTGAACTCGAAACTCAAACGATTGGTAGCCGTCCTTGGTTGCGAGACCCGCGTCGTTTCCGGCCTGTTTTTCTGATTCGTAGATCGTCTTCGCTTGATCGCGCTCGACGACTTCTCCTTCGATTTCCCGTTCACCGATCGTGAGAGTCACTTCGGAGAGACTCGCGCTGGTTGGGAGGGGAAAGCGATAGACAGCCTCCAGATCCACATCGTTGGGATTGAAGAATGTCTGGGTCACTTCGGTACGGGCGAAGCCGTTGTTGATCGTGACCTGAACGTGGTGATCCCGAATCGCGATCGGCGCGTGAGGAGAGCCCTTGGGGGTGAGCGTTCCTGCCGCCTGCGATTCGGAAGTGACTGCTGAAAGCCCGAGAGCGATCAGAATGGTGTGAATGACATGTGTTGTTTTTTTCATGGCACTCCCAACCTGGGCTATGATTTAACATCGACAAAATCGCTAGTAATTTTTGCAACATCATTTAAAACGATGTTAAAAAGTGCCCATCCGTGAGAGAAAGCGAGGCTTCCCCCATTTCTTTTCTGTTCCTCGCGAAGAGATTCGTTACAGTTTGCCTATGAAAAACGCCTCGCCTTTCTCCCGCCGGTCGTTTGTGACCGGTTCGACCGCGACCCTTGCGGCAGTCGCTGCTTCCATGAATCAACGTTTCTCACTGGCCGAAGAAGCGGCTGAGAAAGCAGGGGTCGGCGGGAAAATCAGGCATTCGGTTTGCAAGTGGTGTTACAAGGGAATTTCGCTGGAAGACCTTTGCACCGCCGGAAAGGAGTTTGGTCTGGAGTCGATCGAATTGCTGATGCCGGAAGATTTCCCCACTTTGAAGAAGCATGACCTGTACTGCGCCATGGTGAGCTATCCGGTTGGCGAATTGGAAGTGGATGGGAAGAAGAAAAAAATCGGGAGCATTCCTCACGGTTTCAACCGCGTCGAGCACCATGACACCCTCGTCGAAGTCTACGAGCCGCACATCAAGGCCAGCGCCGAAGCGGGCTTCAAGAACATCATTTGTTTCTCCGGAAATCGCGACGGCATGGATGACGAGGAAGGTCTGCAGAACTGTGCCACCGGACTGAAACGGCTCATGCCGCTTTGTGAAAAACACGGCGTAACTCTTTCGATGGAGTTGCTGAATTCGAAAGTGAATCACAAAGACTACATGTGCGATCTTTCCAGCTGGGGTGCCGAGCTTTGCGAGACGATTGGTTCCGAGCACTTCAAGCTGCTGTATGACATCTATCACATGCAGATCATGGAGGGTGACGTCATTGCCACGATCCGTGAGCGTGAGAAGTATTTCAGCCACTATCACACCGGCGGGGTTCCCGGTCGCGCCGAGATCGACGAAACGCAGGAGCTCTACTATCCTGCGATCATCAAGGCGATCGTTGAAACCGGCTACGGGGGATGGGTCGGCCAGGAGTTTATTCCGAAGCGCGAGGACAAGCTCGCATCGCTGAAGCAGGGCGTGGAGATTTGCACGGTGTAGTGGTTTTGCCAAAAAAAACCGCCGGCAGTCGAGACCACCGGCGGTTCGCGGAATTCTTCTCTCACCCTGACTAGAAAAGATCGTTTGGCTTTATGGATACCGGTTCCTTCTTGGGGGCGTCATTTTCCACCTTCGCCCTGGCGACATCCTGCTTGGGGCGTTGACCGAGTGATTTCACACGGTGCGTCAGGGTAGCTTTTTGCTGAGACTTGCCTTTCGGCTTGGCAACGCATTGCAGAACCGCCTTCTCCCCGGGGATCTGACCGCTGACAAGCTTGCCGCGAAGAACGTCCCCGGTCACGTTTCCTCCGCCGATTTGACGATAGGTGGTTCGGTATTTGGCTCCCCCCGAGTCGCCTTTGATGCAGAGGTCGTCGAAGACGTTGCCCTTGTTCTCCGCCGTGAGGTAGAACTTGTGAGCTTTTCCCGAAGGATTCTTCAGGGAGAGCAGGGAACGGGAACTGTTGCGGTTTTTTCCGACGCCTCCATCCGGCTTGTAGGTGGCGAAGGGGTTCTTCGCGAGAAAGATGTCCTCGCCATCCCAATAGTTGGGGATGCCGTTGTTGTCGTTTGGAACCAGGTTGTCGGCTCTCGACTTGAAGGCGATGTAGCCTCCGCCGGTCATGAAGGTTGCCCGCGAATCACGGTTGCCGATTTCCCCCGAGGCGGATTGAGAAACCCGCGCAATTCTTCCGGTTTTCCGATCTTTCACATAAATCTGGTCATAGTCGGAATCCTTCATAACTCCCGAATCAACCAGATTGGAAGCCCCGGACCAGAAAGCGGCAAATCGACCATCCGATGAAATCCAGACTCCGCCGGAACTGGAGTTGGCTTCCGTCCCGTCGGCCGCGACCGATACCCGTTTGAGTATTCCGGTTTTCCGATCTTTCACGAAGGCGTCGTACGAACTATTCGTGTCACCCGGGACAAGGTTGGTGGAGCTGGAGCGGAAGATTACATATCTACCGTCGTCGCTCATATGGTGGCAGCGGCAGTAGCCGTCACCAGGCTCTTCATCGGAGGAAATGGAAACAAGTTCGATCGCTCCCGTCTTTCTATCTTTCACGAAGATGTCGGATCGTCCATTGGTGTCACCGGGAACGAGATTATCGGAATAAGAATAGAAAGACACAAAGCGTCCGTCCGGCGTGATATAGGGGTTTTCACAATCGTTGTTGGCCTGGGTGCCGTCGGCTGTTTCGTTGACCCGTTCGAGACGCCCGGTTTTTCTGTCTTTCACAAAGACATCCCTGTCGCCATCGTTCGCGTCTCCATCCGGATCCAGATTTTCTGCTCCAGACTGAAACACCACGTAGCGGCCGTCGGGTGTGATAAAGGCATTGGCCGAACCATCGTCTCCGGCACTGCCGTCCGGCGCCCGGGAGATCCATTGGAGTGCCCCCGTTTTCATGTCTTTCACGTAAACGTCGCCGTCGCCGTTATCATCGTCCGGGTGCAGGTTTCCGGATCCGGTATTGAAACAAACGTAGCGACCGTCTGCTGACACCGTGGGATTGCCGGAGCTGTATTCTGCCTGGGTTCCGTCCGCGGTAATGGACGCGAGATGCACTGCGCCCGTCATCCGATTCTTCAGGAAAATGTCCTGATTATTATTGCTGTCTCCGGGCACCAGATTGTCAGCATCGGAGACAAAAACGACATACTGACCGTTCAGTGACATCGCCGGACGTTCTGACTGATCGTTCGCTTCTGTCCCGTCGGCCGCGACGGAGACGCGCTCGATCGCATTCGCTGTGGCATAGGCCATTGAGGACAGGACCAGGCCAGCCATCAAAGGACGCAGGTTCCGGTGGTGAAGTGGGGGAATAGGTATTCTCATATCTGTTCGTAGTTGGGTTGGAGCGCAGAACATCCGCGCCTGCCAACAGTTCCCTCAAGAGTTGGAATCATGCTATTCGCATATAGCGATATAGATGTCACCAATTGTCCTGTATTTTGCGGAGGGCCGGCAGTCCCGTTTTCGCCGGTGAATCGATTCTCGCGATCCGGCTACGGCAGCTTCCACTCCCCGCGGTAGCGATCATACTCTGCCCGGGGCAGCAGCACGTAGACGGGGCGCTGCTTCGGATCCACCATCGCAATGAAGTTTTTCAAATTCGGTTCGGACATGGTGGTGCATCCAAAAGTCGCGGAGCCACCGCCGTTTCTCCAGATGTGAAAGAAAATGGAGGATCCGGCACCGGGCGTGATGTTCGGATACGCGTTGTGCGCAATGAACAGCTTGAGAGAATGGGCGTAGTCGCCCTGCTTCATCTGCGCCTTTCTCTCAGCGGTCGTTCGCGGCTCGTATTCGATCCGGCGAAACTGATTGTAGTAAGGCGAGCTGCTGTCCTCGTACCACAGGCATCGCGATGTCACCTGCACATAGCTGAGGTCGGGTGATTTCTGGATCGAAGAGGCGTAGCCCCAGGCTCCGCCCAGATCAAAAACCCCGGCTGGAGCACGGCGGTCCCCTTCTTTTTTAGTGGTGGCTCCTGCAGGAACCGGATGAAGCCCTTTTCCCCATACGAGACCGTTTTTCCCGAGCCGGCCTTTCCATGAGGACCCTTTCTGTTTCCATCCAAGGGCACCTTTCTCATACCAGGACAGCGTCACGTAGGAGGAGTCCCAGTTCGAAGCGACGCCGACGAGACACTGCTTTGAATTTTGAGGAAGTTCAAAGGCGACTGCGGAAGTGGCGAAAGCGACAAGTGCGAGGAGGGAGAGAGCGAAACGCTTCATGGGAGACAATACGCTGAACGAATGTGAAATTCTAACACAAATGAAACGGAATGAATTGAAAGTTCCTTAGAAAACGTAAGTCCCGAAGCACAAAAAAGGCGGCATCCTGAGACACCGCCTTTTCCATTTGAGTGGTAGAAAAACCTTGAACAAAGATTCCTGATTAGCCAAGCGAAAACTCAGGATTTTGCAGAATTCACTGTTGTATTCCAACGAGGCGCTCGACCGTTACAACGCTTCCCCGCGCCGGCCCGATTCCGATGGGACCTTCGGCTTTGGAAAAATCGCCATCGACTTCGCCTTGTTTCCGGTTGTTCGCGTAGACGCTGATATTGGAGTCGGTTACTCTGACTTCGAGGTCGTAGATCCTCTCCGAATCGAGCGGGCGAAAATCCGGGATGCCGTTTCTCTTGATGATGACAGGCTCGATAATGCGCAGTTCCGGGGTCGCGATGTAGTTTTCCTCTTTGCCCACGACGATTTCCTCTGCCGGTTCGTCCGCGGTTGGGGGAGAGGGTATTTCTAATTTTTCGATGCTCTGCCGTAGTTTGATCGCTTCTTCCAGATCTCCTTTGCGGGTGAGATGGGCGACGATTGCCTCCAGGTTCGCTTTGTATTCAAGGAACGCTTTTCGCTCCGCCGCGGCCTGCGTTTCTTTCAGTGGAACGAGTTCCCGGAAATAGATTTCGCGCAGGGAATTCAATTCAGAGATCGTTGATGGTTCCGGCGCCCCCTTGCGATCGCGAAATTCCTCTTTCTCCTTTTCAACACGAGGAGCGCATCAAGGTCGCCCTCTTCCTTCTTGCCCTGTCTCAAGCGATCCAGCGCGGCGGCGAATTTTTCCTGGAGATCGTGCAGCGGCTTCTCAGCTTCCGCCCTCCGGACATCGAGCAGCAGTTTCGCTGCGCCCGGGGTTCCCTGCGGTTCTTCCCCCGACAGGAAAGGAATCGAGCTCTGGAGAATCAACAGGGTTGCACAGAGCATTCCGTGGCGTTGGAAGACGGTCATCGTGCCGGAAAGCTTCCACAGGAGCCCATCCCCGTCAAAAGGCACGAAAAAAGCGGAGCCTCCCGACTCCGCTTTTTTAGAAGATGGGTAGACACTGTCTTATCCGAGATTCTTTACGACCTCGACGAGATTGTCGGCCGTCATTCCGAGCTCACTCATCACCGTGTCACCGGGAGCACTGATACCGAACCGGTCGATTCCGACAACGGATCCTTCGCAGCCGA
>JARGNG010000037.1 GCA_029213265.1 Verrucomicrobiales bacterium | reverse complement strand
GTGGCATCGCTGGGCTGAGCGATGCCAGGTCGAGGACGCCAAGGTTCCTCAACCAACCAGGGGCATGCCAACCATTTACTACATGCCTGCGACGCCCTAGGTGCAGCGCTGACCCTCCTGTCTCCGATCCCGGAGGTAGAGCTGCTGAATAGGCCCTCAGGATTTTTTGATTGTGGATCGCCGGCTTTGCGGTCGGGGCGGAATATTGCCTCCAGAAGCGCTACGTGCGACAATTCCCCGAGGCACGTTACTCCAGATCGAGGGAATATTTTAGCGCACTACCTTCTCCAGAATCTCCTGCAAATCGCCTTCCGAAATCCGGTGGTAGCCGTCGATCACAGTTCCGGAATGGGTCCGAATCCATCTCGTCTTCCGGATTTCCTCCAGCCACTTCCGGATGAAATTTGATTCCTTCCCCGCCAGGGCCTGTTCCATCGCGCGGGTCGCGAAATCATAGTAGGCACCCTCAAGCCCTTTTGCGGCGGAGATGGGATCGCTCTGGTTTTCGAGAGCGGTCCAGCGCGGCAGGTTCACCTTTTGCTTGAGCGAATCGGAATTTTCAGGGGGAAACATCCGCAGCATCACTTCCCGGCCCGTTCCCGGGCCGAAGCGGCGATCGCATTCCTGCATCGCGATCCAGTTGGCAAGTCCGTCGCAAAACCAGCGACGGTCGGGGCTCCCGATGACCTCCCGGATCAAATATCCCTCGACCACTTCATGGACGACGACAAAGAACGTCTGCTTTTCGTCGAGAAGCCGGGTGGGGGTTCCGGCCAGTTCGCCGGGTGAAAGTTCTTCGGCTCCCGAGATCAGCTTTTCGACCAGGTAATCGCCGTTTCGGATGGCGGCGAGTTTCTCCTCCGTGGTTCCCCCGGCGACCTTGCTGTCGGTGATCACGATCGGGAAAACGGGAGCCTCGATTTCATCGTAGCGTTCGAGGAGTTCTTCCACGGTGGCGCCGCGAAATAGTTCTGACGGAATTGAGAATGTGAAATTTGCGGTCACTTTTCCTGTCGATTCATTCCAGTCGAACAGTTCGGTATTTCCCGAGTGTTTCAGGGAATCGACGAGGTCGTCTTTGAACCAGATCTCGATTTCGTTGCCGTCAAAGAGATGGGCAAAGGCCTGCTCGACGTTGTTGGTGACCGCCGTCTGCAGGAGCCAGGCCTCCACCTCCGGCTCTTTTGCCTCGACTCCATAACGACGAAGTCCCGCATAGTCTGCCTGGCCGAAGGGGATAGCGGGAACAGGTTTCCGATTAAAGCGCTTTCGCAGGGTCTCCGCGGTTTTTTCCAGACCTGCGCTCCATGCCGGGCCGAGTTCTGCGACGGCATCGGCGAGGGACGAGGGCGCTGTGATGGTCAGTTCTCCAAAAGTATATTTCTGATAGGTTTCCGGAAAGATCGACTTTGTCTTCTGCGCCGGGTCGGCCTCTTCTTGAGCTGCCGAGACCGGAGCATTGCTGCGCATGAGCGTGGCAATCTCACGGGCCGCTTCGGCAAAGGATTGATCCGGATTCGGGTAGGCGCCCCGAACGGCACTGGCAAAGCTCACCGGATTGAATCCATTTTCCGGAACGGGGAGGTTCTCTTTTTCAAAGCGTTGAAGAGGGAAGAAGTCGCCTTCCATTGATTGCGAGGACTTGAGCAATCCCAGCATCAGGACACGATTGGCGATGGTGGCCGACTCAGGTGGGACCGGGGCAAGAGGATCGAGCGCTTCCACGTGCTGGAAGTTGTCATGGGGGAGTCCCTCCACGACCGGGAAATGGACGAGGTTGGGAAGGAGTATGTTCATCCGGTCCGGTTCCACCTTGTTGAGAAAGCCGAACAGGTAAAGGCGGGCGAGTCCCTCAACGAGATGGCGGTTGCCGGAGCTGCCGTCGAAGTAGTGAAAGGCGATCTCTTTCCGGAGCATTCGTTCGATAAGGAAATAGCGAATCCATTTTGTTCCCAACTGTTTCGCGACTTCCTGCTGTAGGTTTGTCAGGACTGGGAAGAGCTTTGCGAGGTCGCCGGCAACGACTTCCGCGCTGACTCCGGGAGGCGCGTAGAGACCGATGTCCCATCGGAATCCTCTTTCGTATTTGCGGTCGGTTTTCAGTTTATCGACGCCGGCGCCGATGCGGGCGATGAAGGGGGGCAGGATCGCGAGGTTCAAATCTCCCTGTTCGGGAAACGAATAGCGAATTTCACCAAAATCCAGCACCTTGGTTTGTTCGTTCCAGAAGGGGGCTGCACTGGCACGATTGTAGAGGTGGATATGATCCAGATTGCCGGACCAGGACTCCCATCCGTCAATCACGCTTTGCAGCTCGGTCAGGGAATTCGCGTAATTTGCGGGGAAGTCGTCACTCAATCCCTCCATCGGCAAAAGAGACGTTACCACGCTGGCGATCGTGTCTTCCTGTTCCGTGATCACCTCGCGAATTGCGGTCGCCTCCGTTCGGGCAGCCACGGATCTTTCTTCGCGATATTGCTGAATGAGAGGCAGGATAGAGGGAAGCAGATCGTCCTGATCAGCAGGAAGCGTAATCGAGAGACCTTCGATTTCGCGGGTCTCTTCTTCGGTCGTTCCGGCTCCGGAATAGGTCCCGGTGAAGCTCACTTCGGCAGCGACAGGAGATTGCGTAATCCACCCTGTTGTCAGTGCCACCAGGATACAACGGAACCTCATGACAGTATGTATGGTTTCCATGTCCCCGGAGCAAGAGGCACAAGTGCGGCGGTCGATCGAGAGTCTCGCTGTTCCGTGCGGCGAGTTTTAACCTGGAAGCGCACCCAAATGATTCTCCGGGAGTGAGGAGCGGTCGTTCCCGATGGATGGATTCACCTGATCCTCCGGACCCGAATCGTGGCAATGTAGTTTCCCCAGCCCCGGCTTCTCCTGAGGTCGGCATCGCCGCGAATGGCATTCGAAAGATGAACCACTCCATTTTCCTCTTCGCCGACTCCGTGCCCTCCGAGGCAGGGGACATCGGAGGAAGTCTCGGTATTGACCTCGGCACCCGCATCATAGGCGAGGACCTGTTTTCTTCTCGTGTGATTGAGCCGCTGCGGGAGGCGATAGCGGCTCTGGCCGGCGAAGGTATCGTTCGAGCAGACCGCCATCGTTGCCCAGGAGAGAAAGGGGCGACGCTCGTCCGCGCGGACCCGGAAGGTCGTCGTTCTCCCGGCTCCGGGGCCAAAGGCTACTCCTACGGAGTGCACGCCGCGCCCGCCCTTGGATTGTCGCTTGAGTTCTTTCTTGGCAAGGTTCGTTCCTCCGTCTTTCGCCAGTTCAGCCAAACCGGGGCTCGCCTTTTTTCCCCGCTGAAAAAAACGGGCCTGATTCCCATGGGTCGCCCAGACGATGGAGGTCAGTGAACTCTTCGCCCGATTGGTGATCGTGACTTCGTAGACCGCGTCCGCTGCGTTGATTTCCGTTCCGGAGAATAGTAAGGAAGCGAAAAGGCAAAGACGCAGGCAGGGAATTCTCATGGTATTCATCATTTCCAATTTTCGGTTTGTGGCAAGCGATCTTCTTGCCCTCCCGTTGTATTCGTTGAATCCTTGTCGGAGAAACTGCTACCCTCCCATCTCATGATTCGTCTTCTCCTGTTTCTTTCGTTTTTCGCCCTGCCCTCGGCGTTGCTTGCATGGGATCCCGATGACGAGACTTTCGATCCGACGATTTTTGAGACGGTCATTGATGGAGCGTCGCGTATCGGAGATCCCTCGCCTTTTTATCGCGAAGGATACGACGAGCGCGGATTCACCGTGGTCAACTTTACGAAACAGGAAGGTGGAAATTCGACGGTCAATCTCGCCTTTCTGATGCTGCCGAGAGCCGATGATCCGGCAAAGCTGTTGGGCGGCTCACTTTACATTTCCCCGGAAACGGCGGAGGCGCTGGCCGGGGCACTCGTGAAAGGAGCGGACTTGAAGAAGGCTCATTCCATCAACAAAGGCGGCTGGATGGGAGACTGGACGCTGACCTATGAGGCGGAAAAAGGATTGATCTTCAAGCAGGAAAAAGACGGCCAATCAGCTCGGTTTTTTCTCAGTGTTCCCGCCGCTACAAAGCTTGCCGGTGCGTTGAATCACTCGGTTCAGTCGCTGCGGAAGGCCGAATAGGTGGAGGCCCGGTGGCAGGCTAAACGGAGCCGGATCCCAATTGCGTCTAGAAAGCGCAGGTTCGAAACCCGGTAAACTGGTCTGTTCGGTCCGGATAGATGGCCTGGCGATAGGTGTTCCTCGGCAGGGAAAAAGAAGTCGCGCAGCTGCCGCCTTTGGTCGTTTTGTGGTCGCCGAACTGGAGGGTTGACATGTAGGCATACATATCGACGCAGAAGCCGGAGTAGGGGAGGTATTGACTGCTCGTCCATTCCCACGCGCTGCCGATCATCTGGAGGCAACCGAAAGGACTAGCACCGCCGGAGTAGGCGGTGACCGGCGCGGTTCCGGCAGGATGGCATTCCAGTGCGGCATGGGAGTTTCCAGCCGCCTCGCTGCCCCAGGGGAATTTCCGCGCCTCCGGACCGCGCGCCGCGACTTCCCATTCGAACTCGGTCGGGAGGCGTCGCCCGGCCCATCTGCAATAGGCTTCTGCCTCCCAGAAACTCAGGTGCAGCATCGGCGCCTGCGGATCGAGCGGCACGATCTGATTGAAACGTCGAACCGTCCAATCCCCATCGAGTTTCTCCCAGTAAATCGGTGCCTCTCTTCCAAAATGCCGTCGCCAGTAGTTGCCGCCGAAGCTCCACCATTCCGGCGTGGTGTATCCGCCGTCTTCGACAAATTCGAGATACTGACCCAGTGAGACGAGGGTTTTAGAAATGGAAAAACCGTCCAGATCCATCTCGAAGCCGGGGCGTTCATTGTCGAAGCTGAAATTGACTGACCTGGCGTCCGGTTCCGGAACGGGGACCCCGATGCGGTAGGTTCCCGCCGGAATCCGGGCATCACCCGGGGCGTCTGCGGGGGGAGATGGCGTCGGTTCTTTTGCAAACGAGGGCGCTTGAAATCCCAGTGTTTGTCGGCACCAGATGAGTGACTCGAGATGCATTTGCTGGTGGGCGATGGCATATTGGCCGAGGTAGGACTCTTCGTCCGAAAGCGCTCCCTTCTCCGAGAGACGATCGATCGTTTCCTGAACGACGCGCTCATAGTAGCGCAGCGTTTCGGCTTTTCCGGGCACCACGCCCGGGCTCCAGCGCTCGCGATGGGGGATATCGAAGGAATCCCATACTGGATCGTATCCGGGCATGATGGGATCGACTCGGTAAAGAGGGCGGAGGAGAAAGTATTCGTAGAAGAAAGCCGAGTGACCGACTTCCCAGATCGGAGGGTTGATGCCCTTCTCGTAGGGCACCTCGATCTGCTCCCCGGAGAGGTCATCGATCAAGGCCATCATCTGGCGATGGGTGTGGTCAATCGCTTGAAGGAGATCTTCCTGGTGGAGCACGCTCATGACTTGGGAGACAATGTGCCTGCCAATTCGATTGCGGCAAGTAGCGCAGATTTTTCCCGGTCCGGATGAAACTGTCCGGCGCAGGCGAGGGCTTCGCTCCTGAGTCGGGTATAGAAGTCCTCATCGGTTTCACATCGCTCCAGAAGAGCGGCTAACTCATGGGAATCTCCGACCGGGAAAAAGCCGGGATAGTCATCCCCCAGCAGGCCAAGGACTCCGTCAATCCGGGTCGAAAGGACGGGCGTGCCGTGGACAATGGATTCGCCCACGACGCGGGCGCCTCCTTCACTCAGAGACGTGAGGACCATCAGTTTTGACGAGGCGAGGAGGCGGGCCGTTTCGATTTCGCTGAGCTCTCCCAGCCATTCGTAGCGGGGATTCTCCTTTTCCTCACGGGCGACGAGGGCGGCATATTTTTCATCGAGGATTCCTCCGGCATGGCGAAGCCGGATCTTCGACGAAGCGGGAAGTTCGCGAACGGCCCGGGCGGTGAGCAGGGGATCTTTGACATCCCGAAAATGTCCGACCACACAGATATCGAAAGACGAGGGAGTCAATTCGGGACGCTCCGCGAGGCACTCCGCTGACTGGATCACAGGGACGACCTTTTCCCGGCAATTGTCCGGAATTTTCAACACCGCTTTCCGTTGCAAAGTAATGAGGGCGTGGGCCCTGCGCATCAGATCCATCGCACCCGCGCCGGGCTGCGGGTAGATGTCCGTTCCCGTGAGAGCGAGGACCAACTTCCCTCCCGGGTTGGTTTCGAGAAACCGAAGGGCCGCGTCATGGCTCTTGTCGGCATGGAGCGCAACGAGGATGTCGGCGGTTTCTCCGCTATAGCTCCCTGTCAGGACCACCTCGTGTCCGGCTTCCCGCAGCATCTTTGCCCAAAACGTGGAAGTCTGCCGGTTTCCGGTTCGCCGAACGGTGGAGGCTGGGCTGTGGAGGATGATTTTCAAGGGAGGGAAGGAACCGCGAACGGAATTCTTATGGAAAAGTTGAAAGCTTCATGAGAGCATACGCGTCCAGAGCCGTAATACACTTTACCTATGTCAGAAGAATCCATCAAGCTCACTTCCCTGTCATCCTGTGCAGGGTGAGCCTCCAAGCTTAGCCAGGAGGCACTCGCGCAGGTCTTGCGCGGGCTCAATCAATACGAAGACCCCCGTCTTCTCGTCGGTTCCAGCACGTCCGACGACGCAGCCGTGTACCAGATCTCCGACGATCTGGCGATGGTGCAGACGGTCGACTTTTTCACCCCGATCGTGGACGACCCCT
This sequence comes from Verrucomicrobiales bacterium, assembly GCA_029213265.1. Lineage (GTDB taxonomy): Bacteria > Verrucomicrobiota > Verrucomicrobiia > Verrucomicrobiales > DEV007 > Arctic95D-9. The sequence goes on along the minus strand of JARGNG010000037.1, from coordinate 38,537 downwards.
ATCTCTACGGGCAAATTGCAGCGACGAATTCTCTTTCGGATGTCTATGCGATGGGCGGTCGCCCTGTCACTGCAATGAACATCGTGGGGATGCCGGCGGACATTTTGTCGCTGGAAACGATTCACGAGATCTTGCGGGGCGGAGCTGACAAGGTAGTCGAAGCAGAATGCGCGCTTGCAGGCGGTCACTCAATCAAGAATCCGGAGCCCATCTACGGACTTTCAGTGACGGGAATGGTGAATCCAAAGCGGATGATCACCAATGCCGGTGCCGAAGCGGGGGATGTTCTGGTCCTCACGAAGCCCCTCGGAACCGGAATCCTGACGACCGGTATCAAGCGGGGCCTCGCCTCCGGGGAAATGGTAATGCGGGGAATCGACTTGATGAGCCGGCTCAACAAGCCCGGGCAGACCATTGCCGCGGAAGGGTTGGTAAAATGCGCCACCGACGTGACTGGATTCGGATTGCTTGGGCACCTCGTTTCCCTCTGCCGCTCCAGCGGAACCCGCGCGACGATTCATTCCCAGGATATCCCCGCCATTGATCCGGAGATCATTCGATTGATCGAGGAAGAGGATTGCGTTCCCGGCGGGACGAAACAGAACCTGAAGACGGCGGAAGCCGATACGGAATTCTGCAGTTCCGTTCCGGATTCGATGAAGTATCTGCTCGCCGATGCCCAGACCAGCGGTGGTCTTCTTTGTTGTGTGCCGGAAGCCAATCTCGAGCGTGTCCTCCAGATTTTTGATGACGCAGGAAGCCTCTCGAAAGCAATTGTGGGGCATATCACTCCCGGCGGCGTCGAAGGTTCTTTGATTACCGTCGTGTAAATCGGGCGCTCCTTTCTGCGGTTCGAAATTCCTCCCCGGCAAGCGGAGCGCTTGCCCTGAAGGGGGAAGGGTGGTTTTGTATCGGCAGATGAGCGACAAATCCCCGAATCCTTTTGCCCGCATTCCAGCGGTCGACAAAGTTCTTACGGCCCTGGAGAAGGTTGCCGACCTTCCTCCGCTGCCCCAGCCGCTGATCACGGATCTGGTGCGAAAGACCGTCGAGAAAATGCGGGACGGGGTCAAAGCCGGGACGACGGAGCCGGGCGAGTTCGAAGATACCGTCGCTTCGATTCGTTCAGAAATTGAATCTCTTTATCGCTCGCGCATTCATCCGGTCATCAATGGAACCGGAGTCTGTATCCATACCAACCTGGGACGGTCGCCTTTGCACCCGGATGTGGTCAAAGCGATTGCCGGGGTGGGGCAGTTTTACAACAACATCGAGCTCAATCTCGATTCAGGAGAACGGGGAAAACGCGGAGGCTTTCTCGAAACCTGCCTCGCCACCCTGATCGAGGCTGAATCAGCGACGGTGACAAACAACTGTGCGGCCGCCTTGATCCTGATGCTGAAGCATCTGGCCAACGGAGAGAAAAACGAAGTCATCATCTCCCGGGGGGAACTGGTGGAGATCGGAGGTGGTTTCCGGGTTCCCGAGATCATGGAGGCAAGCGGAGCGAAGCTGGTCGAAGTGGGCGCGACCAACAAAACATCCCTCGCCGACTACGAGAAGGCGATCGGGCCGAAGACGGGAATGCTCCTGAAAGTGCACCGATCTAATTTCTGGATGGATGGTTTTACGGAGGAACCCTCGACCGAGGACCTCGTTGCTCTGGGAAAGCAGCATGAGCTGCCTGTCGTCGAAGATCTCGGGAGTGGCGCGATGGTCCGCACCGACGAGCTGGCCCCGATTCAGCAGGAGCCGACGGCGACGGAAGTGCTTCGGCGCGGCGTCGACCTTGTCTGTGTCAGTGGAGACAAACTGTTCGGCGGGCCCCAGGCGGGGATCATTGCCGGTCGTGCCGATCTCGTCGCCGGAATCAAGAAGGAGCCGTTTTTCCGTGCGCTGCGATGCGATAAGATGATTCTCACCGGGCTGCAGGAAACGGTTCTCGCCTATCTCCATGCCTCAGGCAGTGAAAAGCCGCCGCTTCCGTTGATTCGCATGCTCTCTGCGTCCGTGAAGGAGGATTTGCGCCCGCGCGCTGAGTCGATTCTGGAGGGGCTTTCCGATGTCGAAGGGCTCGAATGCGGAACCGTGGAAACGATTGCCCGTTGCGGGGGCGGAACCATGCCCAAATCGGAGATTCCGTCCCTGGCGCTCGAATTGAATCCCACCACGATGAGCCTCCCGAAACTGGCGCAGCGTCTTCGCGAGAAGGACGTTCCCGTGATGGGATACGTCGCCGAAGACCGTTTTCGTCTCGACCTTCGAACCATCTTTCCGGAGCAGGACGCAATTGTCGTTCAGAATCTACTGGAAATCTTTCGAAAGGACTGACAGATTCCAACGTCTTGCCTGTCGACGGCTTTCGTAACACTCAAAGCCGACCTCAGGCATTTCGCAGATCGAAAATGATCAGAGAATCCCATATAAACCAAACCTACCTACGATGTTGAAAAGACACCTTTTCCGCGTCGGTCTGGCAGCGGTAACTACTCTGGCCCTCGTTGGCTGTGGTGGTGATCCGTCCACGGCTGACAATACTGAAACGACTCCGGACGCTCCGTCCGCGACCTTCTATCTCTCCGCTATTCCGGATGAGAAGATCACTGATCAAAAAGCGAAATTCGATAAGCTGGCTGATTATCTCACTTCCAAGCTCGGCACGAAAACGGAGTTCGTCTTTTCGAAAGACTATCCGGACGCGGTCACGAAGTTCAAAAACGGCGAGGTTCATCTCGTTTGGTTTGGCGGCTTGTCAGGAGTTCAGGCCCGCATGGCCGTTCCCGGTTCCCAGGCAATTGCCCAGGGCAAGGCGGACCCCCAGTACAAGTCCTACTTCATTGCGAACAAGTCGACCGGTCTGAAACCTTCCGAGGAATTCCCCGCCGCGATCAAAGATATGACCTTCACCTTCGGATCACCCGGTTCGACTTCGGGTCGCCTCATGCCGACTTTCTTCATTATGGAGAACAACGGCGGAGTTCATCCTGATGAGTGGTTTGCTCAAAAGCCCGCTTTTCAAATGAGCGGTGGTCACGTCGCGACGGCAAATGCAGTGGCTGACGGCACCTACCAGACCGGAGCGCTGAACTACAAGACCTATGATTCCCTTGTGGAAAGCGATCCCAAGATTGCGGAGAACACGGTAAAGATCTGGACGACTCCCTTTTATGCCGACTACAACTTCACGATCCACCCGGATGCGGAGAAGGCTTTCGGTGCAGGCTTTGCCCAGAAGGTGCAGACCGCTCTGATGGAAGCTCCGGCCGGCTCGGATGCTTTGAAAGCTATCAACCGCGAATCGATTATTTCGGCGAAAAATGAAGATTTCGACGGAATTAAATCGACCGCTGTCAAAATGGGCCTGATCGAAGAATAGGTCGCCCATAAGATTTCGAAGAGGGGCGGGAGAACGAACTTCCGCCCCTTTTTCTTTTCCCCAACTCTCATGCCTGCCGCTTTCCAACTGGAGTCAGTGACACGTCGCTTCGGCGATCTGGCGGCAGTCAAGAGGGTTGACGCAAGCATTGAACAGGGTTCACAAGTCGCTTTCATCGGTCCCAGTGGGAGTGGAAAGACGACTGTGATTCGACTCTTGAATACGATGCTGGCGGCGGACGAGGGAACCGTCACCGTTTTCGGCCAGAGCGTATCCGGGTTGGGGGCAGGGGAGTTGCGAAGATTACGGACCCGCATTGCGACGATCCCGCAGCATCTCGGTCTCGTCCCGAACCTTTCCGTATTGCAGAATGTGATCCTGGGAAAGGGTGGAGAACGCGGAACACTTCGTTCGATTCGTGATTTGTTGATTCCGCGTAAGAGCGATGTCGAAGCGATTCACAAAATTCTGGAACGAGTCGGGATTGAGGAGAAGCTCTTCGCCCGCACTTCGACTTTGTCCGGAGGTCAGCAGCAGAGAGTGGCGATAGCCCGGGCCCTATTCCAGGAACCGGAAGCCATTCTCGCCGATGAGCCGGTTTCCGCGGTCGATCCTGCCAGGGCCAAAGACACCGTGCAGTTGCTGACCGATCTGTCGAGAGAGCATGGATTCACCCTTTGTGTGAGCCTGCACCACATCGAACTCGCGAAGGAGTTTTTCCCCCGATTGATCGGCATGAGAAATGGCGAAGTCGTTCTCGATGGCGCCCCTGCCGATCTCGACGAAGCGGATCTGGCCCGACTGTATCAACTGAGCGATGAGGAGATGATGACCGATGCGTGAGGGAATGAACGGGTTTTGGCAGATGAAACGAACGAAAAACTTCCGTTTTCCGCTACAGAGCGAGGAAGCTGGTAGAGGAAAACGTAAGTTTTTCCCCGTAGCAACCACCTCCACCCCATGACCCATGATTCCCAGCGCTATGGTCGCCGTCGCTGGGTTGTTCTCGGCATCGGGCTGGTTTTCCTGGTTTGCGCGTGGTCGCTCGGACTTTCGCCGGCGGGGTTGATTCCTCCCGATGCGACCCACTGGGAGCGCACCGGGAATTTTTTCGCGGCGGCATTGGATCCGGCGTTCGACTACGAAGATGAAAATGTTCCGGATGACGCGGATCCGATCTGGTGGAAAGGATTGAAGGGCGTCTTTCTCACTCTGAAGTTTGCCTTCGGAGCGATGAGTCTGGCAGTGCCCGCTGCCCTTGTGATGGGCTTTCTCGGTTCCTCGGCCTGGTGGCCGGAGCCATGCGGAAAGAAGTTGAGATTCTTTCTCCAAACGGTCTATGGAACGAGCCGGTTCGTGATGAGCTTTCTGCGCTCGATCCACGAATTGATATGGGCCCTGCTGATCTTATCTGCGATCGGGATGTCACCCCTCGCGGGAATGATCGCCCTCGCACTGCCTTTTTCCGGAACCCTCGGAAAGGTGTTTTCCGAGCTCATCGATGAAGAAACCCGCGATGCCTCTCAGTCCCTCAAGGCGATCGGTCACGGGCCGCTCCAGACCTTTCTTGTCGGGATTTTTCCGGCAGCTCTTCCCAACCTGATCACCTACAGCTTCTATCGATTTGAATGCGCCTTGCGATCTTCGGCGGTTCTCGGGTTTGTCGGGATCGAAACGATCGGTCTCTACATTCAGCTCTCGCATGAGGAGTTCTACTACCGGGAGGTCTGGACCTATCTTTATCTGCTCCTTGGTTTGATCATTCTCGTCGATTTCTGGGGGGCGGGAATTCGCAAGCGGCTCCAGGCCACGGGAGGGGGGTGCCAGGCATGAGTGCTGCGGTCCAGGACAATCGGAGCGATCGCATCGACGCGCTGCGCAAAACCGGTGGCGGCAACTGGTTTCTTCGAATCAGCAGCCTTCTTGTTTTCTCCGGGATTGCCTGGGCGTGGCTTGGGAGCGGGCCGCTCATGGGCCGCCTTTCGGCAGAGCGCCGCTGGACCAATTTTCAAAACTTCCTGGGCGAGCTGGTTCCTTCGCCGGTTCGCAAGTCCGGAAACTGGAGCGATGCGTTTCCCTGGGCCTGGGAGTTGATCGTCGACGAGGGATTTGTGGCGCTGATGACCACCTTCGGGATCGCAACAGCGGCGATCATCCTTTCGGCTGTATTGGTGACTCCGCTGCTTCCGCTGGCGAGTCGTCAGCTGTCCCGTCTCCATCCTTTTGAGGTCTGGTCGGGAAAGGAATCGAAAGCGATGCGAATGCTGTATCGGGCCCTTGGTCCGGTGGTTCGCTTTGGTTTTGTCATCGCCCGTTCGATTCCGGAATACCTGATCGCCTTTCTCCTTCTCTCTCTTCTCGGACTGCAGGTCTGGCCGCTCGTGCTGGCCCTGGCGATTCACAATCTCGGGATTCTCGGCCGACTCTGGGGCGAGGTGGTGGAAAACGCGGAACCCGACGCCCCGCAGCAGGCCATCGGATCCGGGCAGGGGCGCCTCGGGGCTTTTGCCGGAACCCTGTTCCCGATGAGCTTCAACCGCTTCCTGATCTATTTCTTCTACCGCTGGGAAACCTGCGTGAAGGACGCCACCGTTCTGGGGATGTTAGGCCTGCTCACCCTTGGGAAACTGATTGCGCTGGCGAAAGGCTTTTTCTGGGATCAGATGCTCTTTTATATTCTCCTGGGAGCCTCCGTCATTTTGGTGGGGGACTTATTCTCCACTTTCCTGCGGAGAAAGCTTCGCTAGAGTCCGTGAAGTCGAAGGATTCCTTCTGAATTACTATGTCACAGCGTCATTTCATCATCGGAACTGCAGGTCACATCGACCACGGTAAAAGCTCGTTGATCGAGGCGCTTACGGGGACCGACCCGGATCGCCTGCCGGAGGAGAAGGAGCGGGGAATGACGATCGAGTTGGGATTCGCCCAGCTTTCGCTCCCGGCAGCTGACGATTCAGGCGATGAACTGGCGCTTGGCGTCATCGACGTTCCCGGGCACTCGGATTTTGTAAAAAACATGGTCGCGGGAGTCGGGGCGATCGATTTGGCTCTCTTCATTGTCGCTGCGGACGACGGCTGGATGCCGCAAACGGAAGAGCACTACCAGATCCTGACCTATCTCGGCGTGAAGCAGGCCGTTGTCGCTTTGACGAAGACCGACCTGGTCGATGATCTGGAACTGGTTCTGGAAGACGTAAAAGAGAACCTCGAAGGAGGAATCTGGAGTGACATCCCGGTGGTGCCGGTTTCTTCCCATACAGGAGACGGGATCGATGATCTTCGGGATACCGTTTCCCGAATCCTGACGGAGTCCGATCCGGTTCGGGACTGCGGAAAACCGCGCCTTCCGGTGGATCGTGCTTTTTCCCTAAAGGGTGTCGGCACGGTGGTGACGGGAACTCTAACCGAAGGACAAATTCATGTAGGAGACGATCTCGTCGTTCAACCCGGAGGGGTGGAGGCTCACGTGCGAACGGCGCAGTCTCATGGTGCTGCGGCCGAGGTCGTTCCTCCGGGGACCCGAACTGCCTTGAACCTTTCCGGAATCAGTCTTCGTGAAAGCCGGGGAGTGGCCCGCGAAGGAATTGGCCGGGGCGATGTTCTCGTTCGGAAAGGGCTCGGGGAAGCGGTCAGTGTCATTGACGTTCTCGTTTCCAAGTCCGGGCGGGAGATCCGCGGGATGAGACAGTCGAAGCGGGCTCTCAAGACGGGACGTGAGGTGATGTTTCACCACGGGAGTTCCGGTGTGGCCGCACGCATTCACTTTCTGGGCCAGCGTTCGCTTTCTCCGGGGGAAACCGTGGCGGCGGAGCTCCGTTTCCAGGAGCCGGTCTATGTATTTGTCGGAGACGGCTTTGTTTTGCGGGATGCTTCGCTCGGACTGACTTTGGCGGGGGGAATCGTTCTCGATCCGGAAGCGAACCGCCGTGCCTTTCGCAAGCCGTTTCAGGCCGAATTCCTCGAAGCCCGGAGTGAGGCTCCCCGCGACCTCGGGGTGCTCGTTCGCTCCCAGATGAAACGGGACCGGGTTTTCTTTCTTCCCCATCTGCTCGCCAAATCCTCCTTCAGTGAAGAGGAGATTCGCGCCGAAGCGGAAGGGGCCGTCGCGGACGGCCTGTTTGAGCAAAATGGAGACTGGGTCTTTGAGGGGAAGTGGTGGAAGGGGATTACCCGCCTCGCAGCGGACAAGATCCGCGAGGTCCACGATGCGCATCCCGAGCAACTGGGTCTGCCTCTGCGTGATTTGCGAACCATGATGGAGCCCGAGCTGCCCGCGCCGAAGTTTTTCGATATGGTGCTTGAGGGACTGCTTGCCGGCGATTTTGCAAAAGCGGGACCGAATATTCGTCACCAGGACCACATTCCACAGTTGCCGCCGGAATTGGTGCGGGCCGGGGAAATGGTTCGAAAACGCCTTGCTTCGGATTTGGTTTCGCCGCCGAACAAGGGGGAAACGGCGACGAATGCGGACGAAGAAAAGGCACTTCGGTTTCTTGAGCATACCGGTGAAGTGATCGCACTCGATCCAAAAACCGTGATTTCCCGGGCCGGCTATGATCGGCTTGTGGGCGAGATTTCCGACTATCTGCGAGAGCGCGGAAAAGGAACCGCCAGTGATCTCCGGCAGCATACCGGAACCGTGCGTCGTATTCTCATGCCTTTGTTAGAGCAATTGGATGAGGAGGGGATCACGGTGAGGGAAGGGGATGACCGGCATTTGAAAGAATGAGGAAATCCGGGCCGGAAAGAGGGCTCTATCGGGCTGATTTCCCTCTTGATCGATCATCCGGATGCCTGCATTCTCCTGCCATGAAAATTCACCCCCTGGCCTACCTCGCCCCTTTGCTTCTTGCTGCGATCTCTGTTTCCGCCGACGACGCCAAGTCGGCTCCCTTGTTCAACGGGAAAGATACCGCCGGATGGAAGAATCCCTACGAGTGGGGGAAAGTGGAGGTGGTCGATGGTGAGATCCATCTCTCCGCGGAGAAGAAGTTTTTCCTGGTGACGGAAAAGCAATACTCCGATTTCGTTTTTGAAGGCGAAGTGCATCTGCCTGAGGGAAAGGCAAACTCCGGCTTCATGTTTCGCTGCCACGTCGAGCCGAACAAGGTTTTCGGCTACCAGGCCGAGTGCGACGGATCTGATCGTCGCTGGTCCGGTGGTCTCTATGATGAAGGTCGCAACGGATGGCTCTGGCCGAGCCAGAAGGGACGCACCAAGGTCGAGGCGGCTCTCGCTCACGAGGAGGAGTCCAAGGCTCACTTTGCGAAGCCCGAAGTTCGCGATGCGTTGAAGCGCAATGGCTGGAATCACTACAAGATCACCTGCAAAGGAAATTCGATCAAGATTGAGGTCAACGGCGTCGTGACCACCGAATACACCGACGATACGGATGCGAAGGGGCACCTCGGAATCCAGCATCATGGCGAGAAGGGCGCGATCTATCGCTTCCGGAATCTGAAAGTGACGGAGCGGTAAGGCTTTCTCACTCCTCTTCTCCCCAGGAGAACTCAATCGTCCCGAGGTCGAAATCTCTGCCCTCGAAGAGGAGGGTTTTCGAAATCATCGATTGCCCTTCTCTCGCCCAGTTCGTGTAGAACTGGACGTGGAGGGTGACGGGCTCGCTGTATTGAGTCCAACGCAAACCGGACACTCGATATTCGCCGGGCCAGGCGCGTTTGATGAGAAACTCGCTGAGCCGGTTTCCGTAGGTGTAGATGAGCCCCGAGTCTGAGACTGCATTGGTTCGTTCGGGCTCGACGAGGCGCGGGGTGACGCCGTCTCCGATGGAGGTGATCACAATCCGAATGTCAGAGGGGAGTTTTTCGTCGGCACCAAATGCTTCTTCGGTGCCCATCCGGCCATTCTGATCCGTCATCAGAACGGTGGCAATGCTTTCGCGATAGTTGGTCTGGAAGGCATACTTGACTGCGTTGTTCCAGCGAGCGTCTTCGCCGGAGTGTCGACAGATGTCCTGCCAAAGGAGAGCGAGAGACTCGGGGTCGAGGTCCAACCCGGTCATTTCCCGGAGAACCGCGAGAGCCGTTTCTGTTTCCCCCAGTTCGACCAGCCAATACGCGTAGGAACGGACGGCCTCGATGGGGTTGGGCTGAATTTCGAGGAGGTTGGAAAGGCAATGCTTGCCCAGGTTCCTTTCTCCCGCGTCGAAGAGAATGCGGGAGACTTCGATGATTGTCGCCATCGAGACGGAATCTTTGCCAAAGGAACCTTCCAGTAAGATTTCATACACTCCTTCTGCCGGGCCGCCTCTCGCGAAAGCCTCGAGAACGGATTCATCAACTCCTTTGGGCGGCTGAGGGACGGCAAATACGGCATTCGCAGTGAGCACGGATTTCTTGTCGTCTCCGCCGAAAGGATCCCGGAAATTCCCCGGGTTGGAAGAGGAGGAGGCCCGTTTCGCTCCGGACTTCTCGAACACGGCGGGCTTTTCGGCTCCGCCCTGTGCCTGCACTCTCATGTCCATAAAGGGATCGGAAAAAGGATCCGCTGCGCCCCAATGGTTGTGCTTTTGTTTGTCCGACTCCACGACGATCATATCGCCCCACTGCAGCGGAACGGGTTCGTATTTGGAACTCTCCAGGTTGAAGCCGGTTCTTGCGGCGTCCCGGTAGACAAAGACGCGGGCCAACGAGCCATAGTGATTCGGGCCTCCGGCCTCGCGAATCGCATGGCCGAGATGAAAGGGGGCCTCTTGGGAATAGATCCCTTTGTCCCTCACAAATCCGCGAACCGAGACATGCAAGGGAGCGTCGCTGGCGGGTGGCGGGGGGAGGACACGAATTGCGTTGAGCTTTTCCTTCTCCGTTTCCAATTCCCGGATCCAGTTTTCATATTGCTTCCTGGATTTGAGGTCCTTCTTTTTGTCCATCACAGAACGAGCGTGGCTCAGCCATTTTTCGTAGGGCTGCAGTTCCGCTTCGTTGCACGTATCGCCGGGAAAGACCTCCCGTGCGGATCGAATCCAGATCGATACCGTCTTTGCTTCCGATTTCAGCGCTTCATCGACCCAGGGAAAGTCGGTCCGGTGTCGCGCCACCTTGTTCTCCCAGCGGCGCTGGATAGAGCGGGTCGTGGAGTCGTAGCGCCTCTTGATCTCGTTCCTGTATTTTTCGAGAAGTTCCGGCTCGGGGGGCGGAATCCGGAATCGGATGTGGTCGTTGAAAAATTCGAGAACGATCAGGGAGGTATGATCGCTGGCGAGGCGCTCCGCTTTGGCGAACTCGATGATGGTTTCGCTGTCGCCCCGCTCTTCGAGAAGGGCGAGGCGCTGCTGCGCGCGGATTCTTCGGACAAAATTCCACTCCTCCGCTGCGTCTCCGTTTGGAATGAGGATCGGTTTCTCCCCGGCAAGATGGATCGCTACCCCGTTTGTTACGTGGGGCGGGATGTGTCCTGTGATGAGAAGCATTCCGTCTTTCGTTTCCTCTTCCCAATGAGACCGGGGGATGCCCTTCACGGGCCGGGAGGCCGTGGATTCCCGGAAGCTCTTCAACCAGTTCTTCCTCCCGATCGGGTGAGAAAGCGCACCTGCCTGGTAAAAAGAGGGATCGATTGCGGTGTCGGTCGAAACGAGGACGTGAAGGTTTTCCTGAAGCCGGGTGTGATCGAGGATCCAGGCAGGCGAGCTCGCCACGCCATCAGAGAACAACAGGGTGGGGGTTGGCGAGGGTTCGATTTGTGAAAAATCGGCGGCACCGTCGTATCGCATCCGGCGGAGGCGCTTTTCCAATTCAGAAATGGATCCTTCAGACACAATAAATGTTTCCGAAGGGGAGAGTGTCATTTTCAGCATCTGCAGATCGACCTCGACCGTACCCAGTTCTTTCAAAAATTCGGCCAGTGCGGCGATTTCGAGATCGATGTCTCTCCATCGGCCGGAATGGGAGGCATCCCAGATCAAGCGGAGACGTTTCCAGGTTCGGGGTGCCGAGGCCACCCGATCTCCGGTTGATCGCACCTGCATCGCAAAGTACCGGGTTCCGTCTTGCGCCCGCGCCACAGAGACTACCGGCTCCTTCCCTGCGTGAGAAGTTGACTGCACAGATAGATCGATTTCCGGTTTGAATTCTATGGCCGAAAGGAATTCCCTGTCTCGCTTCTCCTCTGTGTCTGGGGGCCTCGACAGGCCCGGAACAGGGGAGGTGAGGGACGCTCCCTTGAGAGTCAGGGAAAAGGACACCTTCTTGTCGTGCCGCAAGGGAATGAGCAGAGGACCGTCCTGCGGAAGTCTGCGAATGTAGCCGATCCGGACTCTCTTGGATTGATGCCCCAAGATCGGAAAAATCCGGGTTCGGTAGATGTTTCCCTCTTGTCGCTCCACGATTCCCGGGTCGACACCGCGGCGTTTGATCGACTCATAGGCACGGAGCGCCTTTTCTTTTTCCACCGAGACGGCCGGTCTCATCGCGTCTTTCACCTCAAGCGCATAGGTGGAGACGGTGGCTCCTTCCGGCAGTTGGATGGAGAATTCTCCTTCCGTGTTGCGGGTGGAATGATTGTGAAAGTCGAGTTCGTAGACGATTTCCACCAACTCGCCGCGGGCTTCGACGGAGAGGTCGATCGAAATCAGCTCAAGGCGGCGGGCCTGCCCTTCCTCCTGGATCGTGAGGGTTGGCAATTCCGACTCCTGTGCAGAAACAGAAGTCTGAAACAGGAATGCGAGGAGGATGGCCGGTATGGCTCGCATTAGACGAACCGCTTACTCTGCCGTCGGCTCAGGTTTCGGGAGCTCGAGTCCGGCGTAGACGATATCCACTTTTGCAAAAATGATCACCTTGCGTTCAGGATCGGTTCTCAGCGTGTCTTCGTTGAAGGGGCTATGGGCACCAAGGAGCGTGTATTCTCCGTCGATCAGGGTAATTTGAGTCGTTGTTTTCATAGTGTAAAAAGTAGGCATAACAATCTCTACTTCACCACTTTCAGACTCGAACTCGCCGTAGGTTTCCTGATCGACCAGGTAGACGATTTCGGGAGCCAGATTCAGATCAATCGTCTTACTATCGGCTCCGAGAACCGGGTCGACTTCGAGGGTGACCCCGAGATTTCTCGTCTCAAATGCAGTCGGGTTGGGAGTGTAGCGAAACTTGGTCGCCGTCGTCTTGGCTTCTCCGCTGGGAACGATCATTCCCGGTGGATCGTATTCGGTGGGATAAATGTATTCGGTGATCGACTCGACCTTGGCCCGCTGTCCGCTTCTGGCGATCACCATGGCGGTTTCCAGCATTCGGGCATCTTTCTCTTTTACCAGCTCACGGCATGATTCCCTCAGAGGACCGGCATCGGCCGAAAGCCGTCCCTGAACCTTCATGGATTCCTCGTCCTCGAGGAGAGCGGTAAAGGTTTCATGATCCATCTCAATCCACTCGAGCTGGATGCGAAGTTGGAGGGACATTTCCTCGATGGGCAGGTCGCGACCGAGCGGATTAAACTCTTCGGTCTCCTGGGAAAATGCGAAGTGGCCGAAAGGGGAACAAAGTGCAATGGCAAATGCGATGGGCAGTTTCATAGTCCCACTTTGAAGGGGAGACCGACCGGAGGAAAGGTCAAAAGCAGAAACTTCTTTGCAAATCAGACCGCGCCAACTGCTTTTCGACCGATCCAGAAAGCGGTCATCAGCAGGATGATCACGCCAATCCACCAGGGGTTTGCCCAGAGACGCAGGCGGCGTTCGATCGGCTCGGGATCGGGAAGTCCTGCGACCATGCTTTGAATCTTCGCGAGGTCGGGAGTGCTAAGCAATTCTCCCCGGGAAAGACGGGCGATCTCTTCCATGACATCGACTCGCGCCGGTTGGCCCGTTTTCTCAAGCGAACTTCCCTGCACCGTGATCGCGAGATCAAGCTGGCCTCCATTTTCCTCACAGGTCATCGAAACGGTATGCTCTCCGGGCTCCTTCGGTTCGAAGCTGCCGGTGAAAAGTCCCCATTGCTCTTCTCCTCCCGGTTCGAGCCGGATCGACTCCACTTTTCCTGACGGAGCGACAATTTGAACGATGACGTTGGCGGCCTGAAGAGGCTCTCCGCCTATGCTCATGACGTTGGCGTTCAGAGTCAGGGTGTCGCCGGTCTGCGGGCGATCCGGTGAATAGAAGAGACGCATCAACTCGTCACTGGCCATGTTTCTCTGGTAGGCCATCCATCGGGCGACCTGTCCCCAGAAGCGATAGTGATACTTGTCCTCCACGCCCTTCCTCCATCGCCACGCGCCATCGGTTCCCATGAAAAGAATTTTCCCGGTTCCGTAAGTCTTGGTGACAATGAGAGGGATTCGTCCGTAGCGGTTGGTCTCCGAACTGTGAGTGGCAAGGACTTCCGATCCAGCCTTGGCCCTCGTCACTCCGGCATACCACTGGAAGCCGGGAAGAGACGACCAGATGTTGGCATTGGCGTTTTCGGTGTCTTCGAGTCGGGTCAGCAGGCTGCGGGCACCGAGCTCGGTCAACTCAAACTGCCCGGGGGTGGGGGCCCCCCAACCGCGGGGCTGCGCGGAATCCACCACGACGGGGAAGAGCTCTTCCAGGCTGGTATCGAGAAGCGAAATCTGATGTCCGCGGAATCCGGGAAGAAGGACAAGTCCGGAGGCTTGAGTCGCGATTTGATTCTTCAGTGCCTCCACCTGCTCGATCGTGAGTTCGGAGGGGGAAACTCCCACATCACCAAGAACAATGACGTCAAAAACGGAAAGCGTTTCCGGAGGGGGGAATTCATCGAGGTAGCCGGGACCGCCTCCGAGAGCTTCCACATCGGGGTGGAAAAGCAGGCACTGCACTTCGACACCGGGGTCCCGTTCGAGCGCGTTGCGGAGGTAGCGGTATTCCCATCGGGGATAGCTTTCGATCACGAGGACTTTCAGCTCTTCCTTTCGAATCGCGATGGGAGCCGTAATCTCGTTGTTGTCGGAATTCACTTCTTCCTCAGATCCGGGCAGAGTCAGCTTGAGCGAATAGTCACCGACTGCGAGCGGAGTCCAGAGAACCGTTTCGCGGACTTTGCCCATCGCCGGAATGGTTACTTCCCGGGTGAGCGTTTCCCCTTCGCTGGTTTCGATCGAGATCGTGGTCGTGTGATCTTCTGTCAAAGCGCTGGAGAGCGAGAAGGGAAGCCGGACCGGTTTGCCGCTGATCCCGAAGGTCGGTGCGTCGAAAGCGGTGACCGCGAGATCCGGCAGGCTGTTTTCACTTCCGATGGGAACCGCAAAGACGGGGGTCCCCGCCATCCGGAGACGGGTTGCGGCAGCGGAGGGAGGATCACCCGTATTCCAGTCACCGTCCGAAATCAGAACGATGCCCTGCAGGCCGGGTTGCTGCTCAACGAAGTCTGTGATGGCACGGGAAAGATCCGTTCCGCTGATACTGTCTGTATCGAAAGGTTGAATTACGACTTCAAAGGATTCCGCGAGGGGCTCCCAGGCCTCCTCCTTGACGAGGTCTTTGACCACCGCATCTCTCGATTTCGGCTTGGCGGCAGGGACATCCGGATCGAGCACGTCCTCCGTCTGCATGCTTCCGGACTCATCGTAGAGAACTCCGATTACAGGTTCCTCGTCGGGTTCAAAAGTTTCCTTCCACTCCGGTTGACTCAAGGTCAGGGCAACGAGTGCGACCACCGCGAGCCGCAGTAGCTCCAGCAGTGCTGTAGTTCCCGAATAGCGATTCCTTTTCCAAATCAGGAAACTGAAAACCGCCGTCGAAAGAAACACAGCGATTCCAAAGACGACCGTTGTCGGTGTCCAGAGAAAGGTCAGTTCGCTGTCGGTTAGAGTCACGGTGATGAGTGTTTGCTGAGTATGTCCTCTTTTCCTTCCGGAACGGGAGGCAGACAAAGGGCCGCCTCGGCAAGAAGGGCGAGAGCCATGGCAACGAGAAATGCTCTCCAAACTTCGGAGGCGAGAGAGGAACCACTGTCGACTTCGTCGGTGATCTGGCGGAATTCGACGCCTTCAAGAAGAGGAGTGAGACCTTCTTCTGCAACGACCCGCAGATCGTCCTCGGAAGCGGGCCGGTTCAAGGCAAGAAGTCGCTTCGATTCGTCTTCGGAACCCATTTCGTAGGCGGCCGGAACAAGGCCCGGGGAATTCAAAACGGTTTCGAGCCTTTCTTCATCGAGGGGCGAGGGACGAACCCCTCCGGAGGGCAAATCGACGCCCGCGACGCCGAATCGTGCCGGAGAGACCGCGTTGGTTCCCTCTTCCAGGGCCCGATGTATCATGACGAAGAAAGCAATGCCATCCGAGGCGAGGGTGGAGTAGTCGGGGCGGGGGAGAGTGCCCCAGATATAGACGGATCCGGGAGTGTCCGTAACCAGTCGCGCCAGAACCGTCTCTCCGCTTTCCAGTTTGAGAAGGGCCTGTGCTTCGCCTTCGAAGAGGCGCGCTTGAAACAGGCTCAAATCACCGACCGGAAGAGGATTGCCGTTCCGGGTATTGGCGAGGAGACCTGATTCGGTTCTCCACCAACCAGTCTCGAGGACGGCTTCTCCTTTGCCAAGAAAATCGGCCCATAGAAATCCGGAGAATGATTCACTCCCGGTTTCTTCGGGAGGCAAAAAGACGAGGGTCCGCCCGCTGTCGACATGCTGGCGGAGAAGAGCTGCTTCGGGGGAGCCTTCTTCGGGAACGGGAATCTGCCAGAAAAGGAGTGCCGTCTCTTCCCAGGGGATCCGGGCGGTTTGCTCTTCCGAAAGAACGAGCGCTTCGTAGCGCTTCGAGGCATCGAGGGCGGACGCAGCAGCGGCGCGGATCGCGTCGGCACTGATGAGATCATTGCTGACAACTACCGTTTTCCGAACCGCTTCGTCATCGAATACAAAATAGGCGGTGTTGTCGGCCGGATTGTCATCGGCGGGGAGGTCGATCCGCCCCCAGCCACGTCCATCGGCTTTGCCCAGGGGCATGACATGTCCGAGTCGAACCATTTCTTCTCCGGAGATCTTCATTTCCTCCACCGTTCGCGTACCGTTGATCGTGAATTCCACCGGCACGGTCGTATCGTCCGCAGAATTTTCGGACTGACGACGAATCGTGAGATCCATGACCAGTTGAAACCCTTGCGGAGTGCGTCGCCGCTCGACATTCGTCGCTGAGATCGACAGGTTTCTGGTTCCGGCCCGGGGATAGGTGAGCAGGAACAGTCGCACCGTTTCCTTGGCCGAAAGTTCGGAGCGAATCGTCTGCCACTGACCCGAACCCGTTTGCCAGTCGGATTGACGAAGGTCGGAAGCCAGCCAGATATCGGTTCGTCCGCTTTCGTCGGTGGCGAGGTATTCAAGAGCCTTTTCGAAAAGGGCGGGAATATTTCCTCCGGTCGAGGTGGAAAAGGTTTGAGGCAGGTCGGTCAGGGCGGCCGCACTCGCTACCTGAGTGGGGGTAAGCGTGGCACTGTCGATCAAAATGATCTCGCTGCCTTTTCCCGTTTTTTCGATCAGGTCGGAGATCTTATCGAGAGCAGCGCCCCGCTTGGAGAGGCCGGTTTCCAGGTTCTGCTGCTCCATGCTCGCGGAGCGATCGAGAAGAATTAGAACGGTATCCGCCTTTCCCCCGGTGAGGGCCAGCCAGCCTCCTGCGAGAGGGCGGCTCGCGGCAAAGAGAAGGGCCATCACTGCGATCACCCGCATCGCCAGAATGAGGATCTGGCGAAGTCGGGCCATGCCCTTCGTCATCTTCTTCGCGTCGAGAAGAAACATCATGGCCGCCCACTGGACCGTACGATGGCGATGCTGATTGATGAGATGAATCACAATCGGCAGCAGGGCGAGCGGGAGCCCGATGAGCAGGATGGGCTGGAGAAAACTCATCTCGCGCTGCGGGCGGTTTTGGGATTGCGTCCCATCAAAAAGCGGGCCAGGGCCTGTTCGTAGGGCTCATCGAGAAAGGTGCGATGGTAGTCGATGACCGACTGATTCACGATCTGGTTTACCTGGTCGAGATAGCCTTTTACCGCCTCCCTGTAGCGCTGTTGAATCAGCGATGGATCAGCGAGTAGGGAAGGGCCTCCCTCCAGATCGAGAAAGCGGGTCGGTCGATCAAATTCAAATTCGATTTCGTTGCGATCAAGAAGATGAAAAGCGGCGATATCGTGCTTCCGGAACTTGAGATGCTGAAAGGCTTCCTGGAGCGGGGTGAGGTCGAAAAGAAGATCGGAAACGATCACGATCATGGCGCGCTGCGCGATCTTTTCAGCGGCCTGGTGGATGGCTTCGACCAGACCGGTTTCACCGGAGGCTTCGAGCATGCCGATTTGATCCAGGAGAACCCCGAGGTGCCTAGGGCCCCGTTTTGCGGGGACTTCCCGGGTAAACGGGGTGTCGCCTTCGTTTCGGGAGCCGGCGTAGAGTCCGACGGCATCGCCCTGCTGGGAGGCGAGGTAGGCGAGTGTTCCAACGATCGACTTGGCGTAGTCGAGCCGGGTTTTTCCCTCTTCGCCGTAGGCCATCGAGCCACTCGTATCGACGATGAAGCAGAGGCGCAGGTTCGTGTCGGCTTCGAATTCCTTGATGTAGTAGCGGTCGGTCCGGCCCCAGGTTCGCCAGTCGAGGCGGCGGGTGTCGTCGCCGGGAACGTATTTCCGATACTGGGCAAATTCGAGAGCCGAGCCGCGAACGGGGCTGCGATGGCGTCCTGACACACTGCCCAGCATCGCATGCCGGGCATTGATAGGAAGGCCAAGGAGCCGTCCGAGAACGGCCGGGTCGAGAAAGTCTCGCTGGATGGGATCAGCCACGCGGAAAGTTGTTCCGGAATTTGTCTCAGCCTTCCTGGCTCAGCTCCTCGACGAGGCGCGCGATGATCGAGCGGCAGGTGATACCTTCCGATTCCGCGGTAAAGGTCTTGATGACACGGTGACGGAGCACCGGTTCCGCTACCGAAACGATGTCCTCCTGACGGACCATGTAGCTCCCCTGGAGAGCCGCACGGGCGCGGGCTCCGAGAATGAGATACTGGACGGCGCGGGGGCCTGCTCCCCATCCGACGTATGGCTTGATCCATTCCGGAGAATCGGGCTCCTCCGGTCGGGTCCGGCGAACGAGGTCGACGGCGAAGTGATAGATGTGGTCCGGCACGGGAACGCGGCGCACGAGAGCTTGAAAGCGCATCACTTTCTCGCCGTCGAGGATATGCTCCAACTCGGGCAGGGCTGCTCCGGTTGTAGTTCGGGCAATGGCGATTTCCTCTTCGCGACTGGGGTAGTCGACTCCAATCATGAACATGAAGCGGTCGAGTTGTGCTTCCGGGAGCGGGTAGGTTCCTTCCTGCTCAATCGGGTTTTGCGTCGCGAGAACGAAGAAGGGCTGCTCAAGCTCGAAGGTATGACCGGCCACGGTGACCCGGTGTTCCTGCATCGCCTCGAGCATGGCCGCCTGCGTTTTGGAGGGGGCGCGGTTGATTTCGTCGGCAAGAACGATATTGGCAAAGACCGGACCTTTCGCGAATTCGAACTCGCGGCGCCCGGTTCCGTCGTCCTGGAGAATCTCTGTTCCGATGATATCCATCGGCATCAGGTCCGGCGTGAACTGAATTCTCGAAAAACGAAGCGACATCGTTTCAGCGAGCCGTGAGACGAGGAGCGTTTTTGCCAGTCCGGGAACTCCCATGAGAAGGGAATGGCCCCGGGCAAAGAGACAAATCGCAAGTTGTTCGATGACAGCCTCCTGACCGACGATGATTTTGCCGAGTTCCTGGCAGAGTTGATCATACACTCCGCGGAGCTCGTCGATGGCGCCGACGTCATCGGCCTGTAATTCTTCGGTTGGAGATTGCACTTCGGACATGGAAATTCAGGAATCGGATTTGTCGGAACGATAGGGGAGAGGACCCTGTCTGGAAAGGTGAAAATTGTCGGACACGGGGAGAAGACTTCATTGCTTTTGGTCCGTGAATTCGGTAGAGAAACCAACACGCCATGTCATACGAACCAGGACACGACCCCGAGTTACACAAAAGTGACGATTTAAAAGACCGTATTTGGCGGATCATCTTTCAGTCGGATACCCCTGGATCAAAATTGTTCGATATCCTCCTGATGTGGGCAATTGGCATCAGCGTCATCATCGTGATGCTGGAAAGCGTAGAGTCACTCGATGCGGCCTACCATCGGTTCTTCTTCATCGTGGAGTGGGTCTTCACGATTCTGTTCACGATCGAATATGCGGTCCGAATCTGGGTGGTTCGAAAGAAGAGGGCGTATATTTTCAGCTTTTTTGGGATCATCGATCTAATTTCGATCATTCCGATGTATCTGACTGCCCTCCTTGCGGAAACTCATTACCTGCTGATCCTCAGGGTTTTGCGATTACTGAGAATCTTTCGGGTTCTGAAAATGGCGCGACACATCGGCGAGGCGAATCACCTCTTAAATGCCTTACGATCGAGTTGGGCCAAGATTTCCGTATTCATCTTTTGTGTGGTCGCTGTCACCATGATTCTCGGGACCATGATGTATGTGGTTGAGGGGGTGATTGCCAAAAACGAAGGATTCAATAATGTCCCTCAATCGATTTATTGGGCGATTGTTACCATTTCCACCGTTGGCTACGGGGACATCACCCCGGTGACCGTGCCCGGGAAAATGCTGGCGACAGTGATTATCCTGATCGGTTACGGAATCATCGCCGTGCCGACGGGCATCGTCACAGCCGAGTTGAATGCCCGCTTTGCCCAGGTTCGTATGGACAGCCGTGCCTGTGTCGAGTGCGGCCTCGAAGGACACGACCCCAAGGCTCTCTACTGCAAAAGCTGCGGAACCAAACTATGAGAGTCCTCATCGCCCCTTTCTTCGTCGTTTTCGGATGCCTGACCGGGTTCGCTCAGGAACCCAAGAGGGTTGATTTGCGTTCGGAGAACGATGTCGTCTACGCCAAATTCGGAGATCGCGAAGTCCAACTCGATTGGTTCCGACCCGCGAATGAGGAAACGCTTCCCGGTATCGTCCTGATTCATGGGGGCGGATGGATCGGAGGAAAGCGGGAATCTTTCGAGAGCACAGCGAGGGATCTCGCTCATCATGGCTACATGGTTGCCAATATCAGCTACCGTCTTGCGACGGAGGCAAAATTTCCCGGAGCTGTCCTCGACTGCAAAGCCGCCGTGCGATGGATGCGGGCGAATGCAGGCAGACTCGGAGTTGATTCGGAGAGGATTGCTGCGATCGGCGGATCGGCCGGTGGTCATCTCGCCGCTATGGTGGCGACGACGAGTGGCGATCCAGATTTTGAAGACCAGACGAATCATCCGGCCGAATCGGACGCGCTCCAGGCCGCCATCATCATGGGATCGGGCGTGGATCAAGTGGCGCGGGTTCACGAGGCAAAGAGCGGCTCCATCAAAAATTGCGTGATCTTTTTCGGCGGGGAATACAGCGAAGTGCCGGAGATCTATGCGAAGGGATCTCCTATCACTCATCTTTCGCAATCGACTCCTCCCATTCTCATGCTCGATGGAGAAAAGGACCGCCCCGGCGAGAGGTATGTTGAGTTTCGCAGTCGACTCGATGCGCTCGGGGTGACGAACGAGTTTCAAATGATTCCCGGAGCCAAACATGGAGAGTGGGGCAAAGCTACCTTTCGTCCTGCTTTTGTCGGAGCGATGACAGCGTTTTTGGACGGTGTTTTTTCGGGAAAAAATTGATCTGTATCGGTTCCCGAAAACCGGCGTGCCTTTCTGTGCACCGGTTCGGGCATTTTCTGTGTCGGATTGCTGCGGAGGGATGAATCCGATTGGGGGGAGGGTATGCTTTTCCCGACCATGAAATATCTGACCCGAAAATGGATCAAGCCGGAGGATTTGAATCCGAATGGAAGTCTCTTTGGCGGCAGCCTCCTAAAGTGGATCGATGAAGAAGCCGCCATCTACACGATCACGATGCTGCAAAGCCCGTATGTCGTGACCAAGCTGATGTCCGAGATCAATTTTGTGAGCTCGGCGCGGGCGGGTGACGTACTGGAAATGGGGATGAAGGTCGTGAAACTGGGGCGGAGTTCCATCACCTTGAAGTGCGAGGTTCGGAACATCATGACGCACCATACGATCATCAAGATTGATCAGATTGTTTTTGTGAATCTCGATTCCTCCGGTTTGCCGACTCCTCACGGAAAGACCATGGCGAATTTCGAAGAGGACGAATGACCGTAGCCGCCGTCGCAAGACGGTGGAATGGATTTTCTAATTGGAAACGCTAGCGATTGGACTCCGTTCGTTTTCGCGCCATGTTCCCACTGTGAATCTCAGCGAACTTCAGACCCATCTCAGCCGTCTTGATCTGACTCCCAGCCGGAAGCTGGGACAGAGCTTTCTCGTGGACGAAAATGTTTCCCGCTGGATTGCGGCGCAGTTGCAGGCGGGGCCTGACGATACCGTGATCGAAGTCGGTCCCGGATTCGGGGCTTTGACGGAGTATCTCGCGGGTAAGGTCGGTCGATTGATCCTCATCGAAAAGGACGGCCGACTCGCGGAATTTCTCGCGGAAAAATACGGTCCCCTGGGAGTCGAGGTGGTGCATGGAGATGCGACCGAATACGATGTTCGCCTTCACTTTCTCGAAGGCGGAGTGAAATTCATCGGAAACCTTCCCTATTCGGCCGGCAACGCGATCCTGCAGCGTTTTCTCGACGCGCCAAGCCCCGTGACCAGCGCGATTATAATGGTGCAGAAGGAAGTGGCGGATCGTTTCACCGCAGTTCCGCGCACCAAGGCGTATAGCATCCTTGGCTTGATGCTGCAGGAGCGCTGGCACATGACCGCGATCAAAACGGTGGGGCCTGCGATTTTTCATCCGCGCCCGGCGATCGATTCAACGATTGTCCGCTTTGACCCAAGATCGGAGACCGATTTGCCGCCGCATTCGGGAGACGTGTTTGCCTCGACTGTGAAGCAGGGATTTTCGCGGCGTCGAAAGCAACTCCACAACAACATTGCGGTTGATGCTGCGGAATGGGAGGAAATCTGCGAGGCTCTTTCTCTCAAGCCCGGAGTAAGAGCCGAAGAATTGTCCCTCGAAAAGTGGGTCGATCTTTCCAATCTTCTCGACCCTCATCCCTGTGCCTCGTTGCCGCCATCAGCGACCGAATCGCTCGACGTTGTGAATGAGCAGGATGAGGTGATCGATACTTTGCCCCGCGCCGAGATCCACGAACGGAAGCTGTTGCACCGTGCCGTCCATGTCTTCCTGACAAACAAGCAAGGCGAGCTGTATTTGCAGAAGCGCTCGCACCTGAAAGATACCCATGCAGGAAAATGGGACAGCAGTTCTTCCGGGCACGTCGACCCGGGGGAGTCCTATCTCGAATGTGCCGGGCGGGAAATGTGGGAGGAAGTCTGGGTTCGTCCCAAAGGCGAGATCACTCGCGTCGCGAGGATTGATGCGTCCGAGGAGACCGATCTGGAATTTATCGAAGTCTTTGTCGCAGAACCGCAGGGGAAAATTCGTGTGCACGGAAAAGAGGTCGACTGCGGACGCTATTTTCCCGTGGAGATGATCGAGAAGTGGATCGAAGAACGGCCCGATGATTTTGCGACGGGCTTCCGAACCTGTTTCCGCGCGTGGAGACAATCGCTGTAGTCATGGGACCGGCTATCTCCGCTTGCTCCAAGAGAGCCGATTTATCTCAGACGGGAAGAAGCTGAATCTCGGTGAGATGTTCCCGGATGATGTTTCGTTCCGATTTATGAAAGCGGTGAAACGGGGCAGCCATGAAGTCGTCACAGATGCCGAGAAGTGAGAGGGAGCACTTGAGCCCCTTGATAATCGCGGAGCCGTGCTGGCCAACCGAGTAGATGGCGTCACTCAAGGCGAGGACCTTTGCACTGAGTTCCCGGGAGCGCTTCAGATCCCCGGCGCTGGCGGCCTCGAAGAGATCGACGTAAAGACGGGGATGGAGGTTGGCGCCGCCATTGACGCCCCCGTGTCCGCCGGCAAATACCGCTTCCGCGAGAAGTTCTTCGGGGCCGACGAGGAAGGACCAGTCGGGCCGTTGCGAGGCCGCGAGACGCAGCATTTTCTTGAAATAGACGAGATCACCCGAGCTGTCTTTCAGTCCGATGATCTTCTTCTGGTTCATTGCCCATGTCACGACTTCCCGGTGAAAAGAAGTTTTTGTCAGGGCCGGCATATTGTAGAGCATGATGGGAAGGGGAAGCTCGGGCAGAAGTTCCTCCAGGTATTCGCGGAGCTCCGGCTGGCCTGCAGGAAAATAGAAAGGCGCAGAAGTGACGACCGCATCGACCCCGAAGTTGGCGACGGCCTTTGCCAGCTTGGCGGATTCGATGAGGGAAGTGTCCGTGATTCCGACAAGAACAGGAACCCGTCCGTCCACGAATCGACAGGTGTGCTCGACCAGATCGTGTCGAAGCCGATAGCTCAGGCTGGGTGCCTCACCGGTGGTACCTAGTGCGAAAATCCCGGCCACGCCACCGTCGATCATGCGGTTCACGAGGCGTTCGAGGCCGTCAATGTCGAGGCTGTCACGCCCGGTCAGGGGAGTGATCATGGGCGGAATGATCCCGCGAAAATTCGGTTTCATAAATCAGGATTTCTGAGGAGAGATTCGGCTGACGAGAAGTCCGACGAGGAAAATGGTCAGGGTGCCGACGACGATCGTCAGGTTGCCGTGAAGAGCAGGGCGAACAGCTTCCGGAAGCCAGGGCGCACTCATCCAGAAGATCAGGAGCACGCCGATCGTGACGGCGGTGACAGCGGCGACGTTGTTGGCTCGCTTCACAATGAGACCGAGCAGAAAGAGACCGAGAATTCCGCCAGAAAAGATGGAGGAAATCTTCCACCAGGCGTCGAGAGCACTCTGCACCCGGGTCATGGCAAGGGCTGCGCCCGTTCCTATGATGCCGAAAGCAATGGTCGCTCCGTGAAGGACCTTCATTCCCGTCGCTTCCGAAGGTTCGGTTTTGCTGAATCGCTTCACAATGTCGCACCAGGTCAGGGTGGCTGAACCGTTCAGCGAAGAGTCGACCGAACTCATCGCGGCGGCGAGAACGGCGGCAATGAGAATACCTGTGATGCCCACGGGCAGCTCAGTTGCGATGAAGTGGGGGAATACCTTGTCACCCTTTCCGATCGTTTCGGGAAGCAGGTCGGGCTGGGCCTGGTAAAAGGCGAAAAGTCCGGTGCCAACGAGAAAGAGCAGAGCCGAGATGGGAACGTAGAGCAAAGCACCGAGCCAGACACTCTTCTTCGCTGCGGTTTCGCTTTCAGCGGTGGCGTATCTCTGCACGTAGCTCTGGTCGATTCCAAAGTTCTGGAGGTTGATGAACAGCCCGAAGATCAGAATGACCCAGAAGGTCGGTTCGGTAAGGGAACTTCCGAAACTGCCCAGGGAAAATTTATCCGCTTCTTTGGCGATCGAGAAAACCTGTCCGGCGCCTTCGGGCATCCCTGTAAAAATCACGCCGAGACAAAGAAAGATGCCAAGGGTCAGGACAAGGCTTTGAACTACGTCAGTCCAGATCACGGCTTCAATCCCCCCGATCAGGGTATACACCGTAACGAGGATCCCGGTCACGATAATGATCGTGAAGACGCTCCAGCCGGTCAGAGGCGCGAGCGCGAGAGCGACGAGGTAGAGAATGGTTCCGACACGGCCCATTTGCGTGAGCAGGTAACAGACCACCGCATAGACCCGGGCCCAGGGACCGAATCGGGCTTCGAGGTGAGTGTAGGCGGAGACCTCGCCTGTCCTCCGGAAGAAGGGGACGAAGTAGCGGGTTGCGATCCAGGCCGCGATGGGAAGGGAAAGCCCGAAGACAAACGGATTCCAGTTGTCGTCAAAGGCTTTGCCCGGGTTGGCGAGGAAACTGATACTACTGACGAAAGTTCCGAAGATCGAAAGCCCGACTGCCCAGCCGGGGAGGGCACCTCCGGCGGCCATGAATCCTTCTGTGGTTTTGGAACGTTTTGCGAGCCAGATGCCGAGTCCGACAACGACGATGAGGTAACCGACGAGGACGACCAGGTCGGTCAAACGAAGGGGGTGAGAGTCAGGATTCATAAGCGGTTCTTACCAGAGTTTCGGTTCGGAGTTTCGCAGCGCCCGCAAGGCAGCCCGCATTCGTTCACGGACTTCCTTTTGTTCGCCTTTCGGTATGGTTTCAGCCTGCGGCCATCCCTCTTTGAGATCCCAGAGGGTATTGTCGCTTTGATACTTCCATCGCTCGTCGCGGAGGATGTGCAGAAGCTCGCCTTTGTAGGTGATCGGAGTCTTGTACTTCCGTGAGGAGTAATCATGAACTCCCCAGGTGTAGGCATACTGCCGGGTCGATTCGCCGGTTCCCAGCAGGACGGGAGTCAGATCATGTCCGTCGAGGTTGTCCGGCTTCCCGGCTCCGGCGAGGTGGGCGAGTGTGACGTGCAGGTCAGTCAGGTCGGTCGGTTTCGAATAGCGACTTCCCGGCGCGACCGTTCCCGGCCAGACCGCGAAAAACGGCACGTTGGCTCCGAGTTCGGTAGGAACGTATTTTCCACCTTTGAGCATTTGTCCCTTCCACTGCGAACGCAGCTCTTTCGCATCGGAGACGTTGTCGGTTCCGTTGTCAGCCGTAAACAAGAGGAGCGTGTTATCGGCCTGTCCCGTTTCTTTCAGCTTTTTCCGGATCGCACCGACCGTGTTGTCAACGTAGGTGACCATGTCAGGGAAATGCACCCGGTCTCCTTTTCGTCCACGATGGTTCGCGCCCGATTTCTCAGTGAGGTCCGTTGGAACAAAGGGGCGATGGGTAAGGATCATCGGGTAGTAGAAGAAGAAGGGCTTGTCTGCATCGGATCGGGAATCGATGAACTCGAGACAGAAATCGCGGAAGGCAGCGGAGGAATAGGTTTCCCCGAGCCGCTTGCGCCCCCCGTCCTGCCAGAGATGGGTGTTCCAGAAAAAGTTTCCGATTCCGAGGTCGTCTTCCGCCAGTTGTTCCGGGTAGTTGAAGGTCGCGTAGTGCTGAAATCCCGCCCGGGTCGGTCCAAACGGCTCTTCTTCCCATCCTCCGAGATGCCACTTTCCGGCGACACCGGTGCTGTATCCGGCATCGGAAAGGGTGTTGGCGATAGTCGGCTCGTCGTTGAATCGATATTCTCCCCAGGCGGTGTAGTTCCGGAAATTGTATTTCCCTGACAAAAGCAGATTCCTCGTCGGGCTGCACATCGGTGTCGCGTAGCAGATTTCGAAGGTCATCCCGTCCCGGGCGAGGGCGTCGATATTCGGAGTGGCGTAGGATTCGCCGCCGAGGGCACCGATGAGCTCCCGGCCGAAATCGTCCATGAGGATGAGAACGACGTTTGGACGTTCGGCCGAAAAAGTGGCGGGAGGACTCCATGCCACGAAAAGGCTCAGGAGAAAGAAAGCCAGAGTCTTCATTTTCCAAATTGCTTCTGCAGGACCTCGCTCAGTTCCTTGGCGATGTCAGGATGGGCTGCGACAACATTCCTCGTCTCCCCCGAATCGTTCTTGTGGTCGTAGAGTTCCCGCTCATCAATCTCTCCGGTTTTGATGTTCCACCATTCCGTGTAGCGCCAGTGCAGCGATCGGACCGAGTACCCCCAATGAGTTGCCGGTGACTTCCCGTAGAAGGGATGCTGGTGCTGGGTGAAGGCATACTCGTTGACCGGAGCGAAGGCGTCGGTGAACAGGGGTGCGAGGCTGTCGCCCTGCTGCCCGGGTGGAGTCGGAACTCCCGCCAGTTCCGTAAGCGTCGGGATCAGGTCGACGAGTTCGGCAAGAGAATTGAGAGAAAGAGCATGCGAGTCGGGCTGCGAAGGATCGGCAATGATGAGGGGAACCCGCGCATCGAGCTCGAAGTTGGTCGTTTTTGCCCAGAGACCATGCTCGCCGATATGGAATCCGTGATCGCTCGTAAATACGACGATCGTGTTCTCCGCTTGTTCGGATCGATCAAGCGCGTCGAGCAGTTGTCCGACCTGCGCATCGAGAAAACTGATCGAGGCATAGTAACCGTGTCGGAGATGTTTGGTCAGATCCTCGTCGACCGGGCCATCCGGAACGAGCCCATATCCGTGAACTTCCCGGTTCGGATGCAGTGCGATCGCGGGAACGTCTTTCGGAGGATCGCTCGGATCCGGGCCGCTGATGGCATCTGCATCGTAAAGGTCCCAGTATTTCTGAGGAGCAACGAAAGGAAGGTGGGGTCGCCAATAGCCGACCGCGAGGAAGAAGGGTTTTCCCTTCTCTCCAACCCGACGAATGGCCTCGACCGCATATTCGGTGATGCGGCCGTCGCGATAGGCGGTGTCGGGAACGTTGAGCGCTTCGGAGACGGGGGCTTTGTATTTCGGTGGGTTTTCGCCTTTCGGGAGTTGTGCAAAGACGGTGTCAGCCGCATGCGTTCCCTCGAAGAGATACTCGTCGACCGACCAGGACTGGCGGTCTTTGGTTTCGCCCATGTTGTGAAAAATCTTGCCGGCGCACTGGGTGAAGTAGCCGGCACTGAGAAAGGCCTGCGGCAGTGTGATGACATCCGGCAGGGCGGTGCGGAAGGACTTCCGGAGATCGTCGACGCCGGTGTCATCCGGATAGCGTCCTGTCAGGAACGAGGAGCGGGAGGGATTGCAGACGGCCTGCTGACAGTAGGCATTGAGAAAGGTCATGCCCCGGCCGGCGAGGCGATCGAGATTCGGAGTGATTGCGTTTTTGTCTCCGTACGGTCCGATCGCGCAATTGAGATCGTCGGCCACGATAAAGAGAACATTCTTTTCCCCGGACTGCAAAAAGCCGGGCAGGAAAAGGAAAAGGGCGAGAAAAAGGCGGGTCATGGATGGTAGTCGGGGTGAGGGCTCGGGAAGCGGGCGCTCGACTTCCGGAGAAGGGATGCGAGTTCCTTTTTCAGGGTGTCCGCGATTTCCTGATCGGTTTCGCTGCGGTCGTTCGCTTCCAAAGAATCATCGCCCAGGTGATACAATTCGACCCGGTCCTCTTCGTAGAATTGAAGAAGCTTCCAGTCTCCCTTGCGAATCGCCGAGTGAGGTCGGGTCTGGCTCGTGAAGCCATCATCGATTCCGATTTCCGGAGGAGCTTCGTCGTAGCCCTTTTCGGGATGGTAGTAGGGAAAGTGCCAGTAAAGTGGGCGGGGGGAAATCGGATGGGGGGAGTCTTGAATCAGGGAGCGCAGGGAAGTTCCTTCGACAGACTCCGGAACGGTAAATTCCCGGTATTCAGAAAAAGTCGTGAAGAGATCGATCAGGGAGACCGGGACGTCGCAGGTTTTTCCTTCCTTCCGTTTCCCGAAACGAGTGATAAAAGGAACCCGGATCCCTCCCTCGTAGAGGTTCCATTTGCTTCCCCTCAAGGGAGCATTGCCCGCGTAGTTGGGATGACCACCATTGTCGGAAGTGAACACGACGAGGGCGGAGGTTCCGGAATCATCGAGCGCCTCGAGGACCCGCCCTACCTGATGATCGAGCGTCGTGACCATTGCCCCGTATTTTGCGAGCACCTCCTTTCTCGGGTGTGTGTCAGGAATTTTTTCGAGGTAGTGCTCGTAGAGCCATTTCGCTCTCGTGTGAACCGGGTCGTGCACATAAAAGTGGGACAGCATGCAAAAGAAAGATTCACCACCCGGATTCGTGATGAAATCGATGGCCCGATCCGTGAGGGTGTCTTCCGGAAAAACTCCCTTGGGCAGATCGAGAAAGGTACGCTCCTTTTTGTCTTTCCAGTAGGCATAGGGGTGGCTCCCGAAGTCCTCCTCTGCCGTCACGAACCCGTGAGCCTTCGGGCCATGGGTGGGGCTCCAGCCGAGGTAGCGTTGATAGTGTTGATTGAGATGCCACTTTCCAAAAAAGGCAGACGGCCGCCCTGACCGGGCCTGGATATCCGGGAAGGTCGTTTCCGCGAGATCCAGATTCAGTGTGAAAGGTGGTGCCCGGAGCGGGGTCAAGTTCGGTTGGTAGCCCGGCTTGTCTTTCGTCACGAATTCAAAGCCGAGACGGGCGGGTGTTTTCCCGGTGAGCAGGGCGGCACGGGAAGCCGAGCAAATCGGTGCCGCCGCATAGGCCTGTGTGAAACGAATTCCTTCCGAGGCGAACCGGTCGAGATGAGGGGTCTCGAAAAGTTCATTCCCATAGCAGCCGAGGTCGCTCCATCCGAGGTCGTCGGCGAGAATGAGAAGGATGTTAGGGCCGCCGGCCAAAGCCGAACCGGAAGCGAAAAGGAATCCTGCAAACAGGAGCGGGCGAATTGATTTCATGGCATCCCGCCCGGGATCATAGACCCCGGCTGCAGTGGAGAAATATCGTGATCGCTTGCCCATTCAGGATCACTGATCGAAGCTTGAGAGCTCCTTCGCCTCCAGCTTCCCGGGATCAATCACGACATGGCGAACTTTCTTCCGGTTCCAGGTGTAGGTCATGTGGACGAGGCCGTCTTTCGTCTGGATCATGGCAGGGTAGGAGAACTCTCCCGTGTCCGCCTTTTCAATGACCGCCGCCGCTTTCCATTCGATCCCGTCGTCGCTGATCGCGAGATTGATGACGTTCCGCCGGCCCCAACCGTCCTTGCGACCTTTGCGCCCGGTGGTGTGGTTGTAGAGAAGAAGGTGGCGACCGTCTGCGAGGGTGAGGGCCTCAATGCCGGAATTGTTGTTCGGCATGTTGGTCAGTTCGAGCTCGCTCCAGCTGTTTCCCTGGTCCGTGGAAAGGCTCACCGCAATCTTCTCGTGCTTGGACCGCATCAGGGCACGGATCGAGCCGTCGGGATGAACCAACAGGGTTGGCTGGATGACTTGATAGGGTTGTTTTTCGGGCTCGATTCGCTTCCAGGATTTTCCAAGTTCCGGGGCCGCCACATTGAAGAAGCGCTCGAAGTGAAAGCGCCAGTCGCCGTCGTGTTCGGTCGAAGACGGGCAGAGGACGGTTCCGTTTGGGAGGGTGATCGGCTTGGATCGGACGGGGCCGTGGATCTCTTCCGGGAGACGGACCCGGTCGCGGAACGATCGGCCGCGATCGTAGCTATACATCACCTCTCCCCACCAGTCGGCAGGATTGGGGCCCACTTTGTAAAAGAGCATCAGGGGTGCGTCGCCCTCGGGCTGAAAAAGAACGGGGTTCCAGCAGGGGTGGCGTAAGCCGGAATGCTGAATCCCGTCCGCGAATCGGCGCGGGCCCGACCATCCGTTGCCGTCGTTGTAGCTCGACCAGATTTCTACATCGGGATTCTTTTCTTTCGTACCACCGAACCAGGCCGCCGTGAGACCGCGGGTCGTTTCGACGAGGGTGGAGGCGTGACACTCGGGGAAGGGAGCCTTTTCATAGATGAAGCTTTCGCTGAGGAATCCGGGAAACTTCGGTTCGGGGACTTCTTTGGGCGGACGCGCCGTAATATCGTCGTTTGAGTAGGCAATGCAGTCCTCGTGTTTGATGAAGTAGATCCGACCGTTCTCCGCACCAACGACCAGGTCGGGCTTTCCATCGTTGTTGAAATCACAGGCAGTCGGGCTGGAGGTGTGGCCGGCCACGTTGCGGCGGGCCAGGTTGCCAACCTTTTTCAATACAATCTTTCCGTCGCGGTCCTCACAATTGCGATACCAGGTCGCGTTTTCCGAGTTCACGAGAAGATCAAGACGTCCGTCGCCATCCCAGTCCACGACATCGAGCTTGTAGCGCCC
Organism: Verrucomicrobiales bacterium; assembly: GCA_029213265.1. Classification (GTDB taxonomy): domain Bacteria; phylum Verrucomicrobiota; class Verrucomicrobiia; order Verrucomicrobiales; family DEV007; genus Arctic95D-9. The sequence goes on along the minus strand of JARGNG010000037.1, from coordinate 7,534 downwards.
GCTGCGTCCGGCAGTCTGCTTGTTGAGACGAATCAGTTGGTTGTCCTCATCGATGAAGATGCGGGTCTCATCCGTTTTGCGGCTTTGGCAGGTGAGATAGCCTTCCTGGTCAAGAATCACGAGATCGAGTTTTCCGTCTCCGTCAAAGTCGGTCGCGAGGGGAGTTGTCCGCCACTGGGTTTGCAGGTTTTCGGCCAGTGTTTGCCACCAGTAAAACGCGGGCGGGGATTCCTTTGTCCAGAAAGGAAGAGGTTGTTCAGTCAAGCCGCCTTCGGTGTTTCGGAGCAGCTGGATTTCCGGCCAGATCGAGTTGTAGAGGATGTCATCGCGACCGTCCTCATCCCAGTCCGCGACCGACAGAGTCGTGTAGCCCCACTTGGCCTCGGCCGGGCCCTGGATCGAACCGTTCGGGCCGGCGAGAACGCGGAACTCCTTCCCGTTCGCTTCGAGAAGTTCAGGAGCACTCCATTTCGTTCCCTTGCCATCGAGATTGGAAAACACGGCAATGTTTCCGGCCGTGTTCCCGGTGACGAGATCTTCGTCCCCGTCGCCGTCCCAGTCGTGAGCAAAAGGGGTGGCGAGAGCGCCGAACTTCAGGGTGTCAGCTTCCTGTTGAAAGTAGACCGGTTGGGCGAATTGAGGAATTCCGTTGAGGAGTTCGCCGGTATGTTCGACGAAAGCGACGCGTCCGTCTTCGTCTCCGACAATGAGATCCTGATCTCCATCCTGATCCCAGTCAATCGCGGTGGGGACGATCATCTGGAGATGCATCACGAGAGGCTCACCGTCGGCGCCATCCAGTTTCTTTCCGGCGGCATAGTCTGGTTTTTCCCTCGTCCCGATATTCTGGAAATATGTGAAGCCGTCGAGAAATTCTCCGCAGAGAAGATCGAGATCCCCGTCTCCGTCAAAGTCGGCAAAGTTGGGAGAAGGCCATCCGTAGACATCGACGGGAGCACCGCCAGCATGAATCTTGACCGGCTTCTCAGAATACTTGCCGTCCTTGTTCTCAATGAGGTAAACCCAACCGTGGAGCGGTCCATTGTGCCAGCGCCCCTGTGCATCGTAGGCGTGATCCCACTCGTAGTCGGTCCAGTCGCCGATGCCGACGACGAGATCCTGATCCCCGTCGTTCTCCCAATCAACGTAACGCCACATCCGGGCGCGGGTTTTACCCCTGTGGAACCTGGCATTGTCGTAGATCTTTTTCGCTCCGGCTTTGCCGGCACCGGTTTCTTTGAAGTTGGGATACTCCAGATTCTCTTTCAGCACGACGGGCTTTCCCTCGACATAGCTGACCTGCACATTGTGGCCGGTGGGTCCGAGATAGACCCCCGGTTTGAAAACCGGCATCTTCACAGACGGATCCTGGGTCGGGTTCTCGAAATAGTAGAGTCCGTTGGTCGGCTTGTCAGGACCGGAGACGACGAGATCCATGTCGCCGTCCCCATCATAATCCATCGGGAGCGGCCAGGCCCAGAGGCCAACCCCGAGGTCCACTTCGAGACCGGGATGGTTGTATTTGAGGGGAAGGAGTTTCCAGTCTTCCTCGGCATGGAGAAATATGGAAGAAAACAGGGTGAGTCCCAGTAGGAGTGTGAATGGAGTTTTCATAGGAAATGGGTTTCGTTATTCGGTCCACCAGCGGTCGCCGTTGTCGCCGTCGGCTTCTGCAAGGGTGAGATCGAGAGAGTTTCGAATGTGCTGTCGCATCGCTTCGTGAGATTGAGCGGAGTCGCCTGCCTGAATCGCTTTGGCAATCGCGGCGTGTTCGGTCTGGGTTGCTTTCAGAATAGCGAGGGTGAACTCGTGCCGGTCGGCCTGAAAAACACGGGTCAGAATGTGGGAATCGCCGACCACTTTGAGCATACGGCGATTGCGCGAGGCTTCGATGATCGTCATGTGAAAGGAGAGATCGAGGGCGTGGAACTGCTTCGCGGTCGCCTTGTCAGCGATTTCTTTTCCGGACTGCTTCACCTTTTTCACGAGAGCGGCGGAGGCGGCAAGATTTTCGGTGAGTTCGCTGAGTTGGCGTGCGCTGATACGTTCGGCCGCCTGGGCCGCGGCAAAGGACTCCAGGGCTTCACGGAGCTCATAGAGTTCGATCGCCTCATCTCTCGTCAGTTCACGGACGACGGCTCCCAGTTGGGGGACCAGTTCGACAAAACCTTCGCTGGCGAGTTGTCCCACCGCTTCCCGGACCGGTGTCGCGCTGACGCCGATTTCTTTTCCAATCGTGCCGTAGGAAAGGCGGGCTCCCGGAGCCACCGAACCCTCAAGCAGCTTTTTCCGAATGTGGCGATAGGCCCGCTGGGAGTGATTCGATGACATCCGGATTCTGCTTCTGATATACGACTCTATAGAGCTATGTGGAATTGTCGGAATTGTAAATTACTTGAAAGGACGCAATCGCGTGGTTCGTATGCGGAGTCATGAAGAGTGTTCTATTGGGAGGATTGGCGTTGGGTGTGGCGTGCTTTGCCTTCGCTTTGTCAGTCCCTCCACCCGGTCCGCGTTACTTTCCCGGCGGTAACTCGAAGATCTCAAGCAGTGACGGGAACCGGGCCGCACTGGCGGTTCAAAAATGGACGGACCCCTCGTCCTGGAAGGAGGAGGATCCTCTCGAAAGCCCCTACTTCTGGGATTTTGAAAAGGTCGGGCGGCCGGTTTTTCTTCAAGTCAAAAAGAACGGGAATCGTGGTGGAGAGCTCGAAGTGTGGCTGGAAAGCCCGGACACTTCGGAGTTCGAGCATTTCAAGACCTACGCGATCGCCTATTTCAGTGGTGAGTTAGGGCCCAAAACGAAGCAGGGGGATTACCAGGCTCCGGAGGGATTCTACTATATCAGTCGTGGACGAATGAATCCGAACAGCAGCTACCATCTCTCGATGGATATGGGGTATCCGAATGCCTATGATCGTCATCACGGGCGAACCGGGAGCCTGCTCATGATTCATGGGAAAACGGTTTCGATCGGTTGTTTCGCGATGACGGATGCTTCGATCGAGCAGATTTACACGCTGGTCGACGCCGCTCTGAAAAAGGGACAGCCTTTTGTGCGGGTTCACAGCTTTCCCTTTGCGATGACGGATGAGGCGATGGAGAAACACAAGGAGAGTGAGTACTTTGAGTTCTGGCAGAATCTCCGGGAAGGCTGGGATTGGTTTGAACGAACGAAACGTCCTCCGAATGTGGAGGTGGAGGAGGGGAGATACGTGTTTTCGGAGGATGGATAAGCGGCTCACTGCCTGCGCAACACCAGCAGGATTCCCGACCCTTCGTCGTCGTGAAAAACGAGACATCCGTTCGCGGAAAAAGTCAGGTCCTTAATCACAGGAGACGGATTCAGATCAATTTTTTGCACCCCGTCGAAACGCCACCTCGTTTTCAGAGTTCGGGGAGCCGGGTAGTTCGGGCCGCGGTAGATTCCGGTCACTTCGCCGTCCGGAGAAAAGGTAAGGGTGCCGGTGTAGCAGTGCGTCATCTTCTGATCCAGTTCCGTGTTGGCTGCGATCATTTGCTTCAATTGTGGTGGAATTGCCTGTCCCTCCGCGGCTGCGGCTGCCTCCATAAGATGCATGCGCAGAGCGAGGGCAAAGGGGCGGGCTTCTGCTTCCGGAACGGAGACCCAGGTCCCGACGACTGCTGATTCCGGATACTCGGGAACGAACTCTACCATTTTGCGCCACATCGCATTGGCGTTGCGAGCCCCCGCCAGTTGATTGAGCGGATCGCTCGGGACGTTGGGATCGATACGAACTCCCTTTTCTCCTGCCGAACGGGAGATCCCAAAGTTACTGTCGGACAGGGCAAGTTTCGGTTTGGAGGGTGAAGCCGGTCGGTTTGTCGGTTGGGGTGGGGTGGGGGCCGGTTGGGTGGACATCGCCACTTTGGGCGGAGCCGGAGAGGGCGGCGTATCGCCGGCAAGGCGCGCTCTGGCAGCTGCAATCAGATCCTCCGTCACTGCCGTATCTTCGGTAAAGGGCACCCGCACCTGATTGATATGATACTGGATCTGACCGGGATCGAGATCACTACGCTCGTGGAGGACCGCTTCGACGGCCATCGCCAGCCTGTCGGTATCCCGTCGATTCTGAAACAGGGCTCCGATCTTTGCATCGAAGCTGCTCTTGATGGGAATGACGCGGGTTGTCTTGATCCGCCTTTTATAGGAGCCGTTGATGCAGGGGAGTTGGACGCCGTCCGCGATTTCGCCGAAGAGGTCAATGGTTCCATCATGGAGAGGATACAGTTTGACTGGATTGCCGTCTCCTTTGTCGTCGAAATGCAACACGGTCCCGGGTGGCGTTGTCACCAGCATCGGGCCGGGAGGCGCGGTTGGTGTGCGAGTCAGTCGGAGAATCATGAGCGAGGAGACTCCTTTTCTCATTTCCCCGGTGATGTGCCCTTTCGCCATGGCGTCTGCTAAGGTCACCTGGGCCTCTCCCGGTTTCGGCGGATTCCTCAGGAAGCGGGACTTCTCGATGAGATGTTCGCCCATTTTGAGATGTTCGAGGGTCGGCTTCCATACGACCCGGACATATTCACGATCGCCCGGCTTCGCTTTCAGTTTGGTCTCCTCCTCGTTGAGTCGGCTGGCGAAGGCTCTTTCAATGTAGTTGGAGAATTCGGCCAGGGAAAGCTTGGGGCGGTTGCTGAGGAGAAGAGCCGCCGCGCGTCCCATCGTGTCTTCCCGATTCAGGGATCCATCGCTACCAAGAGGGCCGGTGAGCGCGGGATCGAATCCAGCCCGCAGAATTCGAATCTCCGGGGTCTTCCGTTTCTCCACGACAGGGACTACGGCAGAAGGTTGCTCTGGAACGGCGATCCATTGGTAGACCCATCCATTCCGCCGATTTGCGAGATTGATCGTTCCTCCCTTCTTCGGGAACACGAAAAAGAGCCTCCCGGCCTTCGGGTAGTCGCTGAACTCGATCCATGTTCCGGGATCAATGCGAAACGAGGTGGCTCCGGCGGCGCTCTTCGGAGTGATGTGAAGACTGATCTTCTCCTGGGAGAAGTTGGTGCAGCGGACTTCAATGGCCCCCTTGTTAATCGCCTCGTGAAAAGGGAGTTTCTCTTGAGACAACAAAATAGACCCACTACTGAGGCACGGGAGCAGGAGGACTTGTATGCCCCGGCAAACATGGCGGAATTGCAGACTCATGGCATTTGATTTCACGATTTTGAAATCCGGATGTCAAGGTTCTGTCCCGGTTGGTTCCGCGAGAGGGGACGGTGCCCAAGCCCCTGCTTGCATCTGAGCCGTTCTCTTCCGATACTCCTCACGAATGAATCGTTCTGCCCTTCTTGACCGCCTTTCGGACTCTTCTGAAACCTGGGATTTCCTTGTCATCGGAGGCGGGGCGACCGGTCTTGGGATTGCCGTGGACGCGGCATCGAGAGGATACCGGACGGCTTTGCTGGAACAGGCTGATTTTGCCGAGAGCACCTCCTCGAAAAGCACGAAATTGATTCATGGAGGCGTTCGCTATCTTCGCGGTGGAGAAGTCGGACTGGTCCGCGAGTCGCTGCGGGAGAGGGGACGACTCCTGCGAAATGCTCCCGGGCTCGTGAAGCCACTCTCCTTTGTTGTTCCGGCTTATCGCTGGTACGAGCGCTTTTTCTACGGAACGGGGCTGACTTTGTATGATCTGCTGGCCGGCGACCTGGGCATCCATTCCTCAGAGCACTTGTCTGACCGGGAAACGGTCCGGGCAATTCCCAATTTGCGGGAACAAGGGCTCTACGGGGGAACTCTCTATTGGGATGGTCAGTTCGATGACGCGCGACTCGCGGTAGCGATGGCACGAACGGCGGTGGATCAGGGAGCGGCCGTGGTAAATCACACGAGGGTAGAGGAACTGACAAAGGAAAAGGGAAAAGTCACGGGAGTGGTCGCGATGGATCAGATCGACGGGCGCGAGGTTCGAATCAATGCGAAAGCGGTGATCAATGCGACCGGTGTCTTTACCGATTCGGTGCGTCGGATGGATGAATCGGGTGCCGGTGAGATCATTGCCCCGAGCCAGGGGATTCACATCGTTCTCGATCAGAAATTCCTGGGCGGGGAGGCAGCGATTATGATTCCGAGCACGGATGATGGGCGGGTGCTCTTCGCAATTCCCTGGCAGAACCGCATGCTCCTCGGGACGACAGACACGGGCAACATTCCGGTGGAACTAAATCCGCGGCCGATGGAGGAGGAGATCGATTACTTGATCGATCATGCCGGTCGCTATTTGGAGGAAACACCCACCCATACTGACATTCGGGCGACGTTTGCCGGTCTCCGGCCCCTGGTGCGCCCAGGAGGCAGCGGCGGGGGAGCCACTTCGAAGATTTCGCGAAGCCACTATCTTTCGGTGAGTGATTCCCGGCTCGTGACCATGGCGGGCGGAAAGTGGACGACCTATCGGCAGATGGCGGAAGATGCGGTGGACTGCGCCATCGAAGTGGGCGGTCTGGATACACAACCCTGTGTCACCCATGACTTGACCCTGTTGGGCGCGGAGGAAAAAGCGGATACCGGGAACCCCGGACGTCTTCTCGATCCTGCTTTGCCCTACACCCTGGATGATGTGGAGAGGGCGGTCACGGAGGAAATGGCAGTCACTCTCGCCGATGTATTGTGTCGGCGAACCCGCGCTCTCTTTCTTGATGTCGAGGCCGCGAAACGGATCGCTCCGCAAGTCGTCGAAACGATGGGGAATTCTCTCGGGAAATCCGAAGATTGGGCCGCGTCGCAGATCGATGCCCTGGAGCACCTGCTTCCTTCTTACAGCCCGGCGGTGTCCCAAAGTCCATCGGTGGACGATCCGGAGGGATCGTAAACACTCCCGCTGAGTTTGAAGGTGGGGGGCATCGTGGTGATTTCGAGAGTCAGATCCGAATCATTCAGAGCCTTTGCCGTAGGAAGCGCGGAGTCGCGTCCAGGGAGATAGGGAATCAATTTGGCCGCGGTCAAGGTGCCATAGCTTTCTGTGGGATGGTCAGCAAGGTATCCTTTCTGAGCGAGATAGACGGCTTTCAGTTTTTCACCCGAAGATCGTCCCTGTTTCCATTCTCCCATCGAGGAAAGCGAATACATGACAATCGATGCCAGCATCAGCATAATTGCGATCACTAGGGTCATCTCAATGAGTGACAGACCCCGGCACCGGGAAGATGATTGGAAAAGTGTCATAGTTTCGGAGGGTGAAATTGAACTAGACAGAGCGGAAAAAGCTTTCGTCGACCAAAGTGGTTTGCGCCTGCTTCTTCTTGTCCATGTCCAGATCTTTAGCGGAATATTTTTCCCAAATCTGCACAGGCAAACCTGAGAGAATTACACCCACTATAATTAGTATAATTATCGTCCACGCAATTTGCATTGTAAAGCTCTTATGAGGGTTGTTGAACAGCTTACCGCTCGTCGTGGTCTCATCCGCAATCCTCGAAGTGTAGGTGATGTTGGCCACTTCCAGCCGGGCAGTGAGTTCATTCAATGCCTCGTCGTTCGGGACCATGAACTTGTAGAGATACATGCCTCCTG
>JARGNG010000129.1 GCA_029213265.1 Verrucomicrobiales bacterium | reverse complement strand
TCGATACGCTCCAAGCCATCCCTTTGCGCCTCCGGGCCTTTGCGTGAGATCGTTTCGCCGCCCGGCTGGTTGCCGGATCGCGCAGCCCGATCACGAAAACAGTTTCGCAATGGGCTTGCCCCCGTCCGTGATGGGAACCGGGCGAATGCCGTCGGTCAATTCATGGGCGGGATTGATTCCCATTGCGGCGTGAATCGTGGCGTGGTAGTCGGCCAGGGGAACCGGATTCTCGACGATCTTCTTGCTCAATTCATCGGTCACCCCGTAGGCGCCCTGGTGATTCAAACCGCCTCCGGCAAGAACGAGGCTGAAGCAACTTCCCTGGTGACCGCGACCTCCGCGGCCATCGTATCCGGCAGGGCGCCCAAATTCCGTTCCGAGTGCAATCAGGGTCTTGTCCAGCATTCCCCTCTTTTCGAGATCGCGAATCAAAGCGGACATCGCCACATCGAGTTCCTCAATCAGGAGATGCTGGTTTTGCTGTCCTTCATTGTGGGTATCCCAGCCGGTTCCATTCATGAAATTCAGATTGTGGGACACTTCGATGAAACGAACGCCGCTTTCACAGAGTCGACGGGAGAGAAGCAAACGCTGCCCGAATTCCCCGCCGTAGTCATTTCGCAGGGAATCGGATTCGTCCGAGAGATCAAAGTGCCTCATGAACTCGGGACCGGCGAGGCGAAGTGCTTCCGTCTGTGCATCGCGATAGCGTGACACGAGTGAATTCTCCGGAACCTGATCGACGAGAGAATCCAGCAGACCGGCACGACGCGCCGCGCGGTCACTCGTGATTCCGTCAGGCCGGGTGAATCCGGCCGGGCCGCTTTCGGTATCGGTCAGGTAAACGAAGTTCCCCTTGGCCCCGAGAAATCCCGGGCCGCGACTGACATTGGGATATCCGATCAGCATGTATCCGGGAACGTCCGGGTTCAAGGCGCCACGCTGCGAGGAAATGATCGAGCCGATCGAAGGATAGGTAATCGACCCCGTTGTGGGACGTCCGGTGTGAACGAGATTCGTCGCGATGGCATGCTCATCGATCGCAGTGTGGTTGACGGTTCGGACCACAGTCAGTCTTTCGGCCTGCGCGCCCAGCTTCGGGAGGTGCTCACAAAACTGCACACCGGGAACGGCGGTATCAATTCTCTCGTATTCGGATCCGGACTTCTTCGGGCTCGCCTTGGAATCTCCTTTACGCTTCGGGTCGAAGGTATCGATCTGGGCCATGCCCCCGCCGAGCCAGATAAAGATACAGTGTTCCGCCTTGCCCATGGGGAAGCCGGCCGGAACTCCGGAAGAGGTAGGCGCCGCGAGTAGAGGACTGGCGGATGCGCCCGCTCCAAGAAGGGCGGATTGTTTGAGAAAATTTCTGCGAGTATTCATCAGGGTGTGGGGGGTGCAGTTTCAGCTACGGAGTATAGATCCATTCGGGAGAATTCAACAGGGCCCAGATCACGTCCTCCATTCGGAGTCGCCAGGTCGTGGTGAGCGAGTCGGTCGGTGGGTCACCGCGGCGGGCTTCCTCTTCGCGAATCACAGCAAGTTCGTTCGCGGCGGGATCGAGATGATTGGACCAGCTTACGTAGCGCCGGGGCTCCCGCTTGACGACGTCCTTCTTCGGACGCTTTTCGGCAGGAACAATGCGGTCCCCGTATCCTTCGGATAGGAATTCGACATACTTCTTCTTTTCACTCTGCGAAGGTTTCCGCGTGAGGAGTCGCAGATAGATCCGGTCGACCAGTTGCTCCACGGACTGTTCCTCCTGCGCCAGCGCCGTGATTCCATGCCGGTCGCTGAGTCGCGTCAGCCACACGCCCATGGTCCCGTTGGCGAGAATCGCTGGTTGCAGGACGTTCTCATCCGTGTCCCGAAAACTCTGGGGGTCCTGGCGCGCACCACGCCATCCAAAAGTCTTCATGATGCTCGTCACGGCCGTAATCCGGGGTAGAGACAGACTGGGGCGATCCCGTTCATTGGAGGTCGACGCGAGCATCCAGGCCCGGCGCGGTTTGCCGAGTGTGATGGAGTTTTTCAACTCGCGGCCGCTGTCGATGTCGAGACTGACTTCCTCCAGGTCAAAAGGAGTTCCCGTTGCACTGAAGAGAGAATCCACAATCTGCTCCGCCTGCAGGCGACGGGACGAGGGAGCGATGAAAAGCGGGCTCGGCTTTTGCAGACGAAGATCCGTCGTGCGCTGATAGGCATGACTTTCCAAAATGACCTTCGACAGTGCTTTCACATCATATCCGGAAGCGACGAACTTGCGACCCAGCCACCGGAGCAATTCGGGGTGGGATGGGTTTCCTTTTTCCCAGTCCTGCACCGTTTCGACAAGGCCGCGTCCCATGTAACGCTGCCAGATCCGGTTCGCCATCACTTTGGCGAAACGCTCATTCTGAGGAGCGGTAATCAGGGCGGCGAGTTGATCCCGCTCATTTGATCCATCCTGTGCCAATGGCAGCGCCTCCTCCGCTTCCACGAAATCTGCAAACGGCCAGCCCGGCCCAACGTCACTTCCCGGTTTGAGAGTCACCTTGATCAAAGGTTTTCTGGCCCGCTCGTGAAGCTTGTCCATCGGGACACTACTCGTCATCGGAATTTTGATGGGCTCCTGCTTCAGCATCGCCGCAATCTCGAAGAGATCTTTCTGCATCCACTTATGTCCCGGAGCATCATGACAGCGGGCACATTTCATCTGCACGCCGAGAAACGCACCGCTCAGGATGATTCCCTTGGCCGCCATGGGAACGTCATTTCCGGACGCCGTGCCGAATCCGCGGGGTCCGCCGAAACGATCGCTCCCCTCCATGCGAACCAACTCGGTTACGAAGAGATCGAGTGGCTTGTTATCGATCAGAGACTCGTAGATCCACCAGCGAAAGGGCCCCGTGTTATTCAAAGTCGGGTTGATGATGTTCGGATTCTCGGCGAGAACATCCTGCCAGTAGCCCATCCAGTTGTCGGCCCAGCGTTCGTCGGCGAGATACCGGTCAATCGCCAGCGTTCGCCGCGTGTCTTCCGGATCGGCAAGGAACTGCTCGATCTCGTTCTCAGCAGGGGGAACCCCGATCGTATCCAGTGCGAGACGACGGAGAAAAACGAGATCTTCGCTGAGAGGAGTCGGCTCAAAATCTTTGACATCAAACTGCGGCCAGTTCGCGCCCTCTTCGATCCACCGGGTCAGCAGATCGATTTCGTCCGGGGAAAGCGGATCCCCTTTCGGCGGCATGATATCGTCTCCGGCATCGTGGCCAATTCTCCAGAGCAGCGAGCTGTCTTTCACGTTTCCGGGAACGACGGCGGGACCGTCGGACTCTCCCCCCTGTTTCGCGGCCGCAAAGGTGTCGAGGCGGAGATCTCCTTTGATCTTACTACCCCGGTGGCAGCTGTAGCATTTGGCTTCAAGGAGCGGCTGCACTTCTTTAAAATAGCTGACCCCGCCGGATTTGGTCGGCTTCGACTCGGCCTTCACCTCCACAATCCTGGCTCCGAGAAAATGGTCGATCTCATTGTATGCCGGAAGTCCTTCCGGCAGGGCCGGCACGGGCACCGGCTTCGCTTCCGCAAGCCAGTCCTGCGCCGCCTTCCTTCTCATGGACCAGTACTCGGAATGCTCTTTGCGACAGGCTTCCCTGCGTCGGCGGTTCTCCTTTGTCAGCCACTCTTTCTGCTGAGCCTGGTAGGCGGCCCAACCTTCGTCGGTATAGGAAATGTCTGTTCCGTCCGGAGTAACGAGCTGCCAGGATTCCTCGCCCTCCAGCGAAATGGCGGCGATGGTTTCCCCGAACTCGGGACGGCGGTGGCTGTTTCCCACGATTCCGCCGATCATGGTTTCAAGAATCAGAAAATGCTCCCCCCCGCTGGATTCAAAGGTGGCCCAGGATTCCGTATTTCCCGGAGGGGAAAAACGAAAGTCCGGCCCCAGATCGAGATATTCGTCCTGAGCCTTGAGCAGGTTGTGCCCTCCTGAAGTTCGCGTGGAGGCATTTTCGAGGACTTTCTCACCATCGACGAACAAACGCGTCACTCCCCGACCTCGAAGCAGCAATCGATGCTTGCCCGGAGGCAGCGTCACCATCGCGGAGGCGCGAAAATGAGAGGGATTGGCGCGGTCTGCTCGCACCCCGGTCGAAATGTATTTCTGCGGCCACTCGAAAAATCCGAAGGCCGGGGCTTCGTAGCTTTCTGTTACGACCGGATAGAGCGGCCACGAGTTCGCGGCGGGAACATTATCCTCGCTGATCTGCACGAGCACTTTCCCGGGCTTCAGCATCTCTTTCGTAATCTGAGGTGGAGGAGGCGTGAAGGTGAACCGCTTCAGCAGCACGTCTTCGGCAAGCGCTCCCCGGTGAATGCGAACATTATCCATCCAGCCGCGGAAGGTCTGGGACGCGCCGCGTAGATAGCCGGTCCCGATCACAACCTCGGAATCGTCCGAAACAGGATCGCGATCCGTCTTCCCGCCCATATCCCAGGTGCCATTCGTCCGCTGCCCGTCGATGTAGGCGCGGAGACTGTCTCCCTTTCCAAAGGTGTACACAATGGCGACGTGATGCCATTCGCCATGTGGCAGGCTCAGATCGCTCCACCAGCGGTGCCATTGATTGGGACCTTTTTCGGCAGAGTCGTTGGTTGGACCTTCGCTGGAGAAAAGAAATCCGAGGCGCACTCCGCTTTCGTCATTTTTCAGACGCATGGCGTAGTTCTGATCGATCCCGGAATTGTGACGGCCTTTCCCGATCAGGTAGGGCATGTGGCCTTTCCCGATCGAATCGATTTTCACCCACGCTTCCATCGTGATCGAGTCACCCGACCGGAATTGTAATTCACCCGTGCCGGGGAGAACAATCGCATCATCCTTCCCGCCAAATTTCTTCGCCGTATTGTCCTTCGAGTGCTCCGGATACTGAGGAGAACGGGGACCCGCTTCTTTTGATTCTGCAAACTCGTACTCTACCACTGGATCCGCGAACGCGAACAAAGGTACGAATCCGATCGCCAGAATTGCGAGCCACGGGAGGAAAGGAATGGATCGGGGAATTTCCATGAGTGAACCATAGCAAAGATCGGCCTCTCTTTGCACGTGTTTCGAGGTACCACTTTCAGGGGGGGGCGTCTTCGCGGCTTTCGGAGCAAAGCCGAAACCTCCCGAAACACAACAGGGTCAGGTCCCGGAATCAACCCGGTTCAGGATTGAGGATGAAAATGCGCTTGTTCCGCTCCGCCACATCAGCCAGCATGATGATTCCATGCTCCAAAAACTACATCTAATCGCAAATCCGAAAGGCGGTGTCGGGGACAATTTGCAAATCGCAAAAACGGCAGAGGA
>JARGNG010000036.1 GCA_029213265.1 Verrucomicrobiales bacterium | reverse complement strand
ATCATCGCCAAGTCGATGCGGGGTTACCATATTTCCGAGTCGGAACTGGCGGAAACAACCGGAGTGGGAAGGGATATTCTGCATCGGCTCTGTCGCGGGGAGTTTTGCGACGAGCCTGCTCTTTTTAAAGTTGCCGAAGCGCTCCGGCTGGATCCTCAGGCCCTTACGATGTCTGCCTCGAAAGTGTGGCGCCCCCGGCCAGTAGAACTGGAGGGAGTGGGAATTTTCAATACCCCCTATCGGGATATGAGAGTGAATGCCTTTCTGATCTGGGATCCGGATTCGAAGGAGGGTGCTGCGTTTGATACCGGGACCGACAGCAAGGCTTTGACCGACAAAGCGTCCGAACTGGGAGTGACGATCTCCCAGATTTTCCTCACGCACACGCACAATGATCATATCGCCGATCTCGACCGCCTTCGCTCTTACTGCGGCGAGGTGGACGTGTATTCCAATGCTGCCGAGCCATGGCCGGGGACGAGAACATTTTCCGAAGGAGCGGAATTTTCCATCGGAGGCCTGTCCGTGAAAACCAGAACTACGAGTGGTCATTCGGTGGGGGGGACGACCTATTTTGTGGAGGGGCTCGAACGACCGGTGGCGGTTGTCGGGGATGCCCTCTTCGCCGGTTCGATGGGAGGTGGCATGATTTCTTTTGCCGACGCCTGGAAAAACAACCGGGAGAAGATTCTCACCCTTCCCGATGAAACGGTGATCTGTCCCGGCCATGGTCCCATGTCCTCTGTAGGCGAGGAAAAGCGGAACAATCCGTTTTTTGCGGGGGAATTCCGATCATGACCGATCTGATTCTCGCATCTGGCTCGCCCCGTCGAAAGGATCTGCTCGCGGAGGCGGGATTCGATTTCCATGTGGTGGTGCCGGAGGTGGAGGAGAACGAAGATGTATCCGTTTCGATTCGCCGATTGACGCAGGAGAACGCCGAGCTGAAAGCCGCCGCAGTAGCGCATCTTTATCCGCACTCGGTCGTAATTGCGGCCGATACCCTGGTTCTTGTCGGGGAACGCGTTCTGACGAAGCCCGTAGATCGCGAAGAGGCCACGGAAATGCTGAGTTCACTCAACGGGAAATCGCATCAGGTCTTCACCGCATTCAGTATTCTGCACAGGCAGAGCGGACGCTCGGTCGCAGAAACCGTAACGACCGATGTACATTTCAAGAACCTTTCCACCGCAGAAATGGCCGCGTATCACGAGCGAATCAATCCCATGGACAAGGCGGGTGCCTATGCTGCCCAGGAGCATGGCGAACTGATCATTGATCGCTTCGAAGGGTCGATGACAAACGTGATCGGTCTTCCCATGGTCGAGGTCATCGAAGTTCTTGAGGCAGAATTCGGGATTGTTCCCGCCCCGCTCAAATAAGCCCGAGTCGCTCACCACGATAGCTGCCGTCGTCGATCCTTTGAATCCAGGGCTCGTGGTCGAGGTACCACTGGACGGTCTTTTCCAGGCCGCTCGCGAAAGTCTCCCGGGGTGACCACCCGAGCTCATTCTGGATCTTGGAGCAGTCGATTGCGTACCGCTGATCGTGTCCGGGGCGATCTCTGACAAATTCGATAGCCGCTTCGGGATCGACATTTTCCGCCTTCGGATCAAGGCGCCCCACCGTGTCGATCAGGGCATGAATCACGTCGAGATTTTTCATCTCGCAGTTTCCACCAACATTGTAAACCTCGCCCGGTCTGCCGCGCACAAGAGTCAACGCGAGAGCGCGGCAGTGATCGATCACATAAAGCCAGTCGCGAATGTTCGATCCGTCGCCATAGACAGGGAGGGACTCCCCCTTTCTGCATTTGGAGATCATCAAAGGGATCAGCTTTTCCGGGAATTGAAATGGGCCGTAGTTGTTGGAGCAGTTCGTTGTCACGACCGGGAGTTCATAGGTGTGAAACCAGGCGCGGGCGAGATGGTCGCTTCCCGCCTTCGAAGCCGAGTAGGGGCTGTTGGGGGCGTAGGCGGTTGTTTCTGAAAACGCGGGATCGTTCCTGCCCAGAGATCCGTAGACTTCGTCGGTGGACACATGGAGAAAGCGGAACGAGTTGCCTTTTCCGAGTGCCTCCCAGCGCAGGCGGGCTGCCTCGAGCAGGGAGTGGGTCCCCACAAAATTGGTTTGTATGAAAGCGGCCGAAGACTCGATCGATCGATCAACATGGGATTCGGCCGCGAGGTGCATAATGGAATCGATCTCTTCTTTCTCCAGCAGCCGGTCCACGGCTTCGCGATCGCAGATATCTCCTTCCACGAGACGGTGTCTTTCGTCGTTTTTGAGATCCTGCAGATTGTCGGGATTTCCCGCGTAGGTCAACTTGTCGAGCGTGACGACGCGATCGATTTGAATCGCAAGATCCTCCTCTGCCCCATCAAGGAGATAGTGAACGAGATTGGAACCGATAAATCCGGCTCCTCCGGTAACTAAGATGCGCTGTCCCATTATGGTTCTTCACTACTTCGGATTCCGGGGTCCGGCATCCGGAAATTCGAGAAAAAGAATTCCTGCTCTTCGGCGCACGTGATGATTGCCCGGTAGATTGACTTTGGATGGATTGGTATCGGAGAGAAGAATTCCGCTGATCCGGTCGACTTCTTCAAAGCCACAATCAGGCACTCCGGATGTGCGCAGCCAGGTTAGCAACAGTCTCTCGCGTTGGGACGCCGGAAGGTCCCGAAGGGCCGCTACCTCCAATCCGCCTTCTTTCTCCGGAAGATCTCCGACTGCTTCCCGCGCCCACTCTTCCATCCGGCGGGACAATTCAGCAGTGCGTAACACCGAGGGGCGGACATCGCGTTCGAAAACCTCCTCCAGTATCGGCACGAGCCGTTTTCGGATCCGGTTGCGCAGCGCGAAATCCTCCCGGTTGGATGCATCTTCCCGAAACGGGATTTTCCCTTCTTCCACATACTGATCGATTACCGCTCGCGGAAGTGGCAGGAATGGACGGATCAACTGCCACTCCGATCCTTCGATTTTTCGGTTGGATACGACTTGCATACCGGAGAGTCCGCGGGTGCCGCTGCCCCGGAAGAAATTGATGAGAACTGTTTCCACCTGATCATCAGAATGATGTCCCAGCAAAATTTTCCGGGTGCCGAGTTTCGCAGCAAACCCGGTGAGGGCCCGGTATCGCAACTCCCTCGCAGCGGCTTCGATCGACTGCTTTGACGTCCTCGCAAAAGAGCTGACATCGACTCGGTCAACGAAACAAGGCCTACCCAACTCGTCAGCCACTTCCCGAACAAATTCTTCGTCCCGTTGAGACACCTCACCACGCAGACCGTGATTCACATGGCAAACGGCCAGCTCTTTGAATCCCGCGGTATGAAGAGCGTGTAACAGGACCATGGAGTCGCGCCCGCCGGATACCGCAATGATACCGGGCTCGTCGTGGGACAGAGCACCGGGGGGGAGGGCGGAAATAGCCTTGTTGATGTTTGCAGCCGCAGTCACCCCGCGATCATACCCCGTGCCTTTGCCATTTGCGAACAGGAGTCTTTAGGTCTTCCTCCGGCGAGGTCCGCACAAAACAATCGGGCGGTGATTCCGGGGAGGGGATTCAGAAACACTCCCCTCCGGGATCCGTTGTGGGCCGAAACCGGCGCTTTTTCCTCCATTTTTGATGCGTTCTTTTCCCGCCAAACGGTTTGACTCTTGGTCAATTGGGCGGTCATTCCCGCCATCATGTCAGAGACCACGTCAATTACTCCGGATCGAATCCGGAACATCGCCATCATCGCTCACGTTGATCATGGCAAAACTACGCTCGTCGATGAGATGCTGAAACAGGCAGGCTCATTCCGGGAGAACCAGGCAGTCGAAGAGCGTGCCATGGACTCAATGGATCAGGAGCGGGAGCGCGGCATCACGATCAAGGCCAAGAACACTTCGGTGCGGTGGGGAGACAACATCATCAATATTGTCGATACTCCGGGCCACGCCGATTTTGGAGGCGAGGTCGAACGCGTCATGAAGATGGTCGAGGGCGTCATGCTTGTCGTCGATGCGTATGAAGGACCACAGGCACAGACTCGATTCGTTTTGAAAAAAGCACTCGCTGCCGGCCTGACCCCGATCGTGTTTGTAAACAAGATTGATCGCCCCAACGCAGAACCTCTCCAAATGCACGACAAGGTGCTGGAACTCTTTCTCGATCTCGATGCGAATGAAGAGCAGTTCGGTGCCCCGTTTCTCTATGGGAGCGCGAAGAACGGGTATGCGGATGTCACTCCGAATACCGAGGCGACCGACATGACTCCTCTTTTTAATACCATCATGTCGGAGATTCCGGCTCCGGTGGTGGACCCGAAAAAAGGATTCAAGATGCTTGTTTCAAACATCGACTGGTCCGATTACGTCGGACGAATTGCGATTGGGAAAATCCTTTCCGGAAAGGTCACGATAGGAGACACCGTCTGGCGTCTCCAGCCCGGAGAAAAAGCACAACGCGCCAAGATCAGCAAGGTTTTCGAATACAATGCGCTCGCCACCAGCGAAGCAAATGAGGCGATCGCAGGGAATATTGTTGGTCTGGCAGGATTTGAGGACGTGGACATTGGTGAGACTATTGCCGCGGAACAGGAAGACGAGCCGCTTCCCTTTGTCGAGATCGATCCACCTACCGTCATGATGTCCTTCGCCGTAAACGACGGCCCTTTCGCCGGACTGGAAGGCAGCAAGGTCACCTCCCGTGAGATTCGGGACCGACTCATTCGTGAAGGACGTAGCAATGTCTCGATCAAGGTAGAAGAGACGGACTCTGCGGGCGAATTCAAAGTAAGCGCGCGGGGAGCGATGCAGGTGGCTGTGGTCGTTGAGCAAATGCGTCGAGAGGGCTACGAGGTCCTCGTTTCCCGTCCTACGGTGATTAAAAAGGAGATCGACGGGAAGTGGAACGAGCCTTTCGAAACTCTCTATCTTGAAGTTCCCGATGAAGCGGTTGGCGGATGCATGCAGTCGCTCGCGAACCGAAAAGGAACGACCGAAGCGATGAGTGCGAAGAATGGTCGGACGACCATGGAAATCACGATTCCGACTCGCGGACTGATCGGGTTTGAGTTTGAACTTCTCAACCTGACAAGCGGCGAAGGAATCATGTCGCACCTGTTTAAAGAGTATCGTCCCGACTCCGGCGATATTCGCACGCGCCACACCGGCACTCTCGTCTCGATGGAGAAAGGGGAAGCGATGACCTACTCGCTGACGAATATTGAGACGCGCGGAAAGCTTTTCGTCGGCCCCGGGGAAAACGTCTACGAGGGAATGATTGTGGGGGAGAATCCCCGGACGGACGATCTGCCTGTCAATCCGACCAAAGCCAAGCACGTCACCAACCACCGTGCTTCCGGAAGCGACAAGACAACCGCGTTGACCCCACCTCTCAAGTTCTCGCTCGAGCGGGCCATCGAATATATCGCTCCCGACGAACTCGTCGAGGCAACACCGGAGAATATTCGTCTCCGGAAACGCATTCTCGACAGCAACGCACGCAAGCGCGCGAATAAGAAGACTGCGGAGTAGTCGCGTTGAAATTATCGCGCCCTGGCGCCGCTTTCGCGTCCCAATCGAATCTCGCTATTCCGGGTGGAGGGCTGTGAAATCAGGCCATGCCTGAGAAAAAACTCCGCTTCGCCGGGATCGGATGTCAGCACCAGGGATGGGCTGATATTTCCCGAATCGTGACCCACCCTGCGGTCGAACCGGTTGCCTTTTGCGACGTCGACCAACGCCACTTTGTTCATGTCGACAAGCAGTGGCCCGATCTTCCGAAGTTTTTCGACTTCCGAAAACTGTTCGCTGAGATGGAAGGAAAGATCGACGCCGTCAGTATTGGAGTCCCCGATCATTCCCACGCCCTCATTACCCAGGCAGCACTGGATCATGGACTTCACGTCTATTGCGAAAAGCCGCTTACCCACACCGTCTGGGAAGCCCGCCAGATCGCGAACACGGCAGCAGCTGCGGGCACGGTAACCCGGATGGGAAACCAGATTCACTCGGAATACCAATACCGGGCGATCAAACCGGTTATCCGGGAAATCGGTGCGATTGGGAAAGTGAAGGAAGTGCATTCGTGGATCAGTGCTACCGGGCACGGAAGATCCGGTTATCTCGAACCGCCTGAAAAGCCGGAGGCTGCTCCGTCGGAAATCGACTGGGATCAATGGATCGGTCCGGCACCGATGCGGGAGTATGGGGGGGATTTTGTCTATCACCCTCGCTTTTGGCGTGATTGGCAGGATTTTGGGACGGGCTCGATTGGCGACAATGGATGCCACCTGCTCGATCCGATCTTCACGGCGCTGGACCTGACCGCTCCCATTTCGATTCACAATGAGCATTCGGGAATGAACGACGAGGTCTACCCGGCGCAGGAGACGATCTCTTATGTCTTTCCCGGGACTCCGTGGACGGCTGAAGATACCATCCGGGTAACGTGGTACGACGGGGGACGGCGTCCCAATCTCAAGTTTCCCGGACTTCCGTCCGGAGAGGCACTTCCTCAGCCTGCCTCGATCATGATTGGGGAAAAGGGATATCTGTTAGTGATGCACTGGGGGAAACCCAAGTTGTATCCGGAGAAAGACTTCGTCGATTTCGAATGGCCGAAGTTGGAAGAGGCGAATCACTATCATGACTGGGTCGACGCCTGCCTCGCCGGGAACGCTGATATTTCCGACAACTTCGCCTATGCCGGTCCTCTCACCGAAACGGTCCAGCTCGGTAACGTGGCCGCCCGCTTCCCCGGAGAGACCCTGCAGTGGGATGCGAAGAATCTCCGGATTACCAATCTGGAAAAAGCGAACGGCTTTCTGACCCGCGAATACCGGAAGGGCTGGGAGGTGGAGGCCCGCGGCTAGCTGCCCGCCGCAGGGCAATGCGGAGGCATGGGCTGTGTTCGGTGGTGGAAATCCGGAATGAAATTGTAGCGCCCCTGTCGCAGGAAGCTGTGTAGTTTTGGAGAATGAATTCCGTCCTTCGCTATCGAATTGCCCTGGGCCTCTTCTTCGTCATCACGATTTCTTTCCTGGGTTTCGTCCTTTGGGGGCACGGCCAGCTCCCTGAAAGAGTTCCGATCCATTTCGATTTCGGAGGAAACCCCGACCGAGTTTCCGTGAAGGCGGAGCTGACGATTGTGAACCTCTCCGTCGGTATTCTGATGCTCCTTTGTTTCGGGGTGGGGGCCATGCTGATTGAAAAGGTTCCGGCCAAATACATCAATCTGCCGAACAGGGATTACTGGCTCTCACCGGAGAGGAAAGAGAAATCCCTCGCGGACGCGAATTTCTATTACGTGGCCATTGGAATTGTGTCGATGGTGCTGATGTGGGAGGTCTACCACGCCACGTTTCAGGTAGCCATGAAACGTGAAGAGACTCTTTCTCTGGGACCTTTCGGCGTGGCCGGCTACATGGTCGCCGTCTTGATTCTCATCGTGATGATGTTCCTCCGTTTTTTGAGAAAAGGGGACCGGGACGGCTGAAAATCAGTTTGCCGGAGCGGGAACGGAATCGAGAGCGTTTTGCAGAAGAAGCCGGGCTTCGGTTCCTTCCGGGTCGGGTCTTCCGGATTCCTTGAGCAAAATCTCTTTCAGAGGGTTGGTCGCCACGTCGAAAAAGCGGCCATCCCCGTAGAGCTTGAATTTCTTCGTCCGAACGAAGCGCTTCCCCCGAAGCTCCGAATAAGCCCATGTTCGTGGCGACGCCTCGCCTCGCAAAAGTCGCGGGGCAAAGGAGACGCCGTCCATGGTCCAGTCTTCCGGAACTTCGGAGCCGGTCAGTTCCGCCAGTGTGGGAAGGAAATCGGAAAAATCAACGAGGTCGTCCGCAGTCGAACCAGCCTCGATTTTCTCCTCCCAACTTACGATGAGTGGAACCCGGGTGCCCCAGTCGGTGAACTCTGTTTTTCCTCCCCGGACTTTTCCGTCCCCCCAGTTGGACCAGACCTCATCCTTCACCATCTTCCCATCGACGACACGAATGTAGGAGGATTTTGCGGTGCCGTTGTCCGTCGAAAAAATGATGATGGTATCCTTCCGCAATCCTGACTGATCCAAAAACTCAACAAGTCGACCGACCATCTCGTCCATCGATTCGGCCATCTCCTTGTAGTTCATCCATCGGTTCTCCTTGTAGAAAGGAACCATCTTTCCTTTAAGATCGTCCGTGACATCGTGGGCGAGTGCCATCGGGTAGTAGGCGAAAAACGGCTTTCCGGTTGCCTGACTTTTCTCCATGAATTCGATCAGGAAATCGACATACAGGTCGGGGCCGTATTTTCCGTTGGTGTCGTCGCGGACGCCTCCGTTTTCATAAATCATAGGGTCGTGAAAGCGGGGGCCTTCGTGCCAGCCGAACACGGACCACTCATCAAAACCGAGACGTTCGGGATGCCGGGGATCGTTTTTCATCAGGGCCAGTTGCCATTTTCCTGCAACGGCGGTGGCGTATCCGTTGGCCTTGAGAACGTGGGCAAAGGTTTTGGCTTCGTAATCCTTCGCAAAGTCGCCCCACCTTGGATTGCCTTGTCGCGCCGGATAGACTCCCGTCATGATGCAAACCCGGGAGGGATGACAGACAGGCATCGAATAGCAGTGACCAAACTGCATACCCGTTTTGGCCAGCGCATCAATGTGAGGGGTCTCGTAGCTGGTTCCACCGTAGGAACCGAGAACCTCCCTCCCGACGTCGTCGGCGAAAAGGAAGAGGACACTCGGCTTCTCCGCCGCGCCCGAAACGAATATCGCAGAGAGGAGCAGTGCAAACAGTGCGGGAACGTGATTACTCATGCATCAAAGGGTTGGCCATTTTTTCGGGGGCGAGAAGATCATCGAGTTGTGATTTTGATATCCAGCCTCTTTCGAGAACAAGATCATAAACACTCCGATCGGTCGCGAGTGCCTCTTTCGCAATCGAGGCTGACTTTTCGTAGCCGAGAACCGGATTGAGCGCCGTGACAATGCCGATGGAATTTCGGACGTAGTCAGCACATCGTTCCCGGTTTGCGGTGATCCCGTTGATGCACCGGGTCGATAAAACGATGGCGGCGTTTTTCAAGAGCATGAGGCTGTTCAGTAAGTTGTAGCCCATGATTGGCTCCGCCATATTGAGTTCAAATTCGCTCGCTTCAGCAGCCATCGAGACAGTCAGGTCAGAACCGATAATCTGGTAGCAGATCTGGTTCACCACTTCCGGAAGGACAGGGTTTACCTTTCCCGGCATAATGGACGAACCGGGTTGGAGGGGCGGGAGATTGATCTCCGCCAATCCGCAGCGCGGGCCGGACGACGCCCAGCGAAGGTCATTGCAGATCTTGGAAATTTGAATGGCCGTCGTCTTGAGTGCCCCGCTCATCTCGGCAAAGTCTCCGGCATCCTGGGTCGCTTCGACAAGATTGTCGGCGAGTTTCACATGCAGTCCGCTCATCTCGTTGATCTTGCGGGTGCAAAGCTCGGCGTACCCGCGGGGACTGTTGAGTCCCGTGCCGATCGCGGTCGCACCCATGTTGATGACGAGAAGCTCGTTGGAAGCGCGCACGAGGCGGCGAATTCCGTCATTCACCATGATTCCGTAGGCCGCAAATTCCTGGCCGAGCGTCATCGGAACGGCGTCCTGATTCTCGGTCCGGCCCATTTTGATCACGTCGGAAAATTCCTCCGCCTTTGCTTCGAAGGATTTCTTCAATACCTGAAGCGCTGACATTGTTTCGTGCACGGAGGCTACCACCGAGATTTTGAGGGCGGTCGGATAGGCGTCGTTGGTCGACTGCGAGCAGTTCACGTGGTCGTTCGGGTGGCAGTGCTCATAGTCGCCCTTTTGATGACCGAGGATTTCCAGGGCGATATTGGCGATGACCTCGTTGGCATTCATGTTCGAGGACGTCCCGGCACCGCCTTGAATCATATCGACGACGAAATTCCCGTGAAATTCCCCTGCCAGAATCCGGTCACAGGCGCCGCAGATTGCCTCGGCGATTTGCGGATTGAGCACCCCGAGAATGGAGTTGGCCGTTGCGGCGGCTTTCTTTACGTAGGCGAACCCGTTGACGAGGTGCTGGTAATGGGAAAGGGGAACTCCGGAAAAAGGGAAGTTCTCGAGAGCCCGCGTCGTTTGTACACCGAAGTAGTGGGCATTGGAGACTTCGCGATTGCCGAGAGAGTCATGCTCCAAGCGAAAGTCGGCGATATCGTCCCGCTCGTTTTGGGAGTGAAGCAGCAGGTCGGTCGTTTCGCGGAGGCGAAAGGAGATTCTCTTCGCGGCCCGTCGAACCATTCGGAAAAAGATCTCCGGTTTCTCGTGGCGGAAGCGCTCCAGCTTTTCCCGGGAGATCACCCAGACATGGGTTTCCTCGAGAGCGAGACCGGAGACGCTGTGATCGAGATCATCGATAAACAGGCTTTCCCCGATAACGGCTCCGTCGGTGAGGCAGGCAATGGTGACGTTTCGCCCAGAGAGGCCGCGTTGCAGATTGATTTTTCCTACGAGAACAATTCCGAACCACTGACGGGGCGCTGATTCATGAAAGAGGTAGTCGCCCTGGGGAAAGGTCCTCTCTTCTCCCATCTCGACGAATTTTACCAGTTCGTCCGCCGGCACGTCCATGTCGCCGGCGACCCGCTCGATCAGTTCCTGGGTGATTTGCATGGAAAGGTTTACGAGTGGGAGCCTGATGAATCAGAGAAGTTTTTCACGGCGCTGCAGGCGACCAGCCATCCGATTAAGGAGGCGAAGAAGAGAACGAGGAAGAAAAGCGAGACGACAAGACCGCCGGTCGTTGTCAGCAAGGCGAGCGAAATGTCACTGGATAATGCTTCGGCGTCTGCGCCGCCCGATCTTCCCATTTTGTCAAAAGCCCGCACCATTCCGAGAACGGTTCCTCCCAATCCAAGGATGGGGGGGAGCAGGATTAGAAAAGCGGACACGCACATCGATATCAACCAGCCCTTGCGTCTGCGATGGAGTTTTGCCAGTTCCGGATGGGGCGCTTCGTCGTTCATACCTGGTTCGTATCGTAGCAATGTAGAGATTCGGCCACGGGGAAGGAATCAAAAATTTCCCGCGGTCTCGGTTGCCTGCCGCGAAAGCCCTGCTACTTCTTTTCATGGCCAAAACCGGATACGACTACGCACCTTCTTCCAAAACCCTTCCACCTGTAGTCGGGCCGGGTGAATTCACCTTCTCCGTTGCCGGATTGGACCACGGTCACATTTTCGGACAAACCAACGGATTGCTCGATGCGGGAGCGACCTTGAAATATGTGTTCGATCCCGATCCTGACAAAGTCGCGAATTTCCTGGAACGGTATCCGGACGCGACGGAAGCGGAGTCATTGGAGCAGATTCTCGACGACGACGACACCCTTTGCGTGGCTTCGGCGAGCATCCCCTGCGATCGCGGCCCGTTCGGGGTGAAAGTGCTGAAAGCCGGGAAGCATTATTTCACGGATAAATCACCCTTCACGACACTGTCCCAGTTGGAGGATGCCAAAGCCGCGGTCGCGGCATCGGGCAAGCGCTACATGGTCTATTTCAGTGAGCGTCTCCACAACGAATCCTCGATGCGGGCGACGGAATTGATTCAGGAAGGGGCGATCGGAAAGGTTCTCCAGGTGATTAACCTCGCGCCCCACCGGCTGTCGAAGGATGCCCGCCCCGGCTGGTTCTTCGAAAAAGACAAATACGGAGGCATCCTCACAGATATCGGCTCCCACCAGTTCGAGCAGTTTCTCGCCTTCACCGGGGCCACCGACGGAACCGTGAATTTTGCCCGGGTCGAAAATTTCACGGCCCCGGACAAACCCGGATTGGAAGACTTCGGGGAGGCGTCACTCACCATGAGCACGGGAGCCTCCTGCTATTGTCGGATTGACTGGCTTACTCCCGACGGGCTCCGGGTCTGGGGGGACGGACGCGTATTCGTGGTCGGAACGGAAGGCACCATGGAAATCCGGAAGTACATCTCGCTCGCCCGACAGGAACCCGCCAACAAGCTTTTTCTCGTAAATGGCGAGGAAGAGAAGGAGATCGATTGCGACGGCTCGACCGGATTCCCGTTCTTTGGCGAAATGATTCTCGACCTGATCAGCGGCACTGAAAATGCGATGACTCAGGAGCACATTTTCAAAGCGGCTGAATTGTCCATGGTGGCGCAGGAAATGGCGGATCGGGGGCGGGCCTGAGGTTTCGCCCTGCTTACGCTGTTGACCCGATATCGTGATATGACCATCTTTCCCTCATGAAATTTTTCTCCTCCCTCGTCGCAGCAGGATTGCTGGCTGGCAATCTTCAGGCGCAATGGCCTGAGTTCCGCGGCCCCAACGCGGATGGCACGGTCGATTCGAAAGGGTTGCCGACGGAGTGGTCTGCGGAAAAGAATGTGACCTGGAAAAAGGAGATTCACGGTCTGGGTTGGTCGACCCCGCTCATTTCAGAAGGGAAGCTCTGGCTGACGACAGCGACGGAGGACGGTCGGGAGATGTCGATTCTGTGTTTCGATGAAAAGAGCGGGGAGGTCCTCCTCGACCGCGTTTTTATCACGAATGACAATCCGGAACCGCTCGCAAACAACATGAACACCTACGCGTCGTCGACGGGTGTCGTCGAGCCGGGGCGGATTTACATCCACTTCGGGGCCTACGGAACCTTTTGCCTTGATACCGAAACTTTCGAGACGCTCTGGCAGCGTCGCGATCTTACCTGCAGCCACTGGCGCGGACCCGCTTCTTCCCTCGCAAAGTGGGAGGACAAGATCATTCTGACCATGGAAGGTGCGGATCAGCAGTATTTTGTCGCGCTCAACAAGGGGACCGGGGAAACACTATGGCGGCGCGACCGGGGGACTCACTTCGACGATGAAACCGACGGTGTTCCTGCCAACAGCGGTGACATGCGCAAGGCCTACAGCACGCCAATCTTTGTGAAAGTGGGCGAGACCGTCCAGATGATCAGCAACGGCGCCAAAGCAGCCTGGGCCTATGATGTCGAAACCGGCGAGGAGATCTGGAACGTTCACTATCCGACCCATTCCCCTTCATCCCGCAGCGTTTACAGCCCGGAGACAAACATGGTCTATATCAACACCGGTCTTGGCAAGGCGGAGATCTGGGCGGTGAAACTCGATCCGGAAGCCAGGGGCGACATTTCAGAAAGTCATGTCGCATGGAAGATCTTTCAGCGGACCCCGAAGCGGATGTCTCCCGTGATTTCCAATGGATTGCTTTTCATGGCCAACGGGGGCGTTCTCAGTGCGGTCGACATCAAGACCGGTGACATCGCGTGGGCCGAGCGCGGCGGCGGGGAGTATTCCGCTTCCTCGATTGCCGCGAATGGACTGGTCTATCATTTCGATGAGGAAGGGCTCTGCACGGTTCTGAAAGCCGCCGGAGAATTTGAAGTCGTGAGCGAGAACCAACTCGAAGGCGGCTTTATGGGCTCGCCGGCGGTGAGTGGTGAGGCGCTGTTTCTGCGGACGAAGACGCATTTGTATCGGGTGGAGAACTAGTCGATTTCCACTCCCTCCTTCCGGAACTTTTGCAACGGGAGGAAAGGAATAGGAGTGGAATAAAGAGAAGGAGGGGGCGCCAAACCCTGTTGACTCTTTGACCCAACCCTGTTGAGTCATCTTTCATGGCTCGAAGTGCACTTTTTAACGCGAAACTCTACGGCATTGTCGATCTCGGTTATGCGGCGTCCGATGACCTGGCGCGCGTTACCCGGGAGATGATCGTGGGTGGAATCGATGTGATTCAGCTCCGGGCCAAGGGGCGCTCCGAGTCTGAGATCAAAGCCTGGAGCCGGGAAATTGTCTCTGTTTGCAGGGACGGAGGGGTTCCCTTTTTCGTGAACGACCATGCCGAGATCGCCGCTGCGGTGGGAGCGGACGGGGTTCACGTCGGTCAGGATGACGCGCCCATGGACGAGGTGCGCGCTATCGTCGGGGACGGAATGCTCGTCGGTCGTTCCACTCACAGTGTCGAGCAGGCTGCTGCTGCTGCGGCCGATCCCCGAACCGATTGCATCGGTTTCGGCCCGCTTTTTGCCACGCCAACCAAACCGACCTACACACCGATCGGAACGAGGGAGATCCAGACCGTCCATGCCGGGCATCCGGATCTTCCGATTTTTTGCATTGGCGGGATCAAAAAAGAAAACCTCTCCGATGTCGTCACCGCCGGAGCGCGGCGTGCCGTGATTGTATCTGGGATCTTGCAAGCACCCGACATCGCTGCTTATGTCCGCGAGTCCAAAGCTATCCTGTCTGAATAGCCGGCTGCTGAGAAAAGCACTTTCACTTTCTACCTTTTACCCCAACAACCATGAGCGTCCTCGTTTCCGGATCCATCGCGATCGACCATGTCAAAACCCAGAAAGCCTCGCAGGAAAATCTGTTGGGCGGTTCTGCTTCCTACGCGGCGATTGCGGCGAGTTTCTTTTCCCCCGCACACATCGTCGGAGTCGTGGGACACGATTTCCCTACCGAGCATCTCGACCTATTGAAGAGTCGTGATATCAATCTGGAGGGAATTGAATTTTCCGAGGGGGAGACCTTCCGCTGGACCGGCGAATACATGGAGGACATGAATGATCGCGAGACACTCGAAGTGGCTCTCAATGTGCTCGAATCCTGGAAGCCGGCGGTGGGTGATTCCCAGAAGGGGGCGAAGATCAATTTGCTCGCAAATGCGCATCCGCTGAATCAGCACGATGTGATCGATCAGGTGGAAGGTGGACCGGCCTTCACGATTGCGGACACGATGGATCTCTGGATCCAGATCTCCCGGGATGAGCTGGAGCGTTTGCTTAAGCGGATTGACCTTCTCGTTCTCAATGACAGCGAAGCCAAACTGATGATGGATACCTCCAACATCGTGGCTGCCGGAAAGGCACTTCGTGAAATGGGTCCGAAATATGTGATCGTGAAAAAGGGCGAACACGGGGCGATGCTGTTTGGCGAGAATGATTTCTTTGCCTGCCCTGCCTTTCCTCTTCATGACGTCTTCGATCCAACCGGAGCAGGAGACAGCTTCATCGGAGGATTTGCCGGCTACCTCGCCACCCTGGGAAAAGACGAGTTTTCCTTTGATGATCTCACCAGTGCGATTGCCCGCGGAACGATCCTTGCGAGCTTCACCTGTGAGAGTTTCAGCACCCACGCGCTCCAGGAACTGACGCAGGAATCCTTCGACGGCCGCCTTGATGCCTTTCGAGGATACTGTAAGTTCAGTTGATGCTTTGGTTTTACGCAGACGATTCTGATCAGCAGCATGAGGTGAGGGAAGAGGACCTTCCGAATCTCGTTGCTGCGGGAACGGTTCGCGCCGATACGCTCGTCTGGAATGAAACGATGACGGATTGGCAGAAGTGCCGAACTGTCCTTCCGGCGCTCTTTTCCGGACCGGAAACTCCTCCTGCGCTGACGGCTGCCCAAAGGCAGCAGGTCGCAGCGACCTATCTGGCCCCGGGCCAGCCGGGTGCGCCCCAACCCACCGATGCGGTTGCCGTTTGCGCCCTCGTTTTCGGAGTGCTGGGGCTTCTGTGCATTCAGATCTTCAGCCCGGTGGGAATCATTTGCGGACACATTGCTCTGAAGAAAGCGAACGATTCCGGTGATCGCTCGGCGAATAGGGGACTGGCCATTGCCGGGCTTGTGACGGGATACCTCGGGCTCCTCGTGCTCGCAGTGATTCTACTTATCTACGGATTTGCATTTTTCGCCGCCCTCGCGGGAGGGGAGTTCGATACCTGAGGTGTCCCGGAAGTGGCTGCCGGGAAACGGCCGTAAGAATCATTGTCCTTCGTCGTCGCAGTGGAGAGCCCTGCCTCTTTCACGATGAAACCTTTCCTCGCCCCGGGTCTTTCTCTCCCAAGCCGCCAAGAATCGTTTGGAAGGGGATACACTCTATCTTTCTCCCATCTTTGACTGGTGTGAAGAGGACTTCGTGGAAGACGGGAAGACCGTAAATGGTTTCGTCGATCCGTTTTTACAAGGGGACGCAGCGGGTAAAAAAGTGAAACACACCGACTACGACTGGAGCTTGAACGATCAGAAGTAGCCGCTCTCACGCTTGAACTGAAACACCGCTATGTCAGAAAAATCTTCCCCCGCCAAGTCAGGAAAGAGCTGGATCTTCTGGGTGATCCTGATCCCCGGCCTTTTCGCCGCTTTTCAATTTCTTCCCATCAGGGAGTGGCTGGTGATTTTGCAGGATTGGATTCAGTCGCTGGGCGTCTGGGGCCCGATTGCTTTTGTGTTCATCTATATTCTGGCGACGGTGTTTCTCCTTCCCGGATCGGCAATGACGCCCCTCTCGGGTCTTCTTTTCGGGCTTGGATGGGGGACTCTCTGGGTTATCATTGCCTCCAATCTTGGAGCCAACCTCGCCTTTATCATTGGTCGCTACTTTGCCCGGGACGCGGTGGCAAAGAAGATTGAGGGCAATGAGAAATTTGCTGCGATTGATCGGGCGGTGGGGCAAGACGGCTGGAAGATTGTCGGGCTGACGAGGCTCTCCCCGGTCTTTCCTTTTGTTCTGCTTAATTACGCCTACGGGCTTACGAGCGTGAAGTGGATTCATTTTGCCATCGCCTCTCTCATCGGAATGGTTCCGGGGACGGTGATGTATGTCTACTTTGGTTCGCTGGGAAAACTGGCAGCCGAATCGGATCAAGCCGGTGTCGGAAAGATTGCGCTCACGGCAGTGGGGCTCGTTGCGACAGTTCTTGTCACCGTTCTCATTACGAGAACGGCGAAAAAGGCTCTCCAGGCAAAGACAGATATCGAATTGGAGTAGGGTTCCTTTTTACGCCGTCAGTTCCTCCGCCCGCCTCACCACGCTCGCAGCCGTTCCGTCTTCGAGTAAGCCGAGGAGACCTCCCGGACTGAAGCGGTCGATTCGGATCATCATGGTGAGAAAGGAACGGGTTTCATCGAATGTCAGGTTGTCGATTCTTTCCCGGAGATTCGACTTTATGTCCTCGACGTAGTCGGTTCGGTGCCAGGGGGATCGGGAGATGAAATCCATGAATTCGCCAAAGGCAGGCGGATAAACAGGGTATCCATTGGCGTAGCGGACTCCCGGGATTGCAGCGATCGCGGCATCCAGTTTTGCCCGGAGCTCCATGGCATCTGCCGCTGTCGGCACCGAATTCATGGGGGGGGAATCCAACTCTCCCGAATAGAGATTAAATCCCCGCTCCCTCAAGAACCCTACCAGAGTCTGCCCGCTGTCCTTCGCGAGTTTCACGGCGAGACTGCTTGGGGCGGAGATTCCGGCGACAATCGGAATCCCTACGGAAAGCGCTTTCTGCATCAGTTCGAAAGAGATCCGACCGCTCACTAACAAAACGACCTCGGAAAAGTTGAGATTGTCCTGAAGCCCGCGCCCGATCACTTTGTCGAGTGCGTTGTGGCGACCGACGTCCTCGCGCAAAACGAGAAGATCGCCCTGCAGCGAAAACAATGCCGAGGCATGAAGCCCACCGGTTCGATCAAAGGTTTTCTGAGCCGCCCGCAAGCGGTTCGGGAGTTCGAGAAGAAACTCAGACGAGACGCTTCGCCGGGATGGAACGGGTGGAAACTGCTGGAAGACGGAATCGATCGTCGCCTTTCCACAGACCCCGCAACTGCTCGAAGTGAAGACATGCCGGGTCAGTTCGCTGAGATCGGGATCGCTGGCCAGATGGACGTCGAGAGTGTTCCCGTCGCTTTGTCGATCCACATCGGGGAGATGAGAGATTTGGAGGATGTCGGACGCGGATTGGATGATGCTTTCAGTGTAAAGAAAGCCCGTTGCCAACTCCTCGTCGTGGCCCGGTGTTCTCATCATCACGGAAACGCTCTGACCATTGACCCGAACTTCGAGCGGTTCCTCCGCGGCGACGAAATCGACCTCTTCGCTCCATCCTTTGTCGACCCGGAAGCGTCGCAATTCGATCTCGTCATCGAAACGCTTCGGACTGAGTACGGAAAGATCCTTGGTCGCATTCAGATTGGTGAAAAGTAGAGCTTCCGATTCGCTCACGGAATGCTCTCCGATCCATCCTTCTTCGAAAGCCTGTTCAATGAGGTGCTGGAGTTTTCGTTCCCCTTTTGCCGCTGCCTCTTCGAGGTGAGTCAGCATTTTTTCGCGCGGATAAACTGCTACGAGGGGTTCCCAGAAACGGTTCGACCTCGGAACTTTGCCTTCACCGGTATCGACAAGATGCTGCAGAAAGTCCGACTCCATCAGGGGAAGGTCGACGCCGAGCACGACGACACGATCTGCTTTGCTCCGGCGGAAAGCGGAGATCAGTCCCCCCATGGGACCCATCTCCGGAGTCTCGTCGACGACGATTTCGACATCTGCTCCCAGTGCTCCGAAATTCTGATTCGGGTTGGCGGAGAGCCAGAGTTTCTGAGGATGCAAATTTCGCAGTCTCTCCAACTGCCGCTCAAACAGTTGTTGTCCCCGCCATTCCAGGAAAGCTTTGTCACTGCCGAAGCGAGAGGATTTCCCCCCGGCAAGCAGGACTGCGTCGATGGAGTCGGCGATGCCCATCAGGGAACTTTCTTGTGGGTTCCGAGCAGGTCGTTGACCGCTTTGTTCGAGACCCGGATAATGTATTTGTTAGGCTGATCTATGAGGCCGCCCTGAAGTGCTGCCAGGGCCGGGCGGGCCACTTCCTCCAGTTCATCGAGAACGATGGATGCTTCGAGGCGCGCCCATTCTCCCTCTCCTGACAATTCCTTCGCCACGACATCAAGCGCTGGTTCCGTTCGGTCCATTCGGCAAAGCGCCCGCCCGGCAGCAATGCGGACGGTGGGGGAGGCATCGCCGAGAGCACCCTTCAGCGCTTTGGTCGCTCCTTTGTAGTCGGCTGCTTCCTCCGCAAAATTTCCCAATCCCGTGGCACCCCAGAAGCGGATGACGGAGTCGTCATGCCCGAGCGCTGCGACCAGATCCGGAAAGGCCGGGACGCCCTCGGAGGCTTTCGTGGCAATGGAGGTCAGCTCTTTGATGAAAACACTTTGGTCGGATTTTCCGTGCAGGATCGCATAGGTTGATCCCGCTTCCTTCTCGCGGATCGTGATCTCCGATTCGGGGATCAGACCGAGATCCCCGATTTCGACCTGCCATTCAAAGAGCGCCTGTTTCAGTTCGGCCAGTTTTTCGGCATGGGCAGGATCAGCTGCGAGGTTGTTGATCTCGTGAGGGTCGTTGTCGAGATCGTAGAGCTCCTCGACTGGCTTGCGTCCGGCGGAAAAGAGAGCCACCGCTCCACTGAGCGTTCCACTTGCCTCCGCCTTTCGAATCTCCTGCATCGTGGACCCTTTCTCGGGGGTATTCATATACTGGTAGTAGGGCTTGAGCGGTTCGAAATTCCGGATGTAGCGGAAACGCTTGTCGCGGACGGCGCGGATGATGTCGTAGCGCTCATCCATGCGATCCCGGGCTCCGTAGACGTATTCTCTTCGCAGGTCCGTATCGAGAAACGATTGCCCGTGCATGTGATCGGGAACGGAAAGACCGGCGAGGGCGAGAATGGTAGGACCAAAGTCGACCGAATTCACCAGTTGATCATCCGTCCCTCCCGGAGCGGACGTGCGCAGTGATTCCCATTGCTCCGGAATGTGGGTAATGAACGGAATGTGCGTTCCGGAATCGTAGAGCCAGCGCTTCGCCCGGGGCAGCCCGATGCCGTGATCGGACCAGAACATCACGATCGTATTTTCCCATTCACCTGCGTCTTTCACTTCCTGGATCAGTTTGCCGGCCCAGGCGTCCATTGCGGTGATGAGCTCATAGTTTCGCTTCCAGTCCTCCCGCACGATGGGGGTATCGGGATAGTAAGGCGGAAGGTTGGTGAACGCCTCCGGGTCCTGTCGTTGTGTGTTCTTCAGGTTTTCGGTGACGGTCTTGTATTTGTCCTCGCTGGCGATTCCGCTTTCATGGCAGCCGGTAAAATTAAAGACCGCAAAGAAAGGCTGTCCCTCCTCCCGGTTTTTCCAGTGCCCCTTCGATCCGCTGAAATCCCAGATATCCCCCGCCGAAGGTTCCTTGAACTGGTAGTCGGTCTTGGAGTTGTTCGTGCAGTAGTATCCTGCTTCCCGGAGATACATGGGAAAAGGCTTGAGCCATTCCGGAAGCTTGGCATTGCAGCGCATGTGGTGAGAACCGACCGAGTTCTGATACATCCCGGTGATGATGCCCGACCGGCAGGGCGCGCAGACTCCGGCCGTCGTGTAGACATTGGTGTAGCGGGTCCCTTTTTTTGCCAGTTCATCCAGATGCGGAGTGATCGCGAACTCGTCTCCGAAGCAACCGATGTGAGCACTGATGTCTTCCGCAGAGAGCCAGAGAATGTTCGGTTTCTCAGCCGCGTGGAGGAACCCTCCAAAAAGGAAAAAAGAAAGTAGCAATCGGTACATGCGAAACAGATCGCATTGGCGTCGGAGACTGACAAGGGCGCGATTGGGAGGGAACTGCGCGGTAGACGGAAGCTGCGACCGCGGAAAGGATCTTCTTCCGGTCGGCGCGGCCTGTCCGGCCTCAGGGAGGCCCGCCACTAAACCGTGGGAAACGGTCCGGAGGTTGCGAGTTACCCCGCGAGCCCGAACGCGTCGTGCATGACCTTCGCGGCTTGATCGATCTGATCTTCAGCCACGGTTACGGTGATCTTGATTTCGGAGGTGGAAATCATCTCGATGTTGATTCCGGCGCTGGAAAGAGCTTTGAACATCTCTGCGGCGACTCCGGAATGGGAGCGCATACCGATTCCCACGACGCTGAGTTTGGCGATGCCGTCTTCGGCTTCGACCTTGGCTTCGTCACCGAGTTCAGAAAGGATGGGGGTGAGCGCGGTTTCCGCTTTCGCGACATCGTCCTTGTGAACGGTGAAGGAAACATCGGTGAAACCGGTCTTCGAAACATTCTGGACGATCATATCGACGAGAATGTTGGCATCGGATACGGCTCCGAAAATCTTACCGGCCGTTCCGGGGTGGTCCTTTACGCCGGAGATGGTGACTTTCGCCTGGGCTCGTTCCAGGCTGACACCGCGAATGACGACAGATTCCATGCTCATAGTTTCTTCTCTGACAAGAGTTCCCGGATTGTTATTCAAGCTGCTGCGCACTTCAAAGGTGACGCCAAATTTCTTCGCAAATTCGACCGAACGGGATTGCATTACCTTGGTCCCTGAGCTGGCCATTTCCAGCATTTCATCATAACTGATTTCGTCGATCTTTTTTGCCTCTGGCACAACGCGGGGATCGCAGGTGTAAACGCCATCGACGTCGGTGAAGATCTGGCAAAGGTCTGCGTCGATCGCGGCAGCCATCGCTATGGCGGTGAGGTCGGATCCGCCACGCCCGAGGGTGGTGATTTTTCCGTCCGGCGTTTTGCCCTGGAATCCGGCGAGAATGACGATGTTTCCATCGTCGAGAAGTTCGCGGACACCGTTGGGGGAAATATTCGAGATGCGGGCCTTGGTGTGAACGCCGTCTGTTTCGATGCCGGCCTGAGCTCCGGTCAGGGAAACGGCTTTGCTTCCCATTGCGTTCAATGCCATGGCCGTGAGAGCGATTGTGGTTTGCTCCCCGGTGGAAAGAAGGACGTCCATTTCCCGTTCGGTGGGTTCGTTCTCTCCGGTGACTTGATCCGCGAGCTCGATGAGTCGGTTGGTGACACCGGCCATCGCCGAAACGACCGCGACAACCTGGTTTCCGGCCTGCTGCGTTTCGAGAATTCGGCTTGCCACGTTGAGAATGCGCTCAGGCGTTCCCACCGATGTGCCACCGTATTTTTGGACAATCAAACTCACTGTTCTTCTCCGTCGTGAAAATCGAGGTGAGACTTATGCCTCAGGAACCGGGTTTGTCCAATGAGTTTGCTCGGGTAGCACAGGCACTCCTGCCTGCGTAGTCGGAGAGAATGGATCGTTCTACGGGTTTGGCGGCACACACAAGAGTGTCTGTGCTAGGTGTTTTCCCGGATCCAATCGAGATACCCGCTCGACCCTGCTTTAACATCGATCACCACGAACTCGGGTTCTTCATAGGGGTGCTTTTCCTGAACCCGGCGCTCCAACTCGTCCAGTTTTTCCCGCCTCGTCTTGATCAGTGCAATGATTTCACTTTCCCGCTCGACCTTCTCTTTCCAGCGATAAATAGATTCGACGCCGGGAACCAGATTCACACAGGCGGCGAGTTGCGACTCGACTAGATGTGTGCCAAATTGACGCGCAGAATCGATGGTTTCGAAAGTGGTGATCACCACGCAAAGGTCGCTTTTCGTGCCGTTTTGTCTCTCAAGCATGTTTTCCCAGTTCTTTCACCACTCTACATGAATCCCGGGATCATTGACAAACTGATTGATCGTCTCGACAAGCTGGAGCCTGAGGAGATCCAGAGCCTTGTCTTAAAAGCGGTGGAAGAGAAAGGATTTCTCGAGCGGGTTTTTGACGTGCTTCGGGAAGGGGTCATTGTGACCGGGGCGAGAGGAAAAATTCACTACATCAATCACACCGCCTGTGAGTTTTTCGGATTGGAACAAAAGAGCGCTTCGGGAGAATCGGTTTTGAATCTGTTTCCGGGAATCAACTGGGAGGAAGTCGTCGCCTCCGGTGATGCGGTCAATCGTGATCTCGTCGTTCGGTATCCCGAGCGGCGTTTTTTGAACTTCTACATCGCACCGCTCGCGAATCAGGATGCTGAGGAGTCGGACGATGATCAACTCGGATTGGTCATCATTCTCCGGGACAACACCCGGCATCGCGAGCAGCAGATTCAGGAAATCGAGTCAGAAAAAATCGAAGCCGTCCAGAGTCTCGCCGCCGGAGTCGCCCACGAGATTGGAAACCCGCTCAATTCTCTCACGATTCACCTGCAGGTGATCGAGAGAAAGATCAAAAAGAATGCCGACCCCGAGCTGGCGGCTGAGTTATTGGAGTCTCTGGAGATCACCCGGAGCGAGATCAAGCGTCTCGATTTCATCGTTGAAAAATTTCTAAATGCGGTTCGTCCTTCCCGGCCGGAGTTGGAGGCGACGGACTTGAACGAGCTCCTCAACGAGGCCCTGAACTTCATCGGGGCTGAAGTCGCGGACCGGCGCATTGCGATCACGCTCGATTTTGCGGAAGATGTTCCACTTCTCAAGCTCGATCGCGACCAGATGAAGCAGGTGTTTTATAATCTGGTTCGCAACAGTGCGCAGGCGATGGGGTCGGACGGAAACTTGACCGTTCGCACGGGATTCAACGACGACAATGCCTTCGTCACCTTTGCCGACGACGGGCCGGGGATTCCGCCGGATCAGGTCAGTCGCGTCTTCGAACCCTATTATACGACTAAGAAGACAGGGTCAGGCCTTGGGCTGATGATCGTGCATCGCATTGTCAGTGAACATGGGGGCGAAGTGCAGTTTCAAAGTCGCGAGGGAACCGGCACCGAAGTGACGGTCTTCCTTCCCCGGGCTGAACGACTCGTGCGCGTGCTTCCGGAGCATTCCGAATCGGAGGCAACTGTGATTGATGTCGATGTAGAAGAGTAGAGAACAGCGAATGGATTTTTCTGATTACACGGTCCTCATTGTCGATGATGAAAAGAATACTCGCGACGGGTTGCGTCTTTCGCTGGAGGACGAATTCGACGTCTACGTTGCCGCGAATATTGCCGAGGCGGAGGAGATCCTGAAGAACGACACCGTTCACGTGATGCTGACGGATCTTCGCCTGGGGGCGGAAAACGGGATGGAGCTGATCACGAGGACTCTCGCCAAGCCGAAAGCGCCCGTTTGTATTCTCATGACCGCCTATGGCTCGGTCGACGTCGCTGTCGAGGCGATGAAAAAAGGGGCTTACGATTATGTCAGCAAGCCGCTGAACATTGACGAACTCGAAATCGTCATCAAGCGGGCGATCCGAAGCCGGAGCGTGGAAGAGGAGAATCAGGCACTGAAGGCGCAGGTCACGGAGCGATACGGGCTCGAAAATATCATCGGCCATTCCGCCGTGATGCAGCCAGTCTTTGATACCATTCAACAAGTCGCGCCGAGCCGGGCGACGGTCCTGATCGAGGGCGAGAGCGGAACCGGTAAGGAACTGGTGGGCCGTGCGATCCATCATCTTTCGGGTCGACCGAAGTCGAAACTGGTGACGGTTCATTGTGCGGCTCTGAGTGAGCAGTTACTCGAAAGCGAACTCTTCGGCCACGAGCGGGGGGCTTTTACCGGCGCGACGGAGCGGAGAGCGGGGCGCTTTGAGGAAGCGAACGGCGGCACCCTGTTTCTCGATGAGATCGGCGAGATTGATCTCAATACACAGGTGAAACTCCTCCGGGCGATCGGAGAAAGGACCATCGAGCGTCTCGGTTCCAACAAGCCCATCAAAGTGGATGTGCGCGTTGTCGCGGCGACGAACAAAGATCTCAGCGAGATGGTGCGGGAGGGAACCTTTCGGGATGATCTATTCTTCCGGCTCAATGTGGTGTCGATCGAAATGCCTCCCTTGCGGAGCCGGAAGGAGGATATCGTTTTGATGGTGGATGCTTTTCTTAAGGAGTTCACCGAGGAAAATCACAAACCACCAATGGATCTGACATCGGAGGCTTTGCAGTTGCTTCTCGAATACGACTGGCCCGGAAATGTGCGCGAGCTCCGTACCGCTATCGAACATGGTGTTGTCATGTCAAACGCGTCGAAGATCGGGATCCGTCACCTTCCGATGTTTCTTCGCGATGATTCGCACAGTGGTTTTCGTGCGGAATCGTCCTCAGGCGGGGTTTTGACTTCTCCCACCGTCATTCCCGGTGACGATCTTAATATCGCAATGATGGAGCAAAAACTGATTCGCCTTGCTCTGGAAAGGACGGGCGACAACCGTACGGAAGCCGCTCAGTTGCTCGGGATTTCCCGCCGCACCATGCAGCGCAAGTTGAAGGAAATGGGATTGGTAGACGGGTGAGGTGATCACCCGATCAGGCCCTTCACGACATGGCCTTCGACATCGCTGAGCCGCACATCGCGCCCTGCGTAGCGGTAGGTTAGATCTTCGTGATCGATGCCGAGGAGATGCTGAACCGTTGCCCAGAGGTCGTAGATGTCCATTCTCCCGTCGACAACGTGATACCCGAATTCGTCGGTCGCTCCGTAGATTGAACCGGCCCGGCAACCACCGCCGGCGAGCCAGACGCTGTATCCGAAGGGGTTGTGGTCGCGCCCGTTGCTTCCCTGGGAGAAAGGAGTTCGTCCGAATTCTCCGGCGAAGATGACGAGGGTGTCGTCAAGCAGCCCGCGCTGTTTCAGATCCATCAGCATCCCGGCGATGGGCTGATCGACCTGTTCGGACATGTTTTTGTGTCCTTCTTCGAGGCCCCCGTGCTGATCCCAGGGATTCGCGGCCTGACCTCCGCCCGGCTTCTGGGGAAGGCAGGTCAATTCGATGAATCGAACACCACGCTCGACGAGACGCCGTGCGAGGAGAGCCTGGCGGGCGTAGCCCTGCGTCATTGGGTTTTTCGATTCGAACCCGTAGAGTCGTTTCGTGGCGTCGGACTCCCCACCGATATCACAAAGCTCCGGAACGGCGGACTGCATGCGATAAGCCGTCTCGTAGTTTCGGATGGCCGCCTCCACCTCGGCATCCTGTCGGGTGCCCGCGGAGAAATCGTTGTCGACATTGCGAATGAAGTCGAGTCGGGAGCGTTGAATCGAATCATGCTCCCGGGGAAGTACATTGCGAACCGGTTCGTCGGCATCCACCTGAATGATCGAGGCCTGATGCTGGGCGGGAAGAAATCCGCTGCTCCACTGGCCAACGCCCCCGTGTGGAATTCCCGAAGGCCCGCTGCGAAGCACGACGTATCCGGGAAGATTGCGGTTTTCTGTG
Source organism: Verrucomicrobiales bacterium (assembly GCA_029213265.1). GTDB lineage: Bacteria > Verrucomicrobiota > Verrucomicrobiia > Verrucomicrobiales > DEV007 > Arctic95D-9. Next base: position 19,762 of record JARGNG010000036.1, on the reverse strand, counting down.
CCAAGTCCGTAGCTGCACCAGGCTCCGGCGCTGGGGTGGCCGATGAAGGGAAAGCCGGTGTGGAAGGCGAAATTTCCCTGGGCGTGTTCGTTGACCGCGCTCGTCATCGAGCGAATCACACAGAGGTCGTCCGCACAATTTTCGCGGAGATGAGGGAACATGTCCGAAATTTCGATCCCGCTTTCGCCTCCCTGGGAAAAGTCAAAAGGACTCCCGAAGATGTTGCCGTTGTTGTTGAACTGGGTTCGCTCCACTTTCACCGGCATCGGTTTTCCATGCAGATCACGCAGCCTCGGCTTCGGGTCGAAACTGTCGATGTGCGAGACACCCCCGGACATGTAGCAGAGAATGACGTGTTTGGCTTTCGGTCGAAAGTCAGGCTGCCTCACTTTGCGGGTCATCGTGGTCGCTCCGAAAGCGGGGGAACCGGCGAGCCCTGACAAAGCAAACATGCCAAAGCCGGAGGAGACGCGGCTCAGAATTTCTCTACGGGAAGGGGAGGGATTCATGAGATCAATGGAGGTAGATGAATTCTTTCAGGTTGAAAATCGCGTGGGCGAGGTCCTGCCAGCGGCGCTGCTCCGGATCGAGGGCGGATCCCTTTTTCTTTGCTTCACCAAGCTTCGATTCAAGAACGGTGATTTCATGGAGTAGTTTCTCCCTTTCTTCGCGTTGAGTTTCCGACAGGGCGTCGAGGATCTCTTTCCCGGAGACAAAAAGAGGATTGCCGCTCGCCGTTGCCGCGATTTCATCGGGAGTAAGAGCGCGGTCGTACAGCCTGGCTTCGAAGATGCGGCCCTTGAGCGGTTTGTTCGATGCTGCCGCGGTTCCGTGGCGAAGCCCGAAAACGATTTGGCTGTCGCCTGCGGCAAAGATTTGCAGCGGCGCTTTTCGGATGGGTTTCCCGTAGGGGATCCCGTCGCGATAGCCGAGAATCGTGCCGTCCTTTTTGAATACGAGGGAGATTCGGACAGGACGACCGGCGGCCTCCGTATCCGGCTGGCCGCCGAAATCAAGGGTCCGCGCATGGTTGTTGCTGCCGGCGAGCCACTCGTTCGGTTTCCGTTCGGCGAATACGATACTGTCGAAAAGACCGCCGCGAAGATCCTGAATGGTGACGACACCGCCGCCGGCCTGGTTCAGGGTGTCGAGTTGAACGAGTGCCTCGAGAGTTTTCTCTCCCAGGTTTTTCGGAAGAGGTTCCGTCATCACGAAGCCACCGCCATCGACGACGAGAGCTCCGTCTTCGAGGCGGGCGTTGCCCTTTGCTGTTCCGCTGAGACCTCCGGTCGCATCACGGAGATCACTTTCGAAATCCCAGCTCGCATAGGGCGCGACGATAACGGAAGGCGCGGCCGAAGTTCCCTTTTTATCCTGCTCTTCTTTTCGCTTTGCGAGAAGAGATTCGCGGACGGGGGAAATGAGATTTTGAAGCTGTGATTGTGATTCCGTCAGTTTCTCTTCGAGGTCGCGGATCCGCTGAGTCTCGAGTTCATGTTGTTGATCAACGGCGTAGAGAAAATTGCGGGCCCCGGTCATTTCCCGTTCCGTCGGGGGGCGGTTGAGGGCCCGGGAAAAGAGCGTTTCGATTTTCGTGTCTTCACCAGCGTCCGGGGACAGCGTTTTTGCCCAGTGTCCCGCCTGCGAGAGGACAAAGGAGTCGTTCAAAAGAGTGAGCGACTGGGCCGGCACGTTGGTGCTGCTGCGTTTTCCGACGGTGGAGGCAGGGACAGGGAAGTCGAAGGTGGTGAGGAGAGGTTCCAGTGAATTCCGCTTCACGCGAAGATAGACCGAGCGTCGGGGAGAGGATCCGGTCACGGGCAGGCCATAGCGATTGGGATCGAGCTGTCCTGAAACGGCGAGCATAGCATCGCGAATCGCTTCAGCTTCGAAACGGCGGATCGAAAAGTGGGACAGGAGGCGATTGTCCGGATCGACTGCGTCGGCTTCCGGTGAGGGAGAGCTTTTCTGCTGCCAGGCCCCGGTAAGAATCAGTTCCCGCACCAGCGACTTGATGGACCAGTTCCAATCGGTCCGAAACCGGTCCGCAAGATAATCGAGAAGCTCGGGGTGGGAGGGCTTCTCCCCCAGTCTTCCGAAATTGTCGGTTGTAGAGACGAGGCCGTTTCCAAAGAGGTGATGCCACACCCGGTTCACAATGATGCGGGCCGTAAAGGGATTGTCTTCCCGGAGAATGTCTTCGGCAAATTGCCGGCGACCGGACCCTTCGGTTCGGTAGGGCGTCTCGTCGATGGCTTCGAGAAAGCGCCGGACCACCGGCTCGCCCGGGTCCTTGTGATTGCCGCGAACAAAAAGCGGCTGATCAATTCCGGGGCGTTCCACCAGTCCGGGAGCGCGGGTCGGCTTAGGGATTTCTGCTTCGAGCTGGCGATAGTCGGAAACGAGTTGGCGCAAATCTCCGGGCAGAGACGTGAGTTGGTTGGAAAGGAGCCCGCAGCGCATCGCTTCGTCGAGGAAGAGTGCGTTGGCATCATCGAGTTCCCCTGCGCGCCACATTTGCACCGCTTTCGTGAGCGCCTCTCTGATCCGCTCGTTGACCTCATTGATGGACTTAGGAGCGGAACTACCGGTGAGAAGGGGAATGAGAGATTCCTCATCGGGGCGTTTGGGAGCGGCCGCACCTTTCTTGACGAGAAAGGCTCCCCGAATACCGAACCAGGATCGGTCCGCCTCAGAAACGAGGATGGGGGCTTCGCCTGCCGTAGCCAGTTCGATGTGAATGCTGTCACCGTTCCAGTAGTCGACCCGATTGTACGTCGTCCAGTTCCAGTTTCCTTTGGTAAGATTGGTAACCGGGTAGACCGTTCCCCGCCGGGGGTAGTTCTGCACCGAGAAGCGCGCCGAGCTGCTGTCTCCGGCGATGTTGAGATGAAGATCGTATTCCCCGTCGAGTGGGAAAGGCGGCGAGGCGAGAAAACCGCGATGCTTGGTTGAAAGGAGATGGGAGTAGAGTCCCGAGGGAAGGATCCGGTCTACCGCAAGATCCGAAGTTCCCATGATGAATTCGCCCGCCGGTGAAGGAAGCATTTCGGAAAGGCCTTCCCCTTCGCGAGTCCATTCTTTGGCCTCCTCCGCATCGGTAAGATCCCAGTGCTTTCGGATGGAATCGCCGAGGCGGGCGTCTTCGGCATCGCGCAAATGGTTCTGCAGCGACTGCGCCATGGAAATCCACGCAGGCTCCAGGGTTTTTGCTTCCCGAATGGTTTTCAGAAAAGAAACCAGCCTGGAATTTTCTCCCGTTGCGATTTGGACAGGGCTCCAATTGGCGTCTTTGTTTGCGAGTTCCTCCCGCCAGAAATCGGCGAGCGCCTTGCGGATCTCCGGCTTGGCAGCGCGTAGTTTTTCACGGTGTATTTCCAGCACGCCGGGGGCATCGATAGCAACGGTGGCGGGAAGGGAGGAAGTGAAAATGCCGAAGAGTGCGTAGTAATCCGCCTGACTGATCGCGTCAAATTTGTGATCGTGACAGCGGGCACAGGAGACGGTCAGTCCCTGGAACGCTTTCGTTACGGTATTGATCTGATCGTCTGTGAAACGGACCCGCTCATCGAGCGCATCGGTCGGAGCAAATCCGTGAAACACCATGCGGAGGTGCGCTGTTCCGATGGCGCTTTCGTTGATTTGGCGTTCGGGATCGATTCGCGGATCCTCCAAAAGATCTCCTGCAATGTGTTCGCGGACCAACTGATCGTAGGGAATGTCGCGATTCAGCGCACGAATGAGATAGTCCCGATACTGCCAGGAGTGGGGGATCGTCGGGTCGCCCTCGCTGCCATGGGAGTCGGCGTAGCGAAGCCAATCCATCCAGTGGCGCGCCCATCTTTCTCCGAATGCCGGAGACGCGAGTAACCTGTCGGCGGTATCGGATAGGGTTTGGTCAGGGTCGGCTTCCCATTGTTGGAGAAAAGCGGTGGAATCTTCGGGAGAGGGCGGCAGTCCGGTGAGGAGGTAACTCAACCTGCGAAGGAGAGTTCGCGGGCCGGCTTGTGGAGAGGGCTCGAGATTATCCTCCTTCAGCCTGGAAAAGAGGAATCGGTCCACCGGATGCTCAGCTCCGTCCGCTGAGGGAACGGCAGGACGCTCGATGGGTTGAAAGCTCCACCAGCCTTCGCGGCGTTCGCGGACGGCCTCCCAGTTGGTGTCCTTTTCCAACTGATCCCGGGACGGGGGCGTTTCGCGGGGATCAATCGCTCCGTCCTCAATCCATTTCCGAAAATCGGAAAGGACGGCATCCTCCAGTTTGGCTCCCGCCTTCGGCATCTCGAGATCCTCGACTTCGTGTGCGATGCTTTTTAACAAAAGGCTGTTGTCAGGGTCGCCGGGGAGGATGACCGCCTCGCCGGAGTCGCCGCCCTTTTCCCACCCGGAGCGCGTATCGAGGAGGAGGCCTCCTTTTGACTTGGTTGCTTCCGAATGACACTCGTAGCACTCCTGCGCGAGGATGGGCCGAATCCGGGATTCGAAAAACTCGATCTGCTCCGGCGACGGGTTTGCCTGGAGAAAGCCGGAAAAGAATGTGCCGACAGTGATCGCCAGCGGGATCGGAAAAAGTGACTTCATCCGTTTCTAAGGTTAGCTTCGATTTGGTTTGCGGCGTTGCGGCACCGTTCGCCAAAGGTGGGGAAATCCGACTCCGGCATTCGGGCGATGGGAGCCATCACCGTGATCGCTCCGACGGGTTGTCCATAGGCATCGGCAATCGAGGCGGCGACACAGTGAATTCCTTCGACCCCTTCGGCGCGGTCGATTGCGAATCCGCTTTCCCGAATCGTATCGAGATCTTTTTCCAGATCGGATTTCCGGTGAAGGGTGCGTTCCGTAAATTGCTTCAAACGTTTCCCGCGCGCCTGATACCAACGTTCCCGGTGAGATTTGCTCCAGGCGGCGAGGATTGCCTTTCCCGGCGCGCAGGAATAGAGAGGAACACGCATTCCCACTTCCCCGCAGACCTGAAGAGCGTGCGTCCCGCGGAACTGCTCAAGAATGATTCCCTTGCCGTCGGATTCGATCAACAACTGCACGGTTTCTCCGGTCTCATCGCGGAGGTTTCGCAAGGCTTCGTGAGAACAAAGAGCGAGGCTGCGCTCGCCGACTCTCGGCGCCGATAGCTCAAGCACACGGTTCGAAAGCGTGTAGGCCTTGTTGTCCTCCCGCTGCACCGCAAAGCCCATCGCGACAATGGTTTTCAAGATTCGGAAAACCAGGTTTTGAGTGAAACCGGAGCGTCGTGCCGCGTCGGCAGCAGTGAGTCCCTCCGGATGCCGGGACAGAAGATCGAGAATGGCGAGAGTCTTCGCTCCGGTCGGAGAGGGCATCGAGTCGAGATCCGTCGAGCTGCCCCGGGTGAGAGTTTGCGGTCCTTTCATGGGATTCGTAAAATAGAATAAGATCGCAAATACGATTTACGGCAAGTGGCGCGTTTGTGGTCGTAGGAGGGGGATCCAACCCTGTTTCGCTCCTGACCGAGCAGGGTGGAGTCTCGACTGCTGCTCTACACCAGATCGACAATCGACCCGAAGTCGGCGTCGAAGAGACGCTTGTAGGTACGGCTCGCGATGCCGTCGGTCATGCGGGCGAGGACGTCGCAGACAATGCGGGCCCGCTCTGTTTCGGTCGACTGGGCGCGGATGAGGGCTTCGTCTTCCTCCGGGAAAAGAGTGAAGCTTTCCGCCCCGGCAGCGACTTCGTGAATGTACTGGTCCGCAAAAACATCAAAAAGGCGCCCGAGGATGAAATCGGATTTTCGATCGAGCTGCTGCAGCTGTCTGCTCTTGAAGACGAGGTCGAGGGAAATGCCTTTGTAGACGCGGCACTCCTTTTCGACAGTCGGATCGATGTCGAGCCGGTAGCGATGCCGGTTCGTTTGGTCGCTGAGAAATCCGTCGGCCTCGGCGAGACTTGTGGCGGCAATGAAGGCACCGATCTTCTTGCCGATCTTCGATTCGACCCGTCTCCGGCGGATCGCGTCGAGGAGGTTGGCAACGATCTTCGAGTCTTCTGCGTCGAGATTTCTTGACTCCGCCCAGCGTTCCGTTCCCTCGACGGTGATGAATCCCGCATGGATTCCGTCGGCGATGTCATTGAGCGAGTAGGCGGTATCGTCGGCCCAGTCCATGATCTGGCATTCGATCGATCGAAATCCGTTTCGCGCTTTTCCGGCGGGAAGAGTTTCCGGAAAGGCTGTGCCACCAGTTACGAAATCGAGTGCCTTGTCCTGCTCTCGATAGAGAAAATGGTGCTTTTGGTCGGGTAATTCTCCAAAGAGCGTTTTGTATTTGAGGACTCCATCGACGAGCGCGCGGGTCGGATTCATGCCCCGATCCGGGCCGAAGAGGATTTGTGTGAGAATGCGGAGAGTCTGGGCGTTGCCTTCAAATCCACCGAACGGGCGCATGAGGCGGTGCAGGGTCCGTTCTCCGGTATGACCGAAGGGAGGATGACCGATGTCGTGAGAGAGGCAGGCGGCTTCGACGAGATCGGAATCGATGAAAAAATCCGGTCGGAGGAGAGGCGATGTCCGGTTGAGGCGCGTGCAAATGCTGCGCCCAATCTGGGCCACTTCGATGGAGTGTGTCAGCCGGGTCCGGTAGAAGTCATACTCGCCGCTAAAGAAAACCTGGGTCTTGTTTTGCAGCCTGCGAAAAGCGGAGGTGTGAATGATGCGGTCGCGATCCACTTGCAGGGGCGTACGATAGTCGTCAACGCTCCCGCCGGAGTCGCCCTCGTATCGTTCCAGATCGAATGCTTCGTAAAACTGATTCTCCATTCCTTTCGGCAGGCTAGAGGTTACCCGAAGATTGGCAACGCCACGATTGCATTTCCCCCGGAAAAATTGCTTTTACTGTTTTAATTATTATAAAAACTAGAATATAGTTTCCTACGAAACCTCTATGGCGGATCGCTACGACATCAAAGGCAGAATCGGGCGCGGCGGAGTCGGGGCGGTCTACAAGGCCATCGACAAGCGCCTCGATCGTGAAGTCGCGATCAAGCGTTTACTTCCCCTGGAGGAGACCCAGTTGAATGAATCGACCGGAAGTGATTCCCTCAAGAAAGAGGCCATGGCCCTGGCCTCCTTTCAACATGCGAATGTGGTCACGATTTATGAATTTGAGCAGGACGAAGATGGCCCCTATGTCGTTTTCGAATTGATCAAAGGCGATACGCTGAAGGCCGTCGTGGAGGAAAAGGCGTTTTCGGTCGAGGATTTCTACGCCCTCGTTGATCAGACGCTGGATCCACTGATATCGGCGATGGAGAAAAACCTCCTGCACCGCGATCTCAAGCCGGCCAATATTATGCTGAGCTGGCTTCCGTCCGGCAGATTTCAGATCAAGATTCTCGATTTCGGTCTCGCGAAGTTCAGCCATCAGCCATCGACACAGACGCTGGATCAAAAAGGATCGTTTCTCGGGTCGATTAATTACATTGCTCCCGAGCAGGTCGAAGTGCAGCCTCTTGATCAAAGGACGGATCTCTATTCGTTGGGTTGCGTCTACTACTTTGCTCTCACTCGAAATGCGCCGTTTTCCGGAGACTCGGTCGCGGCGACGATGACGAACCACCTGTCCCATATCGTCACACCGCTTTCCGACTTGCGCCCCGATTTGCCGAGATCGGTGGCGGACTGGGTTATGTCGCTGATCAACCGGTCTCCGGACGATCGCCCTGCCAATGCAGCGGTTGCCTACGAGGGATTCAACACAGCCCGGGAAATGGCAAAGAACGGGACGGGAAATGTAGAAATCCCGGTCGCCATTCCGGTGGCCGCTGCGAAACCGGCTCATGAACTGGCTGTACTGGAGACAACTCGCCAACACATTGCCCGACCACTCCATACCGGCCCGCAACGACCCTCTCTGAAAACCGGGTCCATGAGGACGGCGCCGAAAAAGAAGGTCCCGGTTCCCCCACGAAAGAATGGGAAGGATGCCTGGAGGAGCCCGGCTCTGATCGGGGGAATCGCCGGTGCCCTCGTTCTCTTCCTCGTAGTCGGAATTTCGGCTTCTTCGAAAAAGGCACCCCAATCACAGCCGGAAGAGTTTTCCTGGGATAAAGTGAGAGGGAAGGGCGTTGTCGGGAAGCAGACTCCCCCCCAACCGCCCAAAGCAAAAGCAGCACAGCCTGACCGGGAGCCGCTGAGTGAAATCAAGGTGTCGACCGATTTTGTGAAAAACCCGAAAGCCCGGGTCCTTTCCAATTCCGGGCCGGAACCGTGGAAGGTGAGAATGGCACCCTATCCGGATTCGCTCGTCGCCTTCTATTCCGCCAGAGGGGCCATTCTGGGGGCGGGTGGAAACAGAATCGCGGGAACGGATAAGAAGTTCGCGGCGATCCAGAATCGCGCAGCAGGGGCCGTCGACGATCATCTTCTCTCCATCGTGGGCAACGAGGGTGTGTTTCCCAGTTTCCAGATCAATTCGTCCGATCATCCCGGCATCACGTTTCCTCCCGATTCAAAGATGTTCGTGAAATTCAACGCGCTTCGAAAGGAGAATGTTGTTTCCGAGGCGTATTCCATCGCATTGAGAATTCGAACCTCCCCGGGAATCAACGCAAATCTCGGACGGATCGATTTGGAGCCCGTCGTCGGGAAAAAAAAGACAACCAACCTTAAGTTCAACCGGTACGGGGGAAATCTATCGCTCACCTCGGAAGACGGTGCGGAAAAGTATCCCGCGCGCATCGCCATTCCCGACGAAGTGGAAACGGCAGCGATTCTCCAGTGGGATGGAAAAGCGGGCGAGCATCGGCTCTTCTGTAAGGTGTTAGGGGAAGATTCCGTCGCCAGTGCCCCGTCCAAAACCGTGGCGAAGGGAAAGCAGCGACTGTTGACGTATGGTTTCGGTCTGACGCTAAATGCCAAGGGGGTGCAGCAGCCCAAAGGGGCTATGGCTCACTATGGTGACATAAGTGTCTATCGCCGCCTGCTCACCGAGTCCGAGCGCGAGGCCGTTTTTGCCCATCTCCTGCGGGATTTTGAATGATCGTTTCCGGTTGCGAAACAATCCTTCGGGCTTTCTCTTGCAGAAAAGCGCTCGTTCGTGTTTGAGTGAGCTCCTCAGCGCGTCCAACCTCCATGCCCTTCCAGCCACTTCCTGACAATGGTCCTCAACGCACCGCAGCTTCGGACGTAGGACTGTTTGTTGTTCGCCTTTTCACTGCGGCGGCTTTCTTTTATTACCAGCTCCTGGAGCAACTGGGGCAGGCCAGAAACTATTTCTGGGAAAAAGCGGAATGGGATCTTGTGAATCAGTTCACCGACAACGGTCTTCCGTTTCCGGGCATTCTTTCGGTTGCTTTTGTGATCGTGTTTGCCTTGAGCCTCGCGGCGACCACACTCGGGATTTTCACGAGAATCAATGCGCTGATTCTACTCGTCTTGACCGGAGCGATTTTGATCCTGCCTCTCGACCTCTCGGTCTCTCTGAATCCCCAGGCGCTGGTTCTTTATATCGGGGCATTTCTCGGTCTTGCCTGTGGCGGAGCCGGCCGCGCTTCGCTGGATTACCGTCTCGCCGGACGTAAATCGAAGAAAAAGAACGTGATCTGAAAGAATCGGAAAAAACGGAATTCCCGAAAACTGGTCCAAATTCCCCTTGAAAGGTAGGGGCTTAGCCTCCTTTGTCACCAATGCCTTCCTTTGAAGAATTGGGATTGTCCGGACCGGTGCTTCGCGCCGTGAAGAGAGCCGGATACGAAGAACCGACACCCGTCCAGGCGCAGGCCATTCCTGTTGCCCTGGAGGGCAAGGATATCGTGGGTGCGTCGCAGACCGGTACCGGTAAAACGGCGGCCTTTGCGCTGCCCATCATTTGCGATATGCAGCCCTCGACCCGGCCGCAGTGCCTCGTGCTCGAGCCCACCCGCGAGCTGGCTGCCCAGGTGGAGGATCAGATGAATGTCTTTTCCTACTACAAGGCGCTCAACGTCATGCTGCTCCACGGAGGCGTCGGTTATGGACATCAGATCGAAGCTCTGGAGAACAAGCCGGATATCATCATTGCCACTCCCGGTCGTCTTCTCGACCACATGGAGAAAGGCAATCTCGATCTGAGCAACATCAAGTATCTCGTCCTCGATGAGGTCGATCGCATGCTCGACATGGGTTTTCTCCCCGATGTGAAAAAAATTATCGACCGTTGCCCCCCCGGACGTCAGACCCTTTTCTTCTCGGCAACGATGCCGGGTGCCATCGAAACACTCGCCAACTGGGCCTTGAAGGATCCGGTCGAGGTCGAAATCGGGCATCGGCAGTCTCCTGCAGAAACGGTTTCCCACGCCTTCTATCCTGTTGGAATGGATCAGCGGGACGACCTCCTCGTTGCCCTGGTCGAGAAAACCGGCTACGAGAGCATGATGATTTTCACCCGGACGAAGAAAGAGGCGGATTCTCTTCTCGCCCGTCTTCAGGACATCGAGGGAACCAATCCCACGGCTCTGCATTCCGACATTCGACAGAGTGACCGGACCAAGGCACTCCAGGGATTCCGTGACGGAACCTTCAACATCATCGTCGCAACGGACATTGCTGCCCGTGGTCTTGATATTTCAGGAGTGACCCACGTCATCAACTATCGCGTTCCGGAAAACCCCGAAGACTATGTTCACCGGATCGGGCGAACCGGCCGTGCCCAGAAGGAAGGCGATGCGTTTACGATCCTCACTGCGGATGAGCTGGAAAACGCCGCTGCGGTTGAGCACTACGTGGATCAAAAAATTGAGCGGAGAAAGCTCGATGACTTCGACTACAACTACACGGCCCTGCTCGAGGACAAGCCGGCTGCTCCGCTTCGCCGCAAGCGCCCTCCGGCTCGACGCCGTCGATAGAAACGGCACTGTTCCGTCAGCCTCCTGATGCTATGAAGTACGCAATTTGCAACGAAACGTTTCAAGATTGGCCCTTCGAAAAGGCCTTTGCCTACGCTCGAGGGATTGGCTACACCGGCGTGGAGATCGCGCCTTTCACAATGGCTTCCTCGGCGACGGAGGTGTCTCCTGAGCAACGAAGCACGGTTCGTCAGCAGATTCAGGATGCCGGGCTCGAATGTGTCGGCCTGCATTGGCTGCTCGCGAAAACCGAAGGGTATTATCTCACCACTCCGGAGGATGCCATTCGGAAAAAGACCGGTGAGTATCTCGCGGAGTTGGCCCGACTCTGTCGCGACCTTGATGGAAAGATCATGGTGCTCGGCTCTCCCCTGCAGAGAAACCTGCTTCCGGGGATTTCTCATGATCAGGGAATGACCTACGCGGCCGAGGTGATCGCCTTGGCCATGCCGGTTCTGGAGGACTGTGGTGTCACTCTTGCGATCGAGCCTCTCGGTCGTGGGGAAGGGGACTTTCTCAATACCGCCGCTCTCGGGATCGAATTGGCGCAGATGGTCGATCATCCGAACTGTCGTCTCCATCTCGATGTCAAAGCCATGTCGGACGAAGGCAAACCGATCGGCGACATCATTCGTGATTCTAGAGAATGGGTCGCTCATTTCCACGCCAACGACCCGAATCTTCTTGGGCCCGGAATGGGCGAGGTCGAATTTGAGCCGATCTTTCAGGCCTTGAAAGAAATCGAATACCGGGACTGGGTCAGTGTCGAGGTCTTCAACTACGAGCCCGGCATCGAGACGATTTGCGAAAGCAGTCTCCGCTACATGCGCGAGATCGAAGCGGGTTTGTAAGACGGGCGACTCGCAGAGGCGCCTGGCAGCCTCAGGGCTCGCTACGAAACGTCGCGCGACCAACGAGTGTTCTGTTGTCCCCGCATCCATTTTCAAAATTTCGGCGACGGAAGCGCCCCTGCCTGATGAAACTTCAGATTTCATGAAGAATCGGTTTGCCCCCGTCCCATTCTATCTGATGGAATAGGCAGTGCTTTGTGAGGGAGCGAAACACCACTCGCAAAGCGGAAGCAACAACAGCCAATCGGGAAATGAAATCACACCGCAGAAATGCGGCTGCGCGCAGCCGTGTCCTCAATATCACCGGGATTCGGCGCGCCGGTCGATTGGGTTTGTTCGCAGCTTTTTTGTTTTCCCTTTTCCTTGCCGGATGCGCGCAAAGAACGCTTTCTAATCAGGCGATGGCGTTGAACAAAACGGTCCATAATCACCGGGTCGATTAACTTCTCTTGAACGTAATCCGGGCTTCCAAGTATGAGCCCATGGCGATGACGACCATTGGCGGATTCGTTCAGCGAAACACGGACACAAAGAAGGCCGGGATGCTGTTCGATTTCGGGTATCTCTCCACCGACCTCTACAAAGCAGACGTCTCCGCGGAATACAAACAAAGTCCGGAAATGACCATGACGATTCTGGACAACCAGAAGGAGTTCATCGACGGATTTATGAAGCCTATCTCCGGGGAGACAATCGCTTTCTTCATCAAACAGGGATGGGACATGAAGTTTCTCGCCTACCTCGTAGTCGAAGCGATCGAGATCCCCTATGAAGACTTCGAACCCGAAGACCAGGCCGAGATCCGCGAGCGATATCCCTCCCGGATTCGGAGAAATACAGCCGGGATCGAGTTCATTCGCATTCCGAATGATCCGGGTGATGAGGATCAGGCCTTCGAACGTATGATCGAGTCCAACGTCGATCGCATGGAAATCCAGGAGACCCGAACAGGGGACGGTCTCACGGATAAATTTGTCATCCCCGGAGTTCGGGCGGAACTGGTCGTCCGGTCACCGCAGGGAGTCCTGTCCTACCTCGGCGAACTCGCCCGCATGTCGATGAGTCCCTCCCAAAAAGGTGAGGTTCCCGCAATTGATGGCGAACCTCTCTTCCTCGTGAACCGTCTTTCGAAAAAGCCGGGGAACGCCGTTGTTTCCGTTCTCCACCGGGGAGCGTTTTACAGCATCCCCACCAGCCCGGCGAACCGCTCCATGGCAGCATTGAACCTGGTGCAGCAACTCATTGATTTGCAGGAGAAAAAGATCGATCAGAATCCCTCCTCGATCCGGCTGATTGGGAACTAGCATTCTGGCAGGCCGTCGTATCCGGTGAGACGGAAAGAGCGATCAGGGAACCTGAATCACTCCGGCGCCGACCTGTTCCCGGGGTGCACCCGTCCGGTAGGCATGTTTTTGGAGAATGCCCGGAATTTCCCCGGGACGGTATCCCTGACTCAAGAGGGCCGCGACGACTCCACTGGTGATCGCGGTGGCCTGGGAGGTCCCGCTCCCGAGAACGAGTTTCCCACCCTCATAGGCGGAAAAAATCCCGACGCCCGGAGCGGAGATCGAGAGGGTCTCCCCTGAATTGGAAAAATAGGCCTGCGTGTTTTCGGCATCGACGGCCCCGACAGAAATCACTCCGCCGTAGGCAGCGGGAAATGCGAGACGGGTCGTTTGCTCATTTCCAGCTGCGGCAATGACAATGATGTTCCGCTCGAGGGCATATTCGATCGCGGCTCGCAACACGGATGAGTCCCCGAAGGAACCCAGGCTGATATTGATCACATCAACCCGTTGATCGGCCGCCGCCAGAATTCCCTGAGCAACGAGACCCGTATTGGTGACTCCGTTTCCATCGGTCACTCTCAGATCGAGCAGCGAAGCCGCCGGGGCGATCCCCTCTGCAGGGTAAAGCTGCCCGGCAACGAGGGACGCCATCGCCGTGCCGTGGCCGTGAATTTCCCCGGAGGAGGAAAGATCCATCCGGGTAATCCCGACATTGGCGAGGGAGGGATGATCGAGGATTCCTGAATCGAGAATCGCCACGGTGACTTCGCTGCCCCACTGGCTGCGATTCCGGTCGGCGCCGATGGATTCCATCAGCGTCTCGCGGAAGGGGACCGTGCCTCCGGGATTATTGGAATCGAGTTCCGGTTCCGGAGGAAGACCGGGAATTCTCATCTCAAAGTTCGGCCCGAAGTCCTCGTAGGCATCCCCGTTGGATTGCAACTCCTCCGCGAGAGCTTCGGGGTCCGTGTAGGCGATGCGGGCTGCCGTTACGCGTGAATCAGACCAGAGGACGCTCAGGCCGAGGCTGCCGGCCCGCGAGCGCAGGGCTGCAATATCCGAGGCATAGCGGAACTTGAGCAAGAGTTCCCCGGGAACGATACCGGGTTTTTCCAGCAGATCGCGAAAGGCCTTCGCGAGAGCGTTGCCGGAGTCTTCAAGCGTCGCGTCGGTCAGGAGTTCGACTCCCGAAGCATTTTCAGGTGAACTCACGGATGGCATTGACTCGCGCTCCGCCGGAGATACTGCGGCGGGGGAAAGCTGGGAGGGTGCTACGTCTCCACTTGTCGGTTGATTTGCGTTCCAGTGGAAAAGAAAAATGGAGAGTCCGACAGCCAGAACCAACACCGCACAGAGAATCGCTTTCGTTCCTGACTTGCTTTGCATCGCATAGATTCCGCCACCTTTGAGCCTACCGCAAATGCGAGTTGAGTTGGGAGGGGGCAGCTCTTTACGGCTCCTGCGAACTTCGCTCCCTTATATCCTCTTACGGGTTTCCTTGTTTTGATTTCAGCACTTTGATTCCTTTCCAAATGTTGGTTTCCTTTGTGTTTCCCAACTGCCTCCTCCGGCGGGTTCCAAAGGGTAATGGTGTAAAAGGATAAAGGGTTCAGGGACTTGCTACGCGAAACCCGACGTCGAAGTCCTCGTCGTCCTCCTCACCGAAGAACCACGAGCCGCCCCGCAAACCCCGAAACGAACCGCTGATTACCGAGTCGTTCCCGTAGTGTTTAAAAATTAAGTGCGCTCGGAAGTGTCTAATGATGAACGTTTTATGATAGGGGTAGGGGGTGAGGTTTTGATTGGAAATCGGGATGAGACTGGCATTTTATTGCTATGAGTCCGTGTCATTTTATCCTCCTTTGCCTGGCAGGTTGGATCAATCGAGATCTGCAAGCCGTGATCGAATATCTTCAGGAGGAGATTCGGATACTGAAGGAAATGTATGGAAGGCGTCCGCAGTTCAATGACCGTCAGCGTCGACGTCTGGCGGCAAAGGCCAAAAGATAACTGATTGGAATTTGCTTTTTCAAGGAGTTCTTATCAGTGCGTCGGTCCTGCCGGGATTGAGGGGGTTCAGTTCGATTCCTTCCCTCTCCGCCACTTTTACAAGAGACATCCGACACTCAGTCCGTCATCGAGATCGTCTTTACCAGCTTGAGACGTCCGAGCGGGTGTTCACCGATGAGCCAGACTTGCAGCCGTCCTTTCTTTTTCAGCAGTCCACCCGGTACGGTGAGAAAACCGGTCTGTTGGTCCGCTTTTGTGAGAAGGATCGGGTGGCGCCCGTAGCTGTCGGAAAGGCTGTGCAGGTTGATCGCGACGATCTTCATGTTCACGGAATCGAACGAAACTTTCCAGTCCTTCGAAATCGATATGTCTTTGTCAGGAAATGTGTAATCGAGATCGCAGATCGCAAAGTGGCAGGAAGGGCTCGGTGAGCCGTCGGGATGAACGACATGGGCGGTGTAGTCTCCGCAGTCGGGCAGAGTGCGTTCGACGACACCGGTGCGTTTGATCGGGATTTCTTCCACGATTTCGTCGGCGTATTTGATGACGAGCGACTTCACTCCCCGCGAGTCCCGGTCCATGACATGGAACTTCACCGGTTGGCCCTTTTGATAGACGACCCAGTCCCCGAGATCGAGAAGGAGAGAGCGATTGATCGTGGCCGGCGCGCCGTCGGTTGCAAAGTTGGGATAGTGGAGCGGGTCAGCCCGGTTTCCATTTCTCCAACGGTCGAGATCGGTGATGCGAAACAGTTGCTTGTTCTTCGCGGCGAGATGTTTGTCAAATTCGGCAACCGTTCGATCCGTTGACAGGGTCGTCGGGGGTCGGCTTTCCTCGACGAGGATGGACCGAATCACACCGTCGTCTTTCCTGGTCACTCCGGTCACCATCTCGATGTGAGATCCTCCGCCTTTCCGGGCGGGGGGCGTGTAGATGACATCTCCGACCGCAACCGCGCTTCCGGATTGGGGCTCCACCAGAACAACGCCGTCGCTGTATTCGGGGCCGTGATGACGGCTGACCTCGGGGAGACCGCATTGGAGAGCGTAGCTGGTGTAGGAGGAGCAGACCGCGCCGTAGAAGGCCGCGGCATTGGTCACTTTTCCGACGAGGCTCTCGGTGTAGAGAACGCTGGCCGGGTTTTCGACGGCGGCAAGAAAGGTCCGCAAGCTGATGTCAAAGCCGATGTAGCGGCCCACCTGTCTCACGCTGGAGTAGGGGACTCCGGTGTATTCCTTTCCTTTCTCGAAGTATCCACCCTTTCGGTTCGGCATGGTCGCGGCGACCGGGGTCCACTTTACTTCGGAGAGAAATTTGGCTCGCTTCGCGGCAAGCTCCTGCCAGGGCTGCGTAGGAGAGGGCGGGGGATTCTCCTCTGCGATGGCGATGCCGGCGGTGAAGAACAGTAGTGCTGCGGTGATGCTGAATCCTGGCTTCATGTTGCTTGCGTTAACCCGGATGCTAAGCGGACCTCGCCTGACGTGACCAGAAAAGATTTCCTACGGCTTTCTGCCACTGATACTTCCAGCAAGTGGATTCCAGCGGCTGGGTTCAGGTATCTGCCGGAGAGTGATCGGTTGAGAAAATCCAGAAGGCTACAGCTGGCGCAAACCCTATCTTCCGCTTAGAATGGAGCCGGAATGAAAAAGGAACTCAGAACCCTTATCGACGCGACGAGCACACCGCTCTCGTCGATTTTTGGCAGCGGGTTTCTCGTCATTGTTCCTATCCTCGCCGGAGCGGTGGGCAAGTATTCTGTCGTGGCGATGGCTGCGGTCTGTGCTTTCGCCTATGCGGTGGGCAGCGTGATCCGGTTCAACATTCGGAATGCGGAGCCGGCGCTCGCCGACAACCCGTCGGAGATGACCTTGTCGATGGAACGATCGTCGGACTTCGCGCTGGTGCTCGCCTACGTGATTTCCGTTTGTCTCTATCTTCACATTCTCTCATCTTTCGTACTGGGTGGATTCGGGGCGGACACCCCGCTGAATGAGAACCTTCTGACGACAGCGATTGTTCTCGGGATCATGGCGATCGCGTTGATGAAAGGCCTCGATGCCCTGGGGAGGCTCGAAGAGATCGGACTCTACGTTACTCTGCTCATCATCGTGCTGCTACTTGTCGGCTTCTCGATCTTCGATCTGAAAGCGATGCAATCAGCGGATGGAATCGTCATGCCCGAGGCGACCACCCATACGCCGTGGGATGTGTTGACGATCGTGGCGGGGACCCTGATTGTTGTCCAGGGGTTCGAGACAAGTCGCTACCTGGAGAAGGATTTCGACGTGGAAATCCGCGTTCGATCGTCTCGCCTTTCGCAGATCATTTCCACGGTTGTCTACCTCCTTTTCATTGCGGTTGCTCTCCCGGTGGTGCACACCCTCAATGGGCAGTATGACGACAACAGCCTCCTCAGGCTGGTCGGAACCGCGGTGGCCGTTCTCGTCGCTCCGCTCATCATTGCGGCTGCTTTGAGCCAGTTTTCCGCTGCGGTGGCGGATACTCTCGGGGCGACCGGAAATATGGAGGAGGCCACGCACGGGCATCTGTCCGCAAGGTGGGGAACCCTTTTCGTAGGTATCGGAGCGATCGCCTTGAGTTGGTCGGCGAACACCGAACAAATCCTTGCGATCGCTTCGAGGGCCTTTGCGTTCTACTACTTCCTGCAGTGTCTGGTGGCCTTCAGCGTTTGCCCGTCCGCCGGAAAGCGTGTCGGGATTCTCGCCGTCGCCGCCGTGCTTCTCTTTATTACCGTTTTTGCTGTGCCTGCGGGATGAGGAAGCTTCTTCTTGCTTCCGGATTTTTATTCGTCCTTTTTGCGGGGGACCTTGCCTCCCTGTCACTGTTCGCGACGGAATACCTCGTCTCCGAGCAGGTTGCTCCGGACTCGGCAAACGAGCTCCTGACGCCATTGGATGGTTTCTCGGACGAAGTGGTCGACACCACCGAACGAGGGTTTGTCGGTCGAGAAATCGGATCCTATTTTCCAGTCCTCTCGGGGATGTTCTCAGAATCGGTCCTGACCTTGGCACCACGATTCTACTATTTCCACTCCTCGACGGATGGTGCGATTCGTGAGGAAGCGGCCCACGGGGGAAGCATGACACTGGTTACCGGGTGGTGGGAGGATTCTCTTCGACTCGGATTTTCCGGGGCGACTTCCCAGGCTCTTTTCACCCCGGAAGGCAGAGGCGGAACCGGACTCCTCCAGGATGGGGGGACAGGCTACTGGGCTCCAGGGGAGGCCTACGGCGAAATCCGCATAGAGAATCTTTTTCATGCCACCTTGTTCCGGCAGGAAATGAATCTTCCCTACTTCAACCGGAACGATACGAGGATGACTCCGCGGGTTCACGAGGTCTACAAGATGACGACGAACGGGGATCCCCATTTCCTTGCCGGCGCGGCTCACATCACGCGGGTGAAGAGTCGGACAGGGGAGGATTTTCTCCCGATGTCCGAGGCTGCGGGGGCGAGCGGATCAAACCGGGGTGTCACCCTCGCGGGATTCCGATACCAGTGGCGCGAGGAAAAGAGCGACATCGGAGCTTTGAATGGGATTGGCTGGGATACCTTCAATACCTTCTACACCGAGTCGACGCATCGCTGGGATCTGCCCCGTGATTTCGAGTTCAACCTTTCCGGCCAGTTTGCGAACCAGCAGAGTCTCGGGAAGGAACTCCTGGGAGCGATTTCCACCTCGACGATTGGCGCGCGGGCAGCCTTGAGCTATGAGGGCCTGGTCGCCAGATTGAGTTTTACCTCAACGAGTGAGGGGGGCAGAATCTGAATCCCTGGGGCGGATCACCGCTCTACAACGCAATCATGATCAGCGATTTTGACCGGGCCGGTGAAGAATCGTGGGGCGTGGGACTCTCCTGTCCATTTGATGAAATCGGTCTCCCCTGGGCGAGTGCATCGGCCAACTATGTGAAGGGTAATACGCCTGATTCCGGAGCGATGGCTTCTCCCGATCAGAGTGAATTCAATGTCAATTTTGATGTGCGGCCGAAGGGGGAGTCCCTTGAAAATTTCTGGCTTCGATTTCGCTTTGGGCGAAACGAGGGATTGACGGGATCGACCCGGGAGACCTTTCGGGTGATCCTGAATTACTCGATCGATTTTTGATACTGAGAGGAATTTGCTTTTTCAAGGAGTTCTTATCGGTGCGTCGGTCCTACCGGGATTGAGGGGGTCCAGCCTATCCGACCACCCCTGGATCTATTGTGAGCTCGAGATTCCTGCTGAAACCAATTCAAATTAGCAGACAAGTTGATGAAGGTTCATAGAACACAAATCATCAAAGCTGTCCTGCGTACATCGATATTTTTGACGATTCTTGAATCCATTTTGAAGCCAATAACGAAGACATCAGCCCAATCGGGGCTTTCAAACCACAAAACCAACAACCAAGCAAAACACGATGAAAACGCTCATTACTACCTTCGCCCTCGGCTTTATTACTTGCGCCATGCCTGCCATGGCAGATGTGCCCGGCAATCAGAAGAAAACCGGTACACTGACTGTGCAGCAGGCTGCCAGCATGGTTCGAGAGCATGCTCAAAGCAAAACAAATTACCTGTTTGTGAACTGGCTCACGTCAATTGACCGGGATGTTGCCAGGGAATTGGCCAAGCATGGAGGAAACATCAACGGCGACTATCTCACACTGGATGGCCTGACGTCAATTGACAAGGCGGTGGCTCGAGTGGTCGAGTCACCCGAACTGGCCCACCGGGAATGTTAGTCTGGTAGGGTTCG
>JARGNG010000035.1:33130-45830 GCA_029213265.1 Verrucomicrobiales bacterium | reverse complement strand
GGCTACGGCCACCCGCCCGCCATCTGGATCGACTGGGTGGAACTGGAAGGTCCGCTACCCAAGGTCGATATCACCGAATCCAAAATCCATCGCGTCGAGCCGGAGAAAACGATCAATCCGAGAAACGAAAAGGAAATCGAAAACATGGAAGACGCCTTTGAGCGCTATGCCCAATGGCAGAAAGGCGTCGACAAAGTTGCCAGGACGCCCGAGAACCAGGCGATCATCGCGGAGATCGCGAAGAAGGAACCTGACATTCTCGACCCCCTTCGTTTCTACCAGTTTGCCGATCGCCTCAAGGGCAGCCCTGATGCCAGGGATTTCGGTTTTGAAGATGTCCGGGCTCCGAGAAGCGCAAACCGCGACTGGCCGAACCTCTACGCCTATTACAAACACTACGCCGACCTGCCCCACCGGGACACGGGGAGCTACTTGAAGCCCACCAAGGGAACCGGACGCGTCATCGTTTCCCCGGAAAAGCTACCGATTGGAAACTACACGCTTCGGGTGCGCGCGGGTGCCGTGGAAGGTTCCGATCCCGAGCGCCACTTCATCGATGTCGGTCATCCCCAACGAATCTACACCGGTATCGACTGGGACTGGGGTCTGGAAGGAAGACCGATCAGCACCAATCAGGTGACTGGCACCATTGCCGAGCCCCAGGTCATCGAGATCCCCATTGAGGTGGGGCCGAATACACTCCGAGAGTTCGCTGTGCAGGAAAAACAACCCAACAATGGCCAGATGAAAGCGCTCTTTGGCACCTACAACGCGGCCAGGAAAAAGAACGGTTATGGAATCCCGCCCGCGATCTGGATCGACTGGGTCGAATTGGAAGGGCCACATCCTGCCAAGCCCACTACCTGGACCCAGCGACGTGAAGTCGAGGACCATGCCAATGCCAAAGTCGGCGGCACCTACCGAGGCTATCACGTGGGAGGTTTCGAAAAGGCAAAGATCTTCCTGAAAACCGGCGAACCTCAAGGCGAGATCACCGACGAACAAGAGGCCAAATTCCGAATCAGGGCGTTTGAGGAAAACGGACCCTCCTTTCGCCGCTACCTCGAAGATCCGCTCACGCAGACGGGCTCCTACCTGACGATCTCCAACCTGAACAAGGAAGAATACATCGCCCTGCCTCCGGAACAGCCCTCCGGCTGGAAAGAAACGAAACACGTCGTCGAGACACTTCCTCCCGGTGACTACAAACTGCGCTTCCACATCGGTGCCGTCGAAGGCACGCCAACAGACCGGCATTTTGTCGATCTCGGCGCGGTTCCCGACAAGGGCCAGTTCAACCATCTCTCAACCTTTCAAATTACCGGAACCACCGGCGAACCCCAGACCATCGAGGTGCCCGTCAGCTTGACCAAGGACGGCCCTCGCAAGTTTGCGCTGCGTGAAAAACGTGATCCAACAAACGATTTGAAGCGCTACCGTGCCGCCCGGGCCAAAACCGGGGTAGGCCCCGAGCCCGCCCTCTGGATCGACTGGGTTGAATGGGAAGGCCCGCTCGGCGGTTCAGCAAACGATGCCACCCTCACCGACTGGTGGGTCGATCCGCAAACCACGCCGGACGACTCCCAACGCGCCCGTAAGATCTTCGAGAACTTCGCCTTCACTGCCTTCCGGGGCGTCGCCGCCGAGGACGACTTCCTCGATCGTTTGTCGACTATTTACGAAACCCGCCGTGCTGCCGGAGACTCGTTTGATCAAGCGATTGAGCTGCCGCTCGCCGTCATTCTATCCTCGCCCGGATTCCTCTACTTCAATGAGCCTAACGACGCCGACGAGCGCCGCCAGCTCAACGATCGCGAACTCGCGGTTCGCCTCGCCTACTTCCTCTGGAGCGCTCCGCCCGATGAGGAGCTGCTCTCGCTTGCCCAGCGTGGTGAACTCGGCAATCCGGACATGCTCCGGAGCCAGATCGATCGACTCATTGCCGATCCGCGTTCCGACGAGTTTGTCGCCGGATTCCTCCACCAGTGGCTCGATATGGAGCGCCTCGACTTCTTTCAGTTCGACACCACGCTCTACCGCGACTTCGATGAAAGCACCCGCTCCGCCGCCCGCCAGGAAGTTTACGAGAGCTTTGCTCACCTCCTGCGCAGTGGCGACGGCAACCTTGGCCAACTGCTCAAGAGCGACCACGTCTTCGTCAACGGACTGCTCGCTACCTACTACGGACTCGAAGGCATCACCGGCGACCAGTTTCAGAAAGTTTCCCTGCCCGCCGGATCACCTCGCGGCGGTTTGTTAGGCATGGCGGCAACCCTCGCCATGGGCAGCGACGGCATTGAATCCAGCCCCGTCGAACGCGGCGCCTGGGTCCTGCGTCACCTGCTCAACGACCCACCTCCCCCGGCGCCGCCCAACGTGCCCCAGCTTTCGCGCCTCGCCGAAGAACCGCTCAACACCCGCCAGAAACTGGCCGCCCACATGGAAGAAGCTCAGTGCGCGAGCTGTCACCGCAAGATCGACCCCATCGGCTTCGGCCTCGAAAATTTCGACGCCGCCGGCAAGTGGCGAACGGAAGAACATCACAGCAAAAAATTGAAGTGGGAGATCGATCCCTCCGGTGCCTTCCACAACGGCCCCGAATTCGCCGACTACTTTGAGATGCGTGATCTCATCGCCGACCGCGAACCGGACTTCGCCCGCGGTTTCGCCGAACATCTCATTGGGTATGGCTTAGGTCGTCCCTTCGGGTTCACCGATGAAGATCTCGCGGAAGAGATTGTCGCGGCGGCGAAGAAAGACGATTATACCGTCGGCGCTTTCGTCCATGCGCTAGTCCTGAGTGAACCGTTCCGGAAGAAGTGATCCGAATTGGCAAACGAGTTACAGCTCCGAACCAACGAACGTTCCGTGACCGATTCCACAAAAATCTCTACTCGATCTATGAAGCTCTCCATCCTTCCTGTTCCCTGATGTGCCTGCTGGCAATCAGCCTCTCGCTTGCCTCCTTTCTTGCCAAAGCAGTGGACCAGACAAAGGCTAAACAACCCAACATCCTCCTCATCCCTGCCGATGACCTCGGTTACGGTGAACTTGGCTGTTACGGCAGTCCGGACGCCAAGACTCCAAACATGGATCAGCTAGCCGCTGAAGGGTATCTAAAGTCAGGGTCCAGTCTCATCAATTGAGCAGTGGAAGCCCTTTAACCTGAATTTAGACCTCTGGCGCAAGAAAATCGTAGTTGTTACATCTCAGGGGACAATTTGCCAGATGGCCTCCTCCTTCAGCGAGAATCCGCCGAGCAATTTCTCATCAAGAAATTCTTGAAGTTTTTTCAGTGCCTCGCGTTGAGGCGTGTTAGGGACGGCGGTGAGGAAAATCGGCCATTTGGGCTGGCCCCAGTAGGTTTCCTCATAGGTTTCTCCTTCGCGCTCGATGAGGAGGAGGGCGTAGGTAAGATTGCCTCGCTTCTCCCCGAAGAGGAGGTCGAACTTGATGGGATCCGTCCCTACTTCGAACCAGGGCCCCGCTGCGAAACCGGCCACCGAGTTGAGGCACGGCCAGGCGGGAAAATTGTCCCTTTCGACTATCTCGGATTCACGGAAAGCCGAATCGTAGCGTCCGCCCTCGAAGGCAAGTTTGCCATTGATAGAAACGAGCAAGTGGTTGTCGGCATACCCCACAAAGCGGTAGCGACCCGGCTCAGGCGGTTGGAGCTTGCCCTGATTCCAGGCAATCCATCCTGAGCGAGTAACCGTGTCGGGGTCGAGTCCTGCTTTTTCACCAAAGTCGTTGTAGGCCCCGGCGATGCAGGTGAAGGGAGGAACCGGCTCGGAGCGGAGACCTCGCAGGGAGGCCTTGTCTCGAAATCCAGATCTAGCAAGCGGAAGAAATCTTTGGCCGATCAGATCCTGTTGCTCCTTTGGGGAGGGAAATTCAGAACTGGTGAAGGCGTAGAGATTACTTGTTAGGCCAGAAAGCTCTGAAAGGCTGGCCTTGGGCTGCGGGAGTTCGGGCATCTTGCTTACCTTCTTTTTTAGGAGAGCCTTGTCGCCACGTTCACCGAAAGTGGCAGCTTCTCCTTCAACCATGAACTGCTGACCGGGGTTGTCTTTCTGTCCAATGGAAACGAGGCCATCGAGAACGAGAACACGCGAATGCTCTTTGTTTGCCGTGACGACAAAACTGGTGCCCAGATCGGTGATTTCCCGTTCTTCGGTTTCCACAATAAAACCGATCCCCTGCGGCGGAACCGAGAGTTTCAGGTCTCCCTCATGAAGGAAGACGCGCTCAGAACTGTTAAGGGTCATTTTTAAGGGGGCTGATGCGACGGCATGGACCCCGGTGTCTTCGAAAACGAGCTCGACTAAGCCTTCGGTGACCGTGAGTTGATCGTCTTTCTGGAGGAAGTCGCCGGCCACGAGCATTTCGCTGGCGGTTGAGTAAGCTTGACCTTCGGTGCGGTGAATGGTTGCCACTCCGGTAGCGGCCGGTGCCGGAGCCTGGGTCCAGGTAATCAAACCGACGGCAATAGCGGCGGCGATGCCTCCGATGGCCCAGAGGCTTCGTTCGAATGACAGGATTTTCGAGGAAGTGACTGCGAAGTGACCGCCCTCCATCTCGGCAGCGGCATCTTGCAAATAAGCATCCGTCTTCAAGGCCAGTCGAAAGTGGTCGCGTGCCGATTTTGATTCATCCCCGGAAAGCTCGATTGCCAGCTCATCACGTTCGGCTTTCGAGAGGTTACCAAGCACATATTTCTGCGTAAGTTCTTCGAGGCGCGAAGTGTTCATGATGAGGCGGGTGTTGGGGCTTTGAGTTCCATTTCCACGCAGCGAACAAGCTTGCTTCGCAGTCTTTGCAGAAGCTTGTAGAGGCTGTTCGGAGACCGGGTGGATTGCTCCGCGAGCTCCTTTACGGCGCCGGGTTTTCCGTAGGGGGCCAGGATGAGTTGACGACGGTCGTCGGGGAGCTTGTTGAGACAGGCGATCAGGGCACCATATTCCTTCGAGCCTTCATCACTGTTCTCCTCATCGTGTTCGGCCTCTTCTTCGTTCAGAATGCGGTCCAATAGTTCATCGTCAAAAACATGACGATCCCTGACCAGTTTGCGGCGATGGCGAAAGCTTATATTACGGACGATCGTCTTCGCCCAGGGGAGAAATTCCTCTTCGCGCCGAAGTTGCTCCTGCTTCTCCCAGATCACCACACTGGCCTCTTGCATGACATCGTCGATAGGGTCAACTGCCGGAAGAATGAGCCGGGAGTATGAGCGGAGTTCCCGATTGTGACGGGCGAAGAGCTGAAGCAACTGACTGCCTTTATCCTTTGGGTCCGAATTCATCATCAATAGATCTACGTTTATCGCCAATTCTGCCCGTTTTTGGGGGAAAAATTCGAAAAAACCGAAAAAAAACGGCAGAATCATTATCCTGCCTCGATATCCCAACAGAATGACACTGTCCCTATCTATGAAGAACCTGCTATTGCTTCTCACTGCTTTATTCATCACTACAGCCTTTGCCCATGCACAACGCACCGCCACTTCCGCAGACAAGATTCGCTTGCCCGAAGGTTTCAAGATCGAACTGCTCTACTCCGTTCCCCGCGACGATCAGGGTTCCTGGGTCGCCATGTGTCAGGACGATAAAGGCCGCATCATCGTAAGTGATCAGTATGGAGGCATCTATCGTTTCCCCATCCCTAAACTGGGTCAGCCCATTGATCCTGCGTCCATCGAACAGATCACCTATTCTCCCGAGGGAACTCCGGCGAGAAAAGGCATCAAGGGTACCGATCCTCAACCTCTCAGCGAGGATTTGGCCAGGCTTCCCAAAATTGGTCATGCCCAGGGCCTCTGCTATGCCTTCGACAGTCTCTACGTGGTGGTGAACTCGCGAAACACTTCGACCGGTTCCGGTGTGTTTCGCTTGATCGATACCGATGGCGACGATCAGTTCGACAAGCTGGTTACCATCAAAGCACTGGCTGCGACCGGAGGCGAGCACGGTCCCCACGCCATCCTGCCTGCACCGGATGGAAAACATCTTTACGTGGTCATGGGCAATCAGACTCAACTGCCCGAAGACTACACGCACTCCCGTGTTCCTGAGGTATGGGGGGAAGATCAGTTGCTTCCCTCGCTCCAGCATTTCATGGCGGGAGCCGAAGCTCCTTTGGGCCACGTCGCCCAGATCGATCCCGAAGGCAAATCCTGGGACGTTATGGCGACCGGCTTCCGTAACCAGTACGACGCTGCCTTAAACAGGGAAGGCGAGCTGTTCACCTACGACGCAGACATGGAATGGGATCTCAATGCTCCCTGGTATCGTCCGACCCGAGTCAACCACATCATCGATGGAGCAGACTTTGGCTGGCGCACCGGCTCTGGTAAATTCATGGATTACTGCACCGACACTTTTGGTGCAGTGGTGGACATTGGTCCCGGTTCGCCCACCGGCGTGAGCTTTGGGTATGGAGCGAAGTTTCCCGCCAAGTACCAGAATGCCTTCTACGTCTGCGACTGGTCGTATGGCAAATTGTACGCGGTCCACCTCGAACCGAAAGGCTCTACTTACACCGCTACTTTTGAAGAATTCGCCGGGGCTCAGCCGCTGCCGCTCACTGACATTCTCGTGAACCCGGAAGACGGTGCGATGTATTTCACGGTAGGCGGTCGTCGGGTTCAGTCGGGAATCTATCGGGTCACCTATACGGGTGACGAGTCGACAGCTCCCGCTGAGTCTCTTGCCGGAGGCGAAGACCAGCGCAACCGCCGTCAGGCGCTCGAGTCCTATCTCCAGACCGGAGCGAAGCAGGCAACCGACAAGGAGCTCGACAGGATCTGGGCGGGGCTAGGCGTGCCTGATCGCGGTATCCGCCACGCTGCCCGCGCCGCTCTTGAAAAGCAGTCTGCGGGCAACTGGAAGGCCCGCATTGCAGGTGAGGAAAATCCAGTCGCCGCCACTGCCGCACTGATTGCTCTCGCCCGCATAGATGCCGCCAACTCCGCTTCCGACATCCTCGAAAAAGCGATGAGTTTTGACTACCAGTCACTCAAGTCACGACAGACCCGTCTCGACATTCTTCGCTGCATCATGCTGACGTTGACCCGAAGCGGCCAGCCGGAGGACGCAGTAAAAGCCGAACTCATCGCCTGGCTCGACGGCGTCTACCCTGCCAAAACACCGGAAGAGAACCGGGATCTCTCCGCTTTTGCCGCGTTTCTGGAAGCTCCCTTTGCCGTCGAGCGCGGCATGGCCCTTCTCTCCAGCGCCTCCGGGCAGGAAGAGCAGATCGGTTACGCGCTCAACCTTCGCTATCTCAAAGACGGCTGGACACCGAAACTTCGCGAAACCTATTTCAAGTGGTTCGTTCTCTCCGGTAACTACAAGGGGGGTGCCCGCCTCGCCAACTACCTCGCTGACATCAAGAAACACGCGATTGAATCGGTTCCCAAAAGCGACCTGACTCCGGCGCTCACCAAGCTTATCGAGACCGCCCCCGAGAGCTCCATGCCCCAGTTTACTCTGGAGCCTCGTGAGTTCGTCAAAATGTGGACGATGGAGGACCTCGCCGCTGACCTCGGCGTCGGGCTTGAAGGTAATCGTGATTTTGCCAACGGTCGCCAGATGGCCGGAGCCGGCACTTGTTACGTCTGTCACCGATTCAATGGGGAAGGGGGGGCAGTGGGGCCTGACCTGTCCTCGGCGGGCGGCAAGTTCAGTCCCCACGATCTGCTCGAAGCGATCATCGATCCCGGCAAGGAGATCAGTGATCAATACGGAGCGAGCAATTTCAAACTCAAGGATGGAACCGTGGTCAGTGGCCGCATCATGAATATGAAAGAGGACACCTACTGGGTGAACACCGACATGATGACTCCGAGCACGATCACTCACGTCAACGTGAACGACCTCGAGTCCATCGAGGCATCTCCGGTGTCGATGATGCCTCCGGGCCTCGTTTCGACGATGAGCCGCGACGACATTCTCGATCTGCTCGCCTATCTCATTTCCGGTGGCGATCCGGAGCATGAGCTTTTTAAGAACTAAGAACGGCAAGCCTCCTCCTCGTTTGGCTCTCCTCATGAAGAAAAACAGACGTAACATTCCCATCTTGTGCGCTGCGTTCGCTTTGCTTTGTGGATTTTCTCAGCCCAGAGCTAGCGCTTCGGAACGCCCCAATATCCTCTTTATTGTTTCGGACGATCATGGCTGGGGGGATCTGCCGTCTAACTGGGACAACACGGAAGTGCAGCTTCCCACTCTGGACGCTCTGGCCTCCAAAGGTGTGCGATTCTCGAACTACCACACCGTCCCGCTCTGCGGACCCTCTCGCGCCTGCATGTTCACCGGTCAATACTCGACGGAAAACGGCATGTGGCGCGGCCCCGGAAGTCAGCCTGTCGGATCACCGGGCTATCGTGGAATCAAGCGCGACGTGAAAATGCTCCCGGAACATCTCTCCAATGCGGGCTACAAGACAGGAGCCTTCGGTAAATGGCACCTGGGCGCGTTGCACGGTGAAGTTCCGAACGATCGTGGTTTCGACGAGTTTCGCGGATTTCTCAAAGGGGCCCATCCCTATTGGATCAAGCCGGGCAGGTCGAAGATCATGCACAATCGCGAACCGGATGATGCTTCCGAAGGACACGCGACCGAGTTGTTCACTCAATGGGCTGAGAAATTCATTCGAGAGAACGCCGCCAAGGATGAGCCATTCTTCTGCTACCTCGCCTACAACGCCGTGCACGGTCCGCTTCGCACCGATGAATCGAAGCCGGCCTCTGCACCCGAGGCCTGGGTGAACAAGGCCCTCGACCGGGGTGTCAATTTCCTGCGCAGCGATTACGTCGCCCTTCTCGAACACATGGACGACAACATCGGCCAGTTGGTGGATCTGTTAGATGAGCTGAAAATCGCGGAAGACACCATCATTGTCTTCGTTAGCGACAACGGAGGTTGCACCATGGAAGAGGGCACGGCTGGCGGCCGGTTTCCCGGAAACAACGGACCGTTTCAGGGAGGAAAGGCGACCACGTATCAAGGCGGGCTGAACGTTCCGTTTCTGATGAACTGGAATGGCCGACTTCCGCAAGGGATGGTTTCGGACGATCAGGTGATGCATGCCGACATCTTTGCGACCTTGTTGGACGCTGCCAGCATTCCGGTTCCAAAAATGAACGGCAAGAGCCCGGTTCGCGGGATTTCGCTGCTGCCTCATATGCTCTCGGCCGGGAAGGAAACTCTCCCAGAGCGAACCATGATCTTTGAACTATGGGGCAACATCGGATTGCGCAGGGGTGACTACAAGTTATGGAGCGATATCGGGAGGGATTATTCCCCGGATTGGGCCGCCCTTGTCGCGGAATTGGAGGACACCGATCTCACGCTCTACGACCTCGGCAAAGATATTGCCGAGACGAATGACTTGCGGACTGAACTCCCTGAGGTATACGCCTCGCTCAAGGCGGAATTGGTTGACCATTTTTCCAACATCAACGCGGAGTATCCCGGCGTGGAGAACGCAGCTGAACCGAAGGAGAAAAAACCAGACGCCAAAACGGCACCACCTGCTCCAGCACCGAAGCAACGTTCTCCGGAACAGTTTTTCAAGACCCGGGATCGCAATGAAGACGGAGCGATTACGCTGGAGGAATTCATCGGCGACCCGGAGAATCGCAACGTTCCAGCCCTGACCAAGCGGTTCAATCAATTCGACTCAAATATGGATGCGAAGCTGTCGCTCGAAGAGCTGAAAGCGGCGACCCGCTAAAACTTTCCCAAAGCCAATTTAAACACATGAAGAACAGACTAACATTCTGGCCCGCCACCCTGTGGATCGCTGTCACAACACTGACCATTGCCTCGGCAGCCGACCGTCAACCCAACATCATCGTCCTCTTCGCCGACGACCTCGGTTATGGCGAGCTGAGTTGTCAGGGCAATCCGGAAATCCCGACGCCGCATATTGATTCGATCGCGAACAATGGCGTGCGTTTCACCTCAGGCTACGTAGCAGGTCCGAATTGTAGCCCTTCGCGTGCAGGTCTCCTCACCGGGCGAATCCCGACCCGCTTTGGCTACGAGTTCAATCCCACCGGAGCACTCAATGAGGAACCTGGTTTCGGCTTGCCGCCACGTGAAATCACGATCGCCGAGGCGCTGCACGACGGCGGCTATAACACCGGGCTGATCGGGAAATGGCATCAGGGCGGAACCGCAAAATATCATCCCTTTCGTCACGGCTTCGACGAGTTCTTTGGCTTCACCCACGAGGGGCACTATTTCGTTCCGCCTCCCTATGATGGTGTGACCACTTTGCTGCGCCGCAAAACCCTGCCGGGTGGTGTGAAAGGTCGCTGGATCGGGAAGAAAAATCTGCACTATCACGATATCCTCGGCAACGAACCTGACTACGACGCCAACAACCCCATCGTCCGTGGTGGCCAACCGGTCGAAGAATCCGAATACCTCACCGACGCGCTCACTCGCGAAGCCGTCGACTTTATTGATCGCCACGACGACAAACCTTTCTTTCTCTACCTCGCCTACAACGCGGTGCACAGTCCGCTCCAGGGAGCTGATGCCTACATGGAAAAATTCGCCCACATCGAAGACATTCATCGCCGCATCTTTGCCTCCATGCTGGCGAACATGGACGACAGCGTCGGCGGTGTGATGGAGCAACTGCGGAAATCCGGACTCGAAGAAAATACGATCGTCTTTTTCCTGAGCGACAACGGCGGCCCGACCGTGGAGCTCACTTCGTCGAATCTCCCGCTGCGAGGATCCAAAGGCCAGATGTATGAAGGTGCGATTCGGGTGCCCTTCATGATGCAATGGAAAGGCGAGATCCCTGCCGGCCAGGTTTACGACAAGCCGGTCAGCTCCTTCGATATTTTCGCGACCGCCGCTGCCAACAGCGCAGGTGTTACCGCACCAAAGCAGGTCGAAGGCGTCGACCTGATTCCCTATCTCACCGGCAAAAACGACGGCGCTCCCCACGAAACACTCTTCTGGCGCCAGGGCGGAAAGACCGCCCTACGTCACGGCGATTGGAAATTGGTGCGCATGGGGAAACGATTGGTGGCGGGCAAAGCAAATTGGGAACTCTACGATCTCTCAAAAGACATTTCGGAAGAGAATAACCTCGCTAAATCCAACCCGGAACGTCTCGCCGAACTGGTCGAAATCTGGGAGAAAATGAACGGAGAAATGAGCGAGCCCTTGTTTTAGCCTTATAGATCTGACCTTTCAGAAATACCATTCACAGCACCATTGATGACAAAACATTTCACACCGTCGTTGGTCTTCCTTCTTCTCTGTACCACTTTGATTGCAGTATCAGGAGCCGAAGCCAAGCCGCCCAACATCGTCCTGATCCTCTCGGATGATCAGAGCTACACCGATTACAGCTTTATGGGGCATGAGCACATCGAGACGCCTCATCTCGATCAACTCGCTTCCGAAAGTGCGCTCTTCAAGCGTGGCTACGTGCCCACCGCCCTTTGCCGCCCGGCCCTGATGACCATCGCCACAGGTCTCTATTCTCACCAGAATAGGATCACGGGCAATGATCCCGCGGGAACACCCGAAAACGCCGCTCACGCCCAGAAAGCAGGCAAGAGCGCAAAGGAACTGCTCATCTCCAACGTCGACAAAACCGGCACCATCGCCAAGTGGCTCGGAGAAGCGGGCTACGTCAGTCACCAGAGCGGCAAATGGTGGGAGGGCTCCTATCAGCGCGGCGGTTTTACCGAAGGCATGACCCGTGGCTACCCTGAAAAGGGAGGGCGCCATGGTGACGATGGACTCAAGATCGGGCGCCAGGGCATGGATCCCGTGTTCGACTTCATCGATCGTTCGGTCGCAGATGAGAAACCCTTCTTTGTCTGGTATGCTCCCTTTCTGCCGCACACGCCACACGATCCGCCCAAAGGACTGGCAGACAAGTACGTCGCCAAGGGCGTTAATGAGCGGGTCGCCAAGTACTACGCCAATGTCGAGCGCCTCGACGACACTGTTGGGCTGATGATGGAGAAACTCGATGACGCTGGCGTCGCCGAAGACACTCTGGTCATCTACGTGACTGACAACGGCTGGATTCAAACCGAGACAGGATCCTACGCTGAGCGCTCCAAGCGCAGCCCTAACGAAGGCGGCACTCGCAACCCCATCATGTTTCGCTGGCCGGGCACCATTCCCGCAGCGGATCGTCCCGAACTCTGTTCCTCACTTGATATTGTTCCGACGATTCTCGCGGCAGCCGAAGCCAACGGTCCTCACGAATTTCCCGGTCTCAATCTGCTTCCGGAACTGGAGAGCGGAGACACCATCGATCGCGATACGCTCTACGGCGAGTCTTTCGCTCACGACATCGCCGATATCAAGAACCCGCAGGCATCTCTCCTCTACCGCTGGGTCATCAAGGGCCACGACAAGCTGCTCCTGACCTACGACGGCGCCCCGGGCAAAATGAAATACCCACCCCAGGGTGGCGAAGCTCAACTCTATGATCTGAAGAACGATCCGAATGAAACGAAAAACCTCGCCGCTAACCAGCCGGAAAAGGTCGAAGCACTCGGTGCTCTGCTCGATGGGTGGTATGTCGCAGACCAACGTCAGGCCGGGAAAGTCACCAAGGTCACTCCGCAAAAGAGAAGCCCGAACCGCAAAGCGAAAGGCAAAGCGAAAGGCAAAGCGAAAGGCAAAGCAAAGGGCAACCCAACGGGAAAGGC
>JARGNG010000035.1:23739-33030 GCA_029213265.1 Verrucomicrobiales bacterium | reverse complement strand
GCAAAGCGAAAGGCAAAGCGAAAGGCAAAGCAAAGGGCAACCCAACGGGAAAGGCTAAAGGGGCAGCGGCTACCGATAGGGCCGCTACCGCTGGCAAGAATACCGACCGTCCCAACATTCTCGTTCTCTACGCGGACGACCAGCGCGACCACACCCTCAGTTGCGCGGGACATCCCATCGTCAAGACGCCCAACATTGACCGCCTCGCCGGTGAAGGCGTGCGTTTTGAGAATGCCTTTGTTTCCACCTCCACCTGTTGGGTAGGGCGCGCCTGCCTCTTCACCAGCACCTACGAGCGCAGGCACCTCTACCGAGCCAAGCCCGGACCGCTCGATCCCGAACTCTGTGAGACGTCCTACTTCGCGGTATTGAAGGAAGCCGGCTACCGCACCGGCCACCTAGGCAAGGAACACGTCACCATTGCCGACGAATCCGCCGCCCTGATGTGGGACGTCCGGGAGAAAATTGGACGCAAGCCCTACTTCAAAGAGATGGAGGACGGCAGCACGCGTCACGAAACGCAGATTCTCGGCGACTGGGGCATCGACTTCATCAAGGAACAGCCTAAGGACCAGCCCTTCTGCCTCCAAGTCAGCTTCAACGCCACTCACGCCGAAGACGGAGACAAGCGACCCGGCATCGGTCACTTTCCATGGCCCAAGGTCACCGACGGGATGTATGAAGATCAGGAAATGCCGCTGCCGCCACTCAACGATCCAGCCATCTACGAGTCTCAGCCCGACTTTCTCAAGGAATCCATCAATCGTCAGCGCTTCTTCTGGCGCTGGGACACGCCGGAGAAATATCAGACCAACATGCGGGCCTACTTTCGCATGCTCAGTGGCATTGATCACGTCGTGGGACGTCTGGTGGAGCAACTCGAAGAACAAGGGCTCGCCGGCAACACCATCATCGTTTACACCGCCGACAACGGCTACTACCTCGGCGATCGCGGCTTCGCCGGAAAATGGACCCACTACGACCAGTCTCTTCGCGTGCCGCTCGTGGTTTACGATCCGCGCCTACCCGAAGCGAAGCAGGGACGCGTTCTCCCGGAAATCGCGTTGAACAGTGACATCGGCTCCACTCTCATCGAACTGGCGGGACTCCCGACCCCTGACACGCACACCGGACGCAGTCTCGCCCCCCTCTTGCGCGGTGATGCCGTGACCGACTGGCGCAAGGACTTCCTCTGCGAGTTCCTCGCTGTTCCCGGAAGCATTCCCCGCTGGGAAGGCATCCGCGCCCAGCGCATGAGCTACGCCCGCTACTTCGTTGACGGCATCGATCGAGCACCGCAGGAATTTCTTTACGATCTAGGGGCGGATCCTGACCAACTAGTCAACCTTGCCGCTGCCGGGGAAGAGCATCCTCAACTCAATCGCATGCGCAAACGTACCGATGAACTGGTCGCGAAAAACGGCCCCGCCATGAAGGACGTCGGAGAGGTGCAACGCTCCTCGCGAAAGAAAAGCAAGGGGAAGTCAACGCCTGCAAAGAAAGCAGCGCCCGGGCCTGCCAAAGCTAAAACAAAATCAGCTGCCGCGAAGGCCCCCGACGAGCATCCCGACGTGGTCTTCATCATCGTCGATGACCTCAACGATTACCTGGGTTATCTCGGTGGTCATCCCAACGCGATCTCCCCGAACATCGATGCCCTCGCCGAGAGCGGCATGGCGTTTACCCAGGCCTACTGCAACTCGCCCCAGTGCCGCCCGTCACGCACCAGTCTGAACTACGGCAAGTATGCCTCCAACACCGGCACCTACTTCAATGCCAAGTTCAAGGAGGAGACCAGGATTGAAACGCCGACCATGCAGCAGTTTTTCATGGAGAATGGCTACCGAGTCGCCAGCGGCGGCAAGGTGTTTCACGGCAATCCCGGGACACACGGAGATTCCCTCTTCAAGAAGCCCGGCGACCCAAAACCACCGAAAGGCGAAAACAAGTTCAACGCCTACGGCTCTCCGGCAGACGGCTACGCCCTCGATGCAGCCGACGAAGAAATGAGTGACTACAAGGTCGCGAACTGGGCCATTGATGAGTGGAACACCGGGACGGAAAAACCGCTCTTCATGTCGGTGGGCTTCTTCCGTCCGCACCGTCCGCTCCAGGTGCCGACTGCCTGGTTCGATAAATTTCCGATCAACTCCATTCAACGCCCGGCGGAACCCGCCGAGGGAGACGACTGGGATGACATGCCCGATTTCGCCCGAAAACTGGCCCGTTCCCACGCGCACAAGAAAATGCACGATGGCCTGAGTGACCATGAAGACATCGTCAAACGCGAACTCTGGGACGAGACGCTCCAGGCCTACCTCGCGTCCGTGGCTTTCGTGGATGCCCAGATCGGACGCTTTCTCGACGCCCTGGCCGAAAATCCTCGAGGTCGGGATACCGTCGTCATGCTGACGAGTGACCATGGCTGGCATCTCGGCGAAAAGAAACACTGGTGCAAAGGAGCCATCTGGGAGCAAACCTTGAAAGTACCTTTTATTGTCCGGGCACCCGGCGTTGAGGCAGGGGCAGTCAATCTTGAGCCTGTCAGCCTCATTGACGTGTATCCCTCCCTCGTCGATCTTGCCGGCCTCACCGCTCCAGACTTTCTCGACGGACAATCCATCAAGCCCCAGCTCTACGATCCCAAAGCCGAGCGAGATCCGGCCATCTCCTTCTATGGTGAGGCCAACACCTCGATCCGGTCCAAAGACTGGCGTTACATCCGCTATGAGGACGGCTCCGAAGAACTCTATCATCACAAGGCGGATCCCAACGAGTGGACTAACGAAGCCGACAATCCCGAGCATGCTTCGATCAAAAAGGAACTCTCCACATTCATTCCGAAGAATCCTCATCCCGGCATCAAGGTTCAGGAATGGTTCGATAAATATCAGCCCTGAAATCCCGCCTTTTTACTCGCCACTGTTTCGCTTTCCCATGAAATTATTCACACTCTCTCTCGGAGCACTCGTGTTGGCCGCAACTCTCCCTCTGCACGCGGAGGAGACCAAGCCAAACGTGCTCATGATCAGCATTGACGATCTCAATGACTGGACCGGCTATCTCGGAGGCTACCCTTCCGTGAGTACGCCCCACCTCGACGCTCTGGCTGCTCAGGGGCGCGTCTTCTCTAACGCTCATTGCGCGATTCCTGTCTGCTCCTCGTCACGCGTCAGTGTCATGTCAGGGCTCGCTGCGACCACCCACGGTAGCTACGAGATCGGACCGTCCTACCAGCAGCTTCCCGCGCTCAACGAAGCACCCACCCTGCATCGCTATTTTAAAGACAACGGCTACACCACCATCACGGGCGGCAAGGTCCTGCACCACGGCTTCGGTGACCGACTCAAAGAGGATATCAATCTCGATCTCGGTCGTCCCAAGACAGCTCGCCCGAAAGGTGGCCCCGTGAATCTCCCCGAAGGCTGGAGTAAGGCCTGGGACTGGGGCCAGTTTCCGGAGAACGATGCCGAAATGGGTGACTACCAGCTCGCACTGGATGCGGCAAAGGCGCTCAAGGAAAACTACGATCAACCCTTCTTCCTGTCTGTGGGATTTTATCGCCCCCACGTGCCGCTCCTGGTGCCGCCGAAGTGGTTTGATCTCTACGACGTCGAAACCATCCCTCTTCCGAAGAGCCCGGAGTCGGATCTTGCCGATTTGCCGCCCAATTTTCGCAACATCAACGACTACGCCGTCGCGCCCAAGCATTCCGAAGTCGTATCCAGCGGCAAACAACGCAGCCTGACACAGGCCTACCTTGCTTCCATCAGTTTTGTGGATCACTGCGTCGGCGTCGTGATGGAAGCGGTTGAGAAAAGCCCTCACGCGGACAACACCATCATCGTGCTGTGGAGTGATCATGGGTTTCATCTCGGCGAAAAACACCACTGGGCCAAGCGGACCCTTTGGGAAGAATCCACCCGCGTGCCTCTGCTCTTTGCCGGTCCCGGCATTGAACCCGGGGAAGACTGCGTCGAACCCGCCAGCCTGATCGATATCTACCCGACCTTGATCGAACTGTGTGACCTGCCGGAGCATGAATCGCTCGATGGAATTTCCCTGACTCCGCAGCTCGAAGACCCTGCGACGGCGCGCGAACAGCCGGCTATCATCTCCTCCTACTACGGCAATCACGCTGTGCGCACTCGCGACTGGCGACTCAACGTCTACGAAGACGGCGCCAGGGAGCTCTACGATCACCGCAATGATCCTGAGGAATACAAGAACCTCGCCAACGATCCCAACCATACGGAGGTGCTCGAAGAGCTGATGGAGTGGATTCCCACCGAAGGCGAGCCTGAGTTCCGCGTTCCCTCCGAAAGGCTCAAGAATCAGCGTAAGCGCAAGTCCAGGCAATAAACGATTCCTGACAGATCTCCAAGCTGGGGATGAGATCGAAATTCACACAAGTCTCTGCCGCGAATTCCAACTCTAAAAGCTATGAAAGCCAACTCTCTACTCCAAAGGCTTCTCGTCCTCGCGGCGATCACTGCCTTTTCAGTTGGTGGGATCACCGCTTCGGAACGCCCCAACGTCCTCTTCATTGCCGTCGACGATCTCAATGACTGGATCGGCTGCCTCGGAGGCCACCCCCAGGCTCGCACCCCTAACATCGACCGCCTCGCCGAACGGGGCATGCTCTTCACCAACGCTCATTGCCAGGGGACGATGTGCAACCCCTCCCGTATTAGCCTGCTATGGGGACGGAGGCCTTCGTCGACCGGCTTCTACGACAACCACTATCCTGTCTCGAGGGAGCCCGAGTTCCTCGAATCCCACGTCAGCCTGCCGCAGCACTTCGCGGCCAACGGCTACAAGACCCTGAGCGCCGGCAAGATCTTTCATAGCGGAATCAAAATCGGAGATCACGTCGAAGTCGTCGGACCAAGACTGGGCCAATGGCTGAAGCGTTTCGACAAGAAGGTTCACGACAAGCCAAAACAGTGGCACCGCACCTGGGACTTTGGGCCACAGGACTATGACGAAAGCGAATTCACCGATTACGTCTCCGCCGGCTGGGTATCGGATCAGTTGAAAGCCTCCTACAATCGGCCCTTCTTCTTGTCAGTGGGCTTCTACCGCCCCCATGTCCCGTTCTTCCCGCCCCGGCGCGTTTATGACAGTCTTACAGAAATTCAACTTCCTTCCACCCTTGCAGACGACTGGGAGGACATCCCGGATGCCGCTCGCCGAGTTACCCTGAGCAATCCCAAAATACCCACCCACGAGTGGATGAAGGAAGGCGGAAGATGGGAGCTGGCTGTTCATGCCTATCTCGCGTGCGTGGCCTGGACCGACGAGCAAGTCGGCCGTGTGCTCGATGCGCTGGAACAGGGGCCGCATGCGGATAACACGATCATCGTGTTGTTTGCCGACCATGGCTACCACCTCGGCGAGAAGCAGCGCTGGTCGAAGTTTTCCCTCTGGGAGCGGACCACGCGCGTGCCCCTGATCATCTCGACTCCGGGTGGGCTCACTGGCTCCAGCCCCCGACCCGTGGAACTCCTGAGCCTTTACCCCACGCTCATCGACCTCTGCCAGCTCTCCCCGAATGAGAAACTGGAAGGCATCAGCCTGAAGCCACTGCTCGAAGACCCGAAAGCGAAATGGCCTCACGTTGCCATCTCCACCCTCGGCCAGAACAATCACGCCCTCCGCGACGAACGCTGGCGTTACATTCGCTATGCGGATGGGAGCGAAGAGTTGTATGATCATGATTCGGATCCTCACGAGTGGACCAATCTCATGGCATCCGAACTCAGCACCGCAGCTGCCGCCGCACGAAGGCGCCTGAGTGAACACCTTCCCTCCATCAATCTTCCACAACGACACTAACCAGCTTTCCCCAATTTCTTATGAATCGTCGCGAATACTTCAAACACCAGGTCGCCGGAACAGCAATCCTCGCTTCTTCCGGCCTCGTCCACAAAGCCACTGCCCAAAACCTCCCGACCCCGGATCCGGACCAGGCCAACCTGATCGACGTTGACGTGCTCGTCGTAGGCGGAGGCTCGGCCGGTCACGTGGCCGCGATTCAAGCGGGTCGCATGGGAGCGAAGACGGTCCTGCTCGAGCGCAACTCCCAGCTCGGCGGAACGACCACTACCGGCGGCGTCAGTTTTCCCGGCCTCTTTCACGCCTGGGGAAAGCAGATCATCGCCGGGGTTGGCTGGGAATTGGTAGCGAAATCGGTCGAGATCGACGGGCGAAAATTGCAGGATTTCACCGTCGTCCACAAGAGCCACGTGCCTTATCACGTCCGTTTGAACGGACAGCTCTATTCGCTCCTCGCGGAGGAGGCCTGCCTCGACGCCGGCGTTTCCCTGGCCTACTACCAATTTCCCCAGAAGGTGGTTCAGACCGAAGACGGCTGGCTCGTCGATGTGGTCGGGCAGGGGGTTCAGTATCAATTGCGCTGTCGCCAGATTGTTGACTGCACCGGCGGTGCCGATGTCGTAGGCATGTTAGGGATGGAACGCCTGCGAGAAGACACACGTCAACCGGGCACCCATGTCGTCACATTCACCGGCTTCGATGAAGAAATCGTCAAAGAGAACGCAGCACTGATTCAAAAAATGTACGATGAAGCGGTTAAGGAGGGCCGGCTTCAGAAGGGCGATACCTGGAGTGGTAGGGTCATGCAACCGATCAAGAGCCGAAGCGGTAACAGCAACCACATCTTCGGGGCTGATTCGACAAATGCCGCGACGCAAACCCAGACCAACCTGGCCGGCCGAAAGTGCGTGCTGCGCCTGCTCAAGTTTTTCAAGACCATCCCCGGAGGCGAGAACGCCACGATCGACCGGATGATGAACGAAACTGCGAGCCGGGAAACTTTTCGCATCAAGGGCGAGACCATGATCACCGTGCACGACTACACTTCGGGCCGGGTCTTTGATGATGCCTTGTCCTACTCCTTTTACCCCATCGATTTGCATGATGCCAATGGCGTGAAACCCAAGCACCTTTCCCACGGCAAGGTGCCCACTATTCCACGAGGCGCCCTGATTCCTAAGGGATCGAAAAACATCATGGTCGCCGGTCGCTGTGTCTCCAGTGATCGTCTCGCCAACTCCGCCGCCCGCGTCCAGGCCAGCAGCATGGGAATGGGCCAGGCAGCCGCCGTCAATGCCGTTCTGGCAGCGAGACAAAAGGTGTCCCCGGGGGAAGTTCCCTTGGCGCAGGTTCACGAAGAATTGAAGAAACACGGTGCGATCGTTCCGGCGTAGCGGCGCACAAAATGTAGAAAAGGGTCTCCGCACCCGCCGCGAAACCTATCGCCGGGTGCGGAGACCCGGCACTACGTATATTCCAACTGAATGAGTCAAAACGGAGCACAGTCTCCCTGCTTACTGCCTTCAGCATTGTCGTGCTGGCGGTGACGGGGGGCCTGGCTTTTGTTCACCCCTTTTCGATTCACGTCGTCGGACTGCATTCGCTGATCGGTTTTGTTTTCATCGCACTCATTGCGCTGCCTATCTTGAACAACACGGGGCATCTTGGCCGCTACTTCACTCGCGGTCCCGTCTGAATCACCCTGATTATCGTATCAGCGGCGGCGGACGAAAACTGCTCCGTCAGCGAATTCATCGAGGCCCTGGTTGGAAGCGAACCGTTCCACCGGAAATAGGGGATCCCTTTACGACTCCCCTTTCCCACCTTGTTCGCTCCCGCTCTCCACGGCGAAGATCCCGCCTCTGAATCCCTCTCTTCCCTGATGGACACCCTGATCTACTCGAACGGCTTGGACCAACTTTTTAAGGGGAGAT
Source organism: Verrucomicrobiales bacterium (assembly GCA_029213265.1). Lineage (GTDB taxonomy): Bacteria > Verrucomicrobiota > Verrucomicrobiia > Verrucomicrobiales > DEV007 > Arctic95D-9. The sequence goes on along the minus strand of JARGNG010000035.1, from coordinate 25,258 downwards.
GCTGGCGAAACCGAACCACGTCCCCGGAACTGGCGCGACTCCGGCACATCCAGTTCTCGATCGATCGCCTGGAAGAGATAGGATATCGCTTCATGAAATCCCGCTCACCTCATCTGACCGCCCTGTTTCTTGCGACCGTCCTGCCGGGCGCCTCACTCTTCTCAGGCTCTGCCGCTGATCCCGCCCCGCCGGAAGGATTCCGTGCTCTCTTCAATGGCAAAGACCTCACCGGCTGGTATGGCTGGAGCACGAAAGATCCAACCGAGCTTTGGAACATGACGCCGGAGGAGCGCGCGGAATACAAAAAGAAATCAGTCGAGGGTGGCCTGACGGATGCCAAGGGCAAGGACCCGGGCAATCACATCAAGGCCCACTGGAGCGTGGAGGACGGAGAACTGGTCAATGACGGCAAGGGGCTGTATCTCACGACCAACAAGGACTACGGCGATTTTGAGTTGTGGCTCGAATACAAGGCGCTGCCAGCCGGCGACAGTGGCGTGTATCTGCGCGGCATTCCCCAGGTGCAGATTTGGGATCCTGCCGAGGATGACCCGAAAGGCCTTGGTCGCGCCAAAGGTTCCGGAGGTCTCTGGAATAACAGCAAGGGCGCGCCCGGCAAAGATCCAAGCAAGAAAATGGACAAGCCTCTTGGCGAGTGGAACCAGTTCAAAATCCGTATGATCGGCGAACGCGTTACGATCGTGTTCAACGGCGAGACCGTGGTCGACAACGCAGTGCTGGAAAACTTCTTCGCCAACAAGAAGGCGGGCTACCTCGCTTACGGTAAACCGAAGAAAGGCGAGGCGCCGAAGAAAGACAAGATGCCCAACGGCTGGATGAAAGACCCGGCTTTTCCGAAAGGCCCGATCCAATTGCAAACCCACGGAAGTGAAATTCGCTGGCGTAACGTGTATATCCGCGAGATCACCGCCGAAGAAGCAAACAAAGAACTCGCGGCCCGTGATGCCGAAGGATTCGTCGAGCAGATCAACGGCAAAGACCTGAGCAACTGGCAGGGCGCAGTGGAAAGCTATGAGGTCGTCGACGGCAACATCCAGTGCAAGCAAGGCAAAGGCGGTGACTTACTCACGAAAGAGGAATTCGAAAACGGGAAAATTCGAGTGGAATTCAAACTCCCGAAAGCAGGCAACAACGGTATTGCAATTCGCACGCCGATCGATGGTCATTCAGCGTCAGATGGACTGGAACTGCAAGTCATCGACAGTGATGGCTACAACGAGAAGCAAGCCGCTGCAGGCAAAGCTGGTTTAAAGCCAACTCAATACCACGCCTCGATTTATCACTGCGTCGCCGCGAAGCACGGTTACCTGCGACCTGCAGGAGAATGGAATTTTCAAGAAATCGAAGTGCAGGGACAGCGCATCACGGTGACGCTGAATGGCACCAAGATTCTCGACGCGGACATCGACAAATTCGACCGCAGCCAGATCGCGAAGGTACCGAAAGGCCTCGATCGTCGGAAGGGTTTTATTGGCTTCGCAGGACACAACGATCCCGT
>JARGNG010000035.1:0-23639 GCA_029213265.1 Verrucomicrobiales bacterium | reverse complement strand
CGCCGCGATTTCGACACGGGGTGAGGAGATTGATTTCACACGGGATGTTCGACCGATCCTGTCGGAGAACTGTTTTCATTGCCATGGTCCCGATGCCAAGGCCCGCAAAGGAGAACTCCGCCTCGACAGCGAGGCCGACGTGAAACGGGATCGCGACGGATATGCCGTTGTGACGCCCGGACAAAGTGAGAAGAGCGAGCTGTTCCGGCGGCTCGTCACCCACGATGAGGACGATCTCATGCCTCCTGCCGATTCAAACCGGACCCTGACTACGAAAGAAATCGAAACGGTCCGAAAGTGGATCGATGACGGCGGCGAATGGGGACTGCACTGGTCATTCACACCGGTGGAACGACCAGCACTTACGGATAACAAAGCCCACCCGATCGACGAGCTTGTCTCGCGAGTGCATGAGCAGAGAAAGATCACACCAACGAAGCAAGCCGAACGCGAGACCCTGATCCGGCGGGCGGCACTGGACCTGACAGGGTTTCCTCCCACACCGGACAGGGTTGCCTCTTTCCTGAATGACAACAGCCCGGGCGCCTGGGAGCAGGTGGTCGATCACTATCTCGCCTCCCCTGCCTTCGGCGAGCGGATGGCCTGGGACTGGCTCGAGGCGGCCCGCTATGCAGATACCAACGGCTACCAGGGAGATCGGGAGCGGACCATGTGGCCGTGGCGGGACTGGGTCGTAAAGGCCTACAATGAGAATCTTTCCTTCGACCAGTTCACGATCTGGCAACTGGCCGGGGACCTGCTGCCCAATGCCACGGAAGAACAGATCCTCGCGACGGGATTCAATCGCAATTACATGATCAACGGCGAGGGCGGTCGCATTGCGGAAGAGAATCGCGTCGACTATGTCATGGATATGTCGGAGACGATGGGGACAATCTGGCTCGGGCTGACCATGAACTGCTGTCGTTGTCACGATCACAAGTTCGATCCGCTGACACAGAGAGACTACTATTCGCTCTACGCCTTTTTTGACCAGACTCCCGTGACAGGGGCCGGTGGCGACCCTCAGACCAAACCCATCCTGGCCGTTGCTTCGCCGGACCAGAAAGCGCAGGAGGAGAAATTCCAAGCCGACTACACCAAAGCCCTCGGCGAACTTTCTGCACTGGCGAAGAAACTGAATCCCGGGCAGCGGGAGTGGGAATTGAAACGCAAAGGCGGCACCGACTGGCAGCCCCTCAAGGCCGAGTCGGTTGCGGCAGACGAGCAAACGCTGACGCCGCAAAAGGACCGATCCATTCTCGCGACCGGCCCGCATTCCAAGGATACCTATACCCTGACGTTCCAGGGCGCCGACGCCCCGACCCGGGCGATCCGGCTCGAAGCTCTCCAGCACGAGTCCTTTACCAACGATGGCAAAGGACTTTCGCGGTCGGACAGCGGCAACTTTGTCCTCACCGAAATCGAAATCCTCGCCAATGGCAAGCCGGTCCAGATTGCTTCGGCGAAGGCTTCCTTCGAACAGCGTTCTTTCAAGATTAGCGGCGCCTACGACGGGGATCCCACAACGGGTTGGGCCGTCTTCGACGGCAAAGGTGTCGTCCAGCCTCAAGAAGCGATTTTCGTTCTCGAGTCCCCCGTTCCGGCGGGCGCGGATTGGCAGTTCACGCTTCGACATGATTCGAGATACGAAGCCCACACCATTGGCAGAGTCCGCCTTTCGAGTACCGCCGATGGAACTCCCCGCATCGAAAAAGAGGACGCCGAATTTCTCACCGCGCTTCGCAAGGATCCCGATAAGCGGACCAAGGAGGAAACCTCCCTGGTCGGACAGACCTATCGAAATTCTCATTCGGAATATCTCGCGCTGAAAGCGGTTTCCGATGCCGCGAAGAAACGACTCGATGATCATCGGAAAACCATTCCGAAGGTCATGGTGATGGAGGACATGGAGAAGCCGCGAAAAACTTTCCTGCTCGATCGGGGCCTCTACAATCAGCCCGGTGAAGAAATCACCGCAGCTGTCCCCGCTCTTTTTCCGCAAATTCCGGAGGGGACCAAATCGGACCGGCTCGCGCTCGCGCAGTGGCTCGTGACGCGGGAAAATCCGCTCACCGCCCGGGTTACCGTGAACCGCATCTGGCAGATGATCTTTGGAACCGGCCTCGTCAAAACCGTCGAGGATTTTGGTGTGCAGTCGGAGTATCCGGTTCATTCGGAGTTGCTCGACTGGCTCGCTGCCGAATTCATGGAATCAGGATGGGATACCAAGCACTTACTGAAAACCATCCTCCTGAGTGAAACCTACCGGCTCGGCTCCGAAATTGACTCTCCTTCCACCTACGAAAATGATCCCGACAACCGGCTCCTCGCGCGCGGCCCTCGTTTCCGGATGACCTCGTGGATGATCCGTGATCAGGCTCTCGCCTCCTCCGGCTTGCTCAACACGAGGTTCGGCGGCCCCTCCGTGAACGGGTACCAACCTCCCGGTATTTGGGAGGAAGCCACCTTCGGGAAGAAAACGTATACCCAGGTGAAGGGTGAGGATCTCTACCGCCGCAGTCTTTACACGTTCTGGCGTCGCATCATCGGACCGACGATGTTCTTTGATTCGGCCAAACGTCAGATTTGCGAAGTAAAAACTGCCCGGACCAACACCCCGATGCATGCTCTTGCCACCCTGAACGATGTCACCTTTGTCGAGGCCGCACGGGCGCTGGCAGAGCGGGTCATGAAGGCGGAGCCGCAAGAGCAGGCGCGACTCGAACTGATCGGAAAACTGATTCTGGCTCGCACTCCGTCCGACGAAGAGCTCACGATCTGGAAGCGCGGATTGCAACGAGCGCACCAGACGTTCAAGGCTGATCCCGCAGCCGCGGCCGCCTTTCTCAAGAACGGTGAATCCGCCCGTGACGAGTCCCTTCCCGCTGCCCAACACGCGGCCTACGCGAATCTGTGCCTGATGCTGCTAAACCTCGACGAAACCCTGACCAAGGAATGAGCGACGCCTGGAAACTATTCGATCCGAATGCTCCCTCCCCGGTTCGGGACAATCAGGATCTGCTCAATCGACGGCATTTCTTCGGAAAAACCGCCACCGGTATCGGCGGCGCGGCATTGGCATCCTTGTTAGGGCGCGATGGATTTTCTGCTGATATCCCTCCGCGCCGCACTGGACTGCCCGGAGTTCCACATCGTGATGCGAAGGCAAAGCGGGTCATCTACCTGTTCCAGAACGGTGGCCCCACCCATGTCGACCTGTTTGATTACAAACCGCAACTGAGCAAGCTGCACGGGCAGAAACTACCGGCCGGTTACGTCGAAGGAAAACGCTTCAGCACGATGACGGGGAAAGCTGACGGCAAGCTGGTCCTCAACAATATTGAGCCCTTTCGTCAGTATGGCCAAAGCGGAGCCTGGGTCAGTGACTTGATGCCTCACACCGGGGCGATTGCCGACGACCTTTGCTTCCTCAAAGGAATGCACACCGACGCGGTCAATCATGCTCCCGCGATCAGTTTCATGCTCAGTGGGGCACAGATCCCCGGCCGGCCGACGATGGGTGCCTGGCTGACCTATGGTCTCGGGATCGAAGGAGACAATCTCCCCGGTTTCGTCGCCATGACCTCGATCAGCAAAGGGACCAGCTGCGGACAGATTTTCTACGACTTCTACTGGGGCTCCGGATTTCTTCCCTCCCGCTATCAGGGGGCAAAATTCCGCGGCACCGGGTCTCCGGTTCTCTACCTCGAAAATCCGGATGGAATGAGCCCCAAGATGAGGCGAAACATGCTCGACGACCTCGCTGAGCTGAATCAATTGAAATACGACCAGGCCGGTGATCCTGAAATTTCGACCCGGATTTCCCAGTATGAAATGGCCTATCGGATGCAAACCAGTGTACCGGACCTGACCGACCTCTCCGACGAACCGCAACACGTTCTCGACATGTATGGCCCGGATGTGAAGGAGCAGGGAACCTTTGCCTACAACTGCCTCATGTCCCGGCGCCTGATCGAGCGGGGCGTTCGCTTTGTCCAATGCATGCATGCCGGCTGGGATCAGCACAACAGCCTCACGACCGAACTCTACAACCAGTGCCGCGATACCGATCAGGCCAGCGCCGCTTTGGTAAAGGATCTCAAGATGCGCGGCCTGCTCGAAGATACCATCGTAATTTGGGGCGGCGAATTTGGACGGACGCCGTTCATCCAGGGCGACATCAACAATCGACCACGATGGGGCCGTGACCACCACCCCTATGCCTTTACCTCATGGGTAGCCGGCGGCGGATTCAAACCGGGCATGAGCTTCGGTTCTTCCGATGACCTCGGCGTGAACGTGGTCGAAGATCCCGTCCATGTGCACGATTTTCAGGCGACCCTCCTGCATCAACTGGGAATCGATCACGAGAAATTGACCTACCGTTTCCAGGGGCGCCGTTTCCGCCTCACCGACGTCCACGGGCATGTCGTGAACGAGATATTGGCCTGAGAAGCAGGGCCATGGCCGGCAATCCTCCACGATTACGTGGTCGCTTGTCTCTCGCGATACCTTGACGATCTTGCTAGGGTTTCGCCTAGATGCAGACTGCTGAACCGATGCGGATCGCCCTAATCACGAGCGCCTTCTTTTCGCTTTCCTGCGCGCAGGCCCTACTCGCGAAGGAGATCGATTTTGAATCGGATATTCAGCCGATCTTTTTGGAGCATTGTTATGACTGTCACGGCCCGAAGAAACAGAAATCCGGCCTGCGGCTGGATCTGCGGACCTCGGCCTTCCGTGGGGGCGAGGAAGGCACGGTGATCGTTGCGGGCAAGAGCGGAGAGAGCGCTTTGATCGCCCACGTCTCCGCAGCGCCCGAAGACGAAAAGCGGATGCCGCCCCGCGAGCATTCGAAGGACGGACTGACGGGAGATCAGATCAAGGCCCTGACGAAATGGATCGATTCGGGAGCTTCCTGGCCGGATGAGTTTGCCGGACAGGATGAGCGGCTGTCTCACTGGGCCTGGCAGCCGGTGACGGAAAAGGAGACCCTCTTGCCGGAGAATTTCACGGCCAATCCGGTCGATTTCTTCGTTCGAAGAAAACTGGAACAGGCCGGGCTCACGATGTCGCCGGAAGCAGATCGCCGGACCTTGATCCGACGCTTGTCTTTCGATCTCCACGGTTTGCCACCGACGCCTAAAGAAGTGGAGTCATTCGTGAACGATCCGGATCCCCTGGCCTATGAGAAGCTGGTCGACCGCCTGCTCGAATCCCCTCACTACGGCGAACGTTTTGCGCGCCACTGGCTCGACATCGCCCACTACGCCGACACCCATGGTTTCGAGCGCGACAAGCGGCGTGACAGTGCCTGGCGCTACCGGGACTATGTGATTTCCGTATTTAACCAGGACAAGCCCTATGACCAATTCCTGCGCGAGCAGATCGCCGGGGATGTTCTTTCTCCGGATGACTCAGAAGCCGTCGTTGCGACAGGGTTTCTCGCGGCAGGACCGTGGGACTTTGTGGGGCAGGTCGAAACGAAGAGCCCTTTGCTGCGCCGCTCAGCCCGGGCTCTTGATCTGGATGACATGGCGACTCAAGTGATGACGGCGACGATGGCCATGACGGTGAATTGCGCGCGGTGTCATGACCACAAACTCGATCCGATTTCACAGGAGGAATACTATCAACTCTGGTCCGTCTTTGCCGGCGTGAAACGCGAAGAGCGGGTTATCAGCGAAGCAGCCCTGAAGGAGTACGAGTCGCAGAAAGAGACCTTGATGGAGGAGCGCGACCGGCTCGATTTCGAGATCGGACGACGAGAAGGGAAAGGGTTCGATCTCGCCGATATCGTCGGCGGAGGCAATGGACTCGGAACGGGAAAATTTCGCCGGGGAATTGATGTGCGCTCTGCGGCCGTGCAGGAGCGGGAGTTTGGGCGGCTCGGAAACGTGAAGGTGAACCAGTTCAAACCATCGAAATTCGCCTTTATCGATGGCGTTGTGATTCCTGACGGGCAGGATGGCAAGGCAGAGATCCCGGTGAGTTCGACGGGGATGACGGTGACGGGATTGCCCTCCACTTCCGGCGAAGCCTGGGACATGATTCGCAATGGACCGGTTGCGAGCCAGCATTCGAATGAACTCAGCGGGATTGATTTCACGAAAGGCGGGCATTCCCTGATCGGACTTCACGCCAATGCCGGGATCACCTTTGATCTGGAAGCGATTCGAAAGGCGAGTGGAATCGAGGAGATGCGGTTCATGACGCTGGCCGGATACTTCGGAAAAGAGGGTGCGATGCAGGCCGATGTCTTTGTACTGCTGGATGGAAAGAAGGTAGTCGAGTTGCGAGGTCTGAAGCGGGCCGATGGCGCAGAGGCGGTCGACCTTTTTCTCCCGGCCTCAGCTCGATTCCTCACCCTGCTGTCTCTCGACGGAGGCAACGGAATCGGGCATGACCAGGTTGGCTTTGGGGACGCTCGACTGAAGCCGGAACGCCCGGCCAGGCTAACACCGAAAGAACAGGCGTTACTGACGCAGCTCCGCTCCAAAAAATCCAGTATGGAAGAGAAGATTGCGGAGCTGGGTGATCCGCCCCGGGTTTACGCAGTGGTCCCGGAAGAGGAGCTTCCCGAAATTCGCCTACTCCGGCGCGGGGATACGGAATCGCCGATTGGCGCCCCATTGCCTCCGGGAGCGTTTGCGATGCTGGAGGCGCTCGACCCGAATCTGGGATCTCTGGAAACAGGACAGGGAGAACGTCGCGTCGCCCTGGCCAACTGGATTACCGATTCGGAGAATCCATTGACCAGCCGTGTTCTCGTGAATCGCCTTTGGCATTGGCTGTTCGGTCAGGGGATCGTGAATACCCCGAGTGACTTTGGCCTTGGAGGTGATCGACCTTCCCATCCGGAATTGCTCGACTGGCTCGCGGGAGAGTTCGCGAAGCGGGAGTGGTCGATCAAATCGATGCAGCGCCTCTTGCTTACCAGCGAGACCTACCGGCAGGATTCAAGGTTCTCCGGGGAGTCATCCGGTGTCGCCGTCGATGCCGGCAATCGATTGCTCTGGCGCCAGAACCCAAGTCGCATTGAGGCCGAGGCGATTCGAGATGCGGTGCTCACGGTCAGTGGAAAACTGAATCGCAAACGCGGAGGACCGGGCTTCGAGACCTTTGACTACAAGGAAGCCTATGCGCCGATCTATACTTACGAGACGGCCGATGAGCCAGCCCTTTGGCGGCGCAGCATCTATCGCTACCTCGTCCGGACGACTCCGGATCGCTTCATGACGACCCTGGACTGTCCTGATCCTGCGAACCTGACACCGACGCGCATGACAACGACAACGGCACTGCAGTCGCTGGCCCTCTACAACAACGAGTTCATGCTCCTTCAAGCACGCTATTTCGCGGACCGGGTGGAGAAGGAAGTCGGCTCCGATCCGGAAAAGCAGGTCACGCGATGTTTTGCCCTCGCCTTCGGGCGCGAACCTTCGCCCGAGGAAGTGGCCGTGGCACGGGAGTTTCTCAAAGCAGAGGGGCTCTTTCTGTTCTGTCGTTCTTTGTTCAACGCAAACGAGTTTGTCTATGTCGACTAGAGCTGAATCAAATTCTGCGGGCTTGGGACGACGAGATTTTCTCGCTACGGCCGGAGGTGGTTTCGGTGGAATGGCTCTGTCGGCCTTGCTGGCGGACAGCGGCCTGGCCTCCGGCTTCAATCCCCGGGCGGGTCAGGCATCTCATTTCCCGGCGAAGGCGAAACGGGTCATCCAGATCTTTTGTCCCGGTGGCTGGAGCCAGGTCGATACCTTTGACTACAAACCGGAGTTGGCGAAACGAGCCGGACAGCCCTTTGATCCCGACGGATCGCTCCAGTTCTTTGCTTCGAAACCGGGTGCCTGTCTTCCGAGTCAGTGGACCTTCCGTCAGCATGGAGAGTCCGGTCGCTGGGTCAGTGACCTCTTTCCGAAACTGGCCACCTGCGTCGACGACATGGCGTTCATCTATTCGATGAAGAGCACGACGGCACTTCATGGGCCGGGGTGCTTCATGATGAACACGGGGCAGTCCCAGCCCGGTTTTCCGAGCATGGGATCCTGGGTCACCTACGGTCTCGGCAGCGAGAGCGAAAACCTTCCCGCCTTTGTGGTTTTGCCAGACCCCCGGGGACTACCACCCGGTGGCATCATCAACTGGGGCGCAGGATTCCTTCCCGCCGTGCACCAGGCGACGACGCTCGATGCCAACAATGCAAAGCAACCGATTGCCGATCTCTTTCCTCCAAAGGAAATCACCGAGGCCACGCCCGAGAACGATGAGGCGGGACTGAGTTTCCTGCGCAAGCTGAACCGGATCCATCGCGAGGAGCGCAGCGGAAACACCGAACTGGAGGCCCGCATCGCCGCCTATGAGATGGCGGCCCGGCTGCAACTCAGTGCCCCGGAGGTAACGGAGCTTCACGGCGAATCGGAAATCACGAAGAAGCTCTACGACATCGATCATCCCGAGATCGGCCCTTTCGGAAGACAATGCCTGCTGGCCCGTCGGCTCGCAGAACGCGGCGTTCGATTCGTCCAGATCTACTGCGGAGCCGAAAACACCACGGCCCGCGAGATCCGACCGAACTGGGACAGTCATGAGGACATCGTGAGGGATCACGGCTACTGGGGTGCCGTGCTCGATACCGGCGCGTCGGCGCTGCTCAAGGATCTGAAATCACGAGGTATGCTCGAAGATACCCTTGTGATCTGCACCTCGGAATTCGGAAGACAACCGGCAGCCCAGGCTCGCAAGGAAGGAGACACCGGAGGCCGCGATCACAATGCCGGCGCCTTTACGACCTGGCTTGCGGGAGGGGGAATCAAACCGGGCATCGGGTATGGCGCGACCGACGAACTGGGCTTTCAGTCCGTCGACAAGATCGTTCACAGTTGGGAACTGCATGCCACCGCTCTGGAACTGCTCGGGATCGATCACGAACGCCTGACCCGTTATCACAACGGACTGGAACAGCGTCTCACCGGATTCGAGGGAAGCGGAGTGATTCGAGATTTGATCGGATAACGTTTCCGGAGAAAGCTCCTGGAGTGGGGTGATCTTCTCCCATCGCTTTGACACTTTACCCCCACTCTTCCTGCGTCCTCTTTGCCTCCGGCGATCTCACGCCTGCTTCAGATCCCTCCAGTCGGCTGTCACCGCACCTCACCCAATAGCGGGAGGAAGTGCCATCATTTCTGCAGCAACCTTCACGAAAGGATGTCACCAATGACATGCCCATGAACATCCGTCAGTCGTCGTTCGAATCCATTGTGATAGTAGGTTAACTGCTTGTGATTCAGTCCTAGTAAATGAAGAATCGTGGCATGAAAGTCGTAGACCGTGGCGACATTTTCGACGGATTTGTAACTGAACTCGTCGGTCGCACCATAGGTGAACGGTGCCTTCACGCCCGCACCCATCATCCAGGTCGTAAAGCCGTCGGGGTTGTGGTCACGTCCGCTCGCGCCTTTCTGAAACGTGGGCATGCGCCCAAATTCGGTGGTCCAGACGACGAGGGTGTCTTCAAGGAGGCCGCGGCGTTTCATGTCGCGAAGCAGGGCGGCACAAGGCTGGTCGAGAACCGGTCCATGTTTGCTGTATTGTTCCTTGAGCACCTTGTGGCCGTCCCAGTTGCTGACGCCTTCGCCACCGGTCTGGTAGGCACCGTTGAATAGCTGAACGAAGCGCACCCCTTCCTCGATGAGGCGGCGTGCGAGGATGCAGTTTCTGGCGAAGCTGGCCTTGAGAGGATTGCTGGAATCATCGGCGCCATATTCCCGTAGCAGGCTCTTCGGTTCCGTCGAAAGATCGCTCACTTCGGGAACGCTGAGTTGCATCCGGGCTGCGAGTTCGTAGCTGGAAATCCGGGCCGCCAATTCCGTGTCACCGGGAAACTGCTCGAGATGACGTTCGTTCATTCGCTGGAGAAAATCGCGCGTCGCCCGGTCGGTCTTTGCGCTGAAAGCAGCAGGTCGATCGAGATTCCCGAGTGGCTTGCTCGCATTGAAATTCGTACCCTGGAAAGCGGCAGGGAGAAAGCCGGGCCCCCAGTTATTGACACTCGACTGAGGGGTTCCACGCGGATCAGAAATGGCGACGTAAGCAGGCAGGTTTTCGTTTTCGGTTCCCAGCGCCCAGGTGGTCCAGGCACCCATGCTGGGAAAGCCGTCGAGAGTGTAGCCAGTCGACATGAAATTCTCGCCCGGGCCGTGCGTATTCGTCTTGCCTGTCATCGAGTGGATGAAACACATGTCGTCCGCCAGCTCGCCTAGGTGGGGAAGGAGTTCGGAAACCATTTTGCCTGACTGGCCCCGCGGTTTGAATTCCCATGGGCTCCTCGTGAGATTCCCCTGCTCGCCCTGGAAGGTCTTAAGACCTTCCGCGCCGGGCAAAGACTGACCATGTCGCTTGATGAGTTCCGGCTTGTAGTCAAACGTGTCGACCTGGCTGCAGGCGCCGGAGCAGAAAATGACGAGGACTTTTTCCGCTCTAGCCGGGTGATGAGAATGCCGGGAAGCGAAGGGCTTTCCCGAATCAATGACCGGACGGATCGGCCCGCCATCGGAGCCGAGGAGTTTGTCCTCGTGAAGAAGGTTTGCCAAAGCAATGCCGCCGAGTCCGCGCGCGGTGTCGCTGAGAAAATGGCGTCGATTGAGGAAAGAATTCATGGGCTCACGGAATGAAGACAAATTCGTTGGCATTGAGCATGGCGCGAGCGAACGGAACGAGCCCCTCTTGCTGGATGAACGCGATGGCATCGGTCATTTCGGCTTCGCCGGGAGGACGCTGGAAACACAAGTCCCACGCGCGCTCAACGCGAGCCGTGTCGGTTTCTGCCTCTGACTTCAAACGTCCGGCCAACAGTTCCGCCTGCTGGAGGACGAAGGTGCTGTTCAGCAGATTCAGTGCCTGCAGCGGCGTGGTCGATCGGCTGCGCTTGGCAACGACCATGCTGGCATCGGGACAATCAAAAGCGCCAAACACGGCATCCTTTTCCTGTCGGACTTTGGTCATGTAAATCATTCGCCGCCATTCGCCCGGTCCAAACGATTCCCTCGGGTGATAATGGCGGACATTTTCCTGTTCCACCTCGAAGGCACTGAAGCCGGGGCCGCCCGCTTTTTCGAGATCCAATGCACCACTCGCGGCGAGTATCGCATCGCGGATCCCTTCCGCCTCGAGGCGTCGGGTCGGGAACCGCCAGAGTAAGCGGGATGTGGCATCAACTCCCATCGCTTCTGTTTTTGGCCGGCTGTCCTGGCGCCATGTCTGTGAACTAAGAATGAGGCGGTGCAGATGCTTCAGTGACCACTGGTTCGCCATCAATTCATCGGCCATCCAATCCAGCAACGCAGGATGACTGGGAGGCGTGCCGTTGGTCCCGAAGTCGCTGGGAGTATCGACGATCCCGGTGCCGAAGTGAAACTGCCACAGCCGATTCGCGATCACGCGAGCGGTCAAGGGATTCTGCGGATCGGTGATCCATTCTGCCAGAGCCACGCGACGCTGTTGTTCGGGTGCGGATCGCTCCAGGTTGAGAGAGCCAAATGCTGTGACCGCATCAGGACCGACTTCTTCGCGCGTGGCGTCAGGCTCTCCGCGATAGAGGCGGTGGGTCACTCCGGGCTGGGAAAAGGTTCCAGCATAGACCTTCACCGGCCTGGCAGTCAGTTCACGCTCCTTCTGGGCCGCATCGAGACGCGCGAGGCGCTGCCGCCCCTTTTTCGCCTCGGCCGGCGGATGCGAATCGAAATCGTAGCTGATGGCGCTGTCCTTTTCACCAGCCCCCATTGGAAGGCGATCGTCCGAGCTCGCAAGCAGGCACCATTCGCCCAGCACCGTGGCTGCTTCGATCCGGTATCGGATCGGGACGCGGTCGGTGTATTTCTTCTCCCGGTCGCGAGCCCATTCGATCCGGTCGATTTTTGCGGGTTCGGACAATTCGATCTGAACCCAGCCTGCATTGCCAGCCACGATCCAGCTGTGAGCATTGCCGTACTTGCCATCGTTGATATGGGCCAACTTGTGGAGAGGATGCTGAAAATCGCCCGACGAGGATGCTTTCGCACCGGCGCGGGCAAGGGCGACGTTTTTGCCGCCGGAAAAAATCTCCAATTCATCGATACAGGCCGGCGACGAAGAGCTACTGGCCTCGATCGTGAAACGGACAAATTTCGCCTCAACCGGCGCCACCGTATCCAGGTTATGCGCGGCGCTAATCGGTTTCCGTATTTCCGGCCGAGCCGGTTCTTTCTCCGCCGAATTATCATCGGAGATCGCTTCGAACAACACGATGTCGGCGGTGATGGCCGATCCAATCTGACCGCCGAGGAGGATCAAAGAGTCGCCGGATTGAAGTTCATGCACGCCGCCGTTGTAAAAGCCGCTCCAGAGCGATTGGTTCGCAACCTCAACGGAACCGTCGGCTGGCAACTGCTGGTTGACCCGGGCTACCAGCGTGCGTTTTGCTTTCTGCGTCTGCAAGAAATAATGGGCGTCCTTCGTGTGGGTTTTGTGCCCGGCCCCCCAGGAAAGCCAGATACGATAGCGGCCATTCAGATGAGGCCGCCAGGCAGCCACTTCTTTGCCGGGCGTGTTCGCCCACCAGGTGTATTCTCCGCCGCTGACGTTTGGTGCCCGCCGGTCCGTCCCTCGGTCGTCAGCAAAACCCGGTTTCTCGCCGGCCGGGTTTATGCCCTTACCCTTAGGCTCGGAGAGAAAATCGGCGAGGGCATCGTCAATCGCGACGAGGGCATCCGTCGATCGCCGGCGAAAGGCTTCGAGTTGTTCCCGTAACGAATCGATCTCGGCGTCAAGGGCCGCGACCTTTGCCTGCCTCTTTTTCGGAAGAGGCAGGGCGCGGTCAGCGTGATTCACACCGGCGAAGATGGCTTGCATCGAATAGTAGTCCTTTTGCGTGACCGGATCGAACTTGTGGTTGTGGCAGCGTGCGCATCCCAGGGTCAAACCGAGAAAGGCGGTGCCGGTCGCGTTGATCATGTCGTCGAGTTCGTTCATCCGCTGGACGAGCCGGAGTTTCGGATCCTGCCCCTTGACGGTGTCGAACGGTCCAGCCACGAGGAAGGCGGTACCCACATCCGAGCCCATCGCATCGCCCGCGATCTGCTCGCGGACAAACTGATCGTAGGGCTTGTCGCTGTTGAAAGACTCGATCACCCAATCCCGGAAGTGCCAGGCGTTGGGACGTTCGCGATTGGTTTCGAATCCGTTCGTCTCTCCAAACCGGACCAGATCGAGCCAGTGGCTCGCCCAACGCTCACCGTAGCGCGGGCTGGCGAGAACTTGTTCGACGAGGTCTTCCCACGCCCGCGGACTGGAATCGGCGACGAAGGCCTCTACTTGATCCGGAGTCGGAGGGATCCCGAGCATCACCAGAAAAAGACGCCGGATCAGGATTCGGCGATCGGCCGCCCGGGAGGGCTCGAGGCCACTCTCCGTCAACTTTTCACGAATAAATCCATCGATGTTCCCGAACGACTCCGGTCGTCGAACCGGGACAAACGACCAATGGGTGAGGTCGACTTTCTCGACCGCTGGTCCATAGCTGCTTGGGGTTTTTGCGCCTTCGGAAATCCACTTCTGGAGGAGCGAAATCTCGGAATCGGAAAGCGGATCTCCTTTCGGAGGCATCTCAAGATCCGGTTCCTCATGGCGGACCAATTTCAGCAGAAAACTTGCATCGGGTTTTCCGCGAACGATCGCCGCTTCACCCGAGTCTCCGCCGGAAAGCATCGAAGCGAGGCGGTCGAGTCGAAACGCTCCTTTCTGCTTGTCCGGGCCGTGGCACTCGAAACAGCGCTCTTCCAAAATCGGCTGCACGTCGCTCACGAAATCAATCTCCGCAGCCACAACCGCCCCGGGAAGAACGGAGAACAGAATCGCGCAGAATGAGAGGCCGGTCTTCATATTGATTTTTCTCAAACGGGCTGCAGGCCGGTCAGGGTTCCCGCGCTGCTGGCGAATTGATCGGACTCGATTCCGAGCCGCTGCAACATACTGACATAGAGATTACAGAGTGGAGAATTTTTCCCCGAGTCGAAGGCAAGGTGCTGACCGTGCCGAAAACCTCCTCCCGCCAGCAGGATGGGAAGGTTCGTATTGTTGTGAACATTAGCGTCTCCCATATTGCTTCCGAACAGAACCATAGTCCGATCCAGCAGACGATTTCCTCGATCCGGGCTGGCAGCGAGATTCTCGAGCAGACCGCGAAGCGCTTTCATCTGCCGATGATCGACGCGCTCGAGTTGAGCGATCTTCTCTTTCGCCTGACCGTGATGACTGAGGTTGTGATAGCCGTTCAGTGATTTCTCCTTCTCACTGATCTCAAAAACCGGCGTCGCAAATCCGTCGATCATCAGGTTTACGATCCGGGTCGAATCGCTTTCGAAAGCGAACTGTGCCATCGACAGCATGAGTTCGAGTTTGGGAAAGAATCTCGCCTTGTCGGGAATGTCCTCAGGCGGAGGCTGTTCCGTTGTCGGCTTGGGCTTTTGCTCCCACTCCCCTGCTCTGTGCAGGCTTTCTTCCAGTTCGCGGACCGCGGTGAAATATTGATCGATTCGCTCCCGATCGTCGATTCCCAGTTGGCGTTGAAATCCTCTCATATCGTCGCGCACTGCATCGAGAATGCTGCCACGCTCTTGCAACTGATGCAGTCGTCGCTCCACCTCCCCTTTACTTCCCTGCACAAACATTCTTTGAAAGAGCCTCGCCGGGCTGTCTTCCGCCGGAAGCAAAACTCCATCGCGAGTCCAGGAAAGACTGCGATTCGCTTTGTCGATATTCACCCCGAGGTTCAGGGTTGGAAATCGTGTCCGTTGTCCCAACCGCTCGACAGCAAACTGATCGAGTGAAATCGTGTTTCGAAAACCGCTGCCAGTCGGGTCTTTGGCCGCGGTGAGAAAACAGTTTTCCGTGGAGTGCCCGCCGGAGACATTGGGGTGCGACAGCCCGCTGAAAATGGTGAAATCATTTTTGAAATCGCGCAGTTCTTCGAGATAAGGCGACAGCGTGTAGTCGGAACCGGCCTCCTTCGGGAAGAACGGTTGTGGCAGGACTCCGAGATTGTTCGAAATGAGAAGCATCCGCCGCGGGGGCTCCGCCGGGGACTGACCGAAGGCGTCGAGAAATGGCAACCCGAGACCCACGCCAAGTCCTTTCAGGAAATGGCGCCTCGGGAGCAGTTTGCGGGTGGTGGCGGGGAAATCCATCGACTCGGGCCGAATTCAACAGGGTTCGATCCTTGACCTTACCCTCTTGGGTCGGATTCGATAAGGCCCGTAAACAAGTCGCTGGTGATCAATTCACGAATCAGATCACCGACGCGATATCCGCCGGGTTCGCATCGATCGAGCATGGCCTCGATCTGAGGCCGTTCGGAGAACCTGACAGACGTCCCGGTCGAGTAAAGGGTCAGTTGATGCAGCAGGTTGCGGCCAAGCGGACGCGGGTTGGCTGCGAGAAGGTGTTTCAGCTCATGCACATTTTCGAAGGTCTCGCCGTTCCTCAGTTTTCCTGAGGGCTCGACCTCCGGTCCAATCCGATACTCAAAGGGATGACCGGCCGGATCGTATCCGGTGATCTTCTCCCCTTTCTCAAGCCCACGATAGCGATCCCGCCACGCGCCCATGATGTCGAAATTTTCGAGAGCAAAGCCAACCGGATCGAAGCGCGCATGGCAGGCGAGGCAGGACCCGGACTCGGTGTGTTTCGCCAACAGATCACGAATCGTGGTGGCACCGCGAATGTCAGGTTCGATCGCGGGAACGGATTTCGGAGGAGGCGGCGGCCGATCACCCATCAGTTTTTCCATCACCCAGACTCCGCGCAACACCGGGGAGGTGGTGGTGCCGTTGCTGGTCAATTTCAAGACCGATGCCTGGGTGAGCAAACCACCGTAGGGACTCCAGTCGGGCAATTCAACTTTTCGCATCGCCGATCCGCTTTCCCGGGGAAGACCGTAATGAGCAGCGAGCCGATCATTGAGGTAGGTGAATTCGGAATCGACGAGGACCGTAGCGGGAAGGTTGTCCCGAATCATGGCGGTGAAAAAGGCCTCGGTCTCGCGTTCCATCGAATCGACGAGATAATCATCTTTTCGGTATTCGGGGTAAAGTCGGATGTCGGGGATGTCACGCCGCAAGTCCCGGAGATCGAGCCATTGATCGGTGAAGTTTTTTACGAAGCGTTCGATGCGCGGGTCGGCGATGAGACGGTCAGCTTCCGCAAGCAGCACTTCTGGATTTGCGAGGGATCCGTCGGCCGCCTTTGCGAGCAGCGTTTCGTCGGGGCGAGAATTCCACAGGAAATGAGAAAGGCGTGAAGCAAGGGCAAAGGGGGCATCTTTCCCGGGCTCGGTGAGGTAGAGAAAATGACCCGAACAGAGGAATGCCTCGTAGCCCAACAACATGGCATCAGCAAAAGAGGCTCCCTGTTCGAATTTTTCCCCGATCAGATCGAGATAGATTTTCTGCGCTTCCGGGGAAACCGGATGGCGGGCGGCTTTGTCAGCAAAAGCTCGAAACAGCTTCTCCGCATCGGCCTGCGGATGTTCAGAGACAACTTCGATCGCCAGCGAACTTCCTTTCTCCGACTGGCGAATCGGGAGATCGCCGAACAGGACACGATGGGATGCCGGCGGCCACGGCTCAGGGGAAAGCGGGCCCGTGATCTCCAGCCACTGAATGGCCGCGCCGCGGTGGCCCTCGGGTGGCATCGGGGGAAAATCATAGAAGAATCCCCCGTCGGTGCGAATGAAGGGAACCGGCAAACCGAGAAGGCTGTATTCAAAAGTTTCGCCTGCCTTCAACAGGATCGTGGTTTCGAATTCTTTTGCTTCGGGTAACAGATCCATCCAGCCGCCAGTCTCCTGAACATCGCCGGAAACGTCGGGTCCCGAAGGTTGCCGGGAACGAAAACTCATCGGCAGAGGATCAAGAGCCGGCACCAGCCGGAAGCCGGGCAACTGCCTCACGGCTCGACCCGAAAATCGAACGCGATACTCGCCACTTTGCCTCGCTCTGAAACCCCGGGGATAGCCATAATAGGGCCAGGTCGCCGACCGGAACAGAGCGAGTTCGAGATCCGGATTGGTCCGTTGGTCCGGTGTCATTTTCTTGAACCCGTCGTTGGAGATCGGAATCATCTTTCCGTCTCTGGCGAAGAACATGGCTTCTCTCTCTCCGAAAGTCGTCAGGCCGGGAAATAGATCGGTGCCGGTGAATCGATCATTCTCAAGCACGGGAGGCGCCACCCCGCTGGCAACCGCAAGCCGAAGTGCGGCCTCCGCCGCATCGAGGTAGCCGTCCATCTGAACCCGGGACATGTCGAGCAATTCGGCGACCTTGGTGAAGCCGTGGGCATGTCGGTCCTCCGGGAGACGATCGGCAACTCTCAAATTTGGCAATTGCAGCAGATCGCGGAGGTTGTCCTGGTATTCGGTGCGGGTCAGGCGACGCAGAGAGCCCCGTCCGGAAGCGACGATTTGTTTGCGGTCGGTTTCGCGCAGGATTCCGCCGAGTGTCTTAACGAGCGATGCCCGTGATTCTCCAGCCAAATCACCCGCCTTGTCCGGTGGTGGCATTTCGCCTTTTTCGATTCTGTCAAAAATCTCAATCCAGCGATTCCGGTTCGCAGGTTGTCCAGGCAGGAATTCCAGCGCAAGAAGATCAAGATCCCCTTTTGCCGTGGCGTCGTCGTGACACTCGAGACAATGGCGATCCACAAAGCGCGAAACCACATCGATGGAATCCACATCGGCCCCGGGAAGAAGCCACGAGGTGTTCGCCAATACCAGGAAGACCAGGAACGGAAGGACCGAACAGCCGCGCGCCGCTACCGATCGCGATTCAAAAAAGGAATTCATCCGTTCTGTTCTAATCCATCCGCGACTTCCTTGGAAGCATGGAAACTCGGATGAACATCGCTATGGAACAAGCCCGCAAAAGATAATTCAAATTTCCATGCCCCCAATGAAACCAATTCTGTAGCCAGGTCATGGATACCCCGGCCTACCGGAATCAGTTCCAGTTAGAGTTCATACGACCGGGCAAGCCGGTCGAGAACAACTCTATTTAGAGGTTACCTTCGGCTGTCTCCGCTACACTACGGCTCAACGGACGGCTTCGAGCCAAATGTCTGAACCTGCATTTGTTCTTCGATCTATAGGACGTGCAGGAGAAGCTTGATGAATGGCAAAAAGATTATAACAGGAACAGACCGCACGGATCGCTTGGGGAGATGACTCCCTACGAGTTCGTGCGGCACCATAACACTGCGAGAATCTAGAGTCTCAGCTGTCCAGTTCCAGGGGGCACGTCATTGCTTAGCTCCCATTAACGTATCAACGGTCCGTAAAACGGGTCAGTCGACTCCAATCCGTCTGACCAAATTTTTCTCAACCGCTTATCGCATTGATCGAATCCATTCGTTCAGAAGTTTGACTGCCTTCACGTCAATCCGATTGCTGCCGAGAATGGGCATGCGACCTTCGCTGAGCGATTCAATTCGATGTAACATCAATGATCGTTCCGGTTGACCTGGCGCAATCAACTTGGCGTCGACCATTCCCAGGTCACCCTGCGCCGGGTTAACGTCTATCGTTTCTGTCTCTTCAAGTGCCGTCGCGTAGCGCAAGTCAATCTGAGCGTTTCCAGGACCTTCGGGTTGATGGCACATCGCACAGTTCACATCCAGCCAGACACGGGCACGCGTCTCCAGGTCAGCATTCTCATCGTAGGGTGAACAAAATTTATCTGCGGTTTCAAGATTCACGTTTGCCGGAAAACTCACGATCCCTTTTCGAACCCAATCCTGGATCTGGTTCGATTTCCCATCGGCCGAATCACGATTGAGCTGAGCCGTGCTGAGTCCCAGGACATACCCTGTGGCATCGACATGGCAACTGGCACATTCCGAGGACGAGGGGGCATGCCATGACTGCCTTGTCCGAAGTCCCCCGATCTCAACCTGTTTTCCATTGGGCAGCAGTTCCGCATCCCTACCATTCCTGTCCCACACGTAAGTAGCCGCCTGCCAACCATCGTCGGTCCGCTTGATCAAGCGTGTCTCAAGAATCCGCTTTTTGCCCTCTATCGTGATTTCGAAATTCTTCACGATGGTTGCACCCACAGGAATCTCCCAACTGCCTTTCGATCGAAATCCCAGTGATTTCCCCTCGGGCAGTACGAAAAATCGACTTTTCTCTGCGTTGTCCGACCAAAACGGTGCGTTGACTTCATAAGCGATCAAGTGCTCTGCTGGCGTTAGATTCGTGAGCGAGGTGAAAAGTCCTGTTTCGGATAGTTTCACGGGCCAGTCGGTGAATGTCTCGTCGGGTTTATCGCTCGACACGATCCGGTAAATACCACCGTCAAAACTCAACAGAAAAACCTCTCCCTCGTCGTCTTCACCAAACGATGAGATGCCGCGGCCGGTTCGTCGCACCAACTCCGTTTGATATTTTCCAGTCTTGTCTTTCCAGGTTCGCCAGAGATTGCCGGACAGGTAATCTCCGAAGAAATAGGATCCATTAAGCTCTGGGAACTTTTTACCTCGATAGACGCAACCTCCGGTGATCGAGCCACCCCACTCATGGCCATACCAGGCGACCGGTTTGTCGTGCCGGTTTGTCGCCAGCTTTGTCTGTTTCGCGAAATCATCGTTAGCCTCGTACCGATTCCAGCCGTAGTTCCCGCCCTTTTGCACGATATTCACTTCTTCGATCCTTTGTTGTCCCACGTCCGCCGCCCAAAGTTGACCGGTTTCACGATCAAACGAAAACCGCCATACGTTTCTGAATCCGATCGCGAATAGTTCAGGCGCGGCTTGAGGATCCGTAGCGAATGGATTGTCAGCTGGCACACCATAGGGTTTTCCATCGCCCTCAGAGTCAACGTCGATGCGATTGATCGCGCCATGCATCGATGAAAGTTTCTGACCATTGCCCATCGGGTCGTTGGCGTTCCCTCCATCCCCGAGAGAGAAATAGAGATACCCATCGCTACCAAATGCCATCGCCCCACCATTGTGGTTTTCAAATGGTTGGGGGATTGTCAGCAGGATTTTCTCGGTGCCCGGATCAACCACATTCGAATCATCAGAAAGCTTGAAACGGGAAATAATGCTGGAGGCCACATCTTTATCGCCTGTTCGCCGACGATCCGAAGAGTAATGGCAAAACACAAAACCGTTATTCTTGAACTCAGGATGAAACGCGAATCCGCTCAACCCTTCCTCGTTGCCCCGACGGCTGACACGGTCGCTGATATCCAGAAAGACACGACTGGTCGGGTTTTCCCCGGCCTGAGAAAACCAGCGGACAATTCCGGCATGCTCGACCACGAACAAGCGCCCGCTACCATCACCGGCACCCGTCAGATAAACCGGCCGATTGAATCGCAGACGAGGAAAGGCCCGTTCAATTCCAACATGGAGTCCTTCACCGACATCAGCAACACCGTCAGTTTGAGGGTGATTGATCTGAGTCGGGGGGTGGGGGGCCGAATGAGTTTGGGCAACCGCGTAGCAACTCCAAAAGAGGATCACGACAAGCCAGGAGACGAATGCCATTCGCATCTTGCAAGCTGATTGAGGTGTTGTTTTCGAATTCATGGAATTTTCTGAACACTTAGCAAAAGAACGACCGTTTCCGGATTCGGCTTCAGTGATGCGAGTTTAGGGACAAAAGGATAAATCCCCAGCAATTTCGACAGATCCCTCCGAGGGCCAACCGAATCGAAGCCCCCCTTCCAACCGAGGGCGATGCACTGTGACTGCAGACCGCAGGGCGGGAGAGAAGCGTCAACACGGTAGGTATCAAAAAAGCAAAGCTCTGGCAGTCGGTCGATTCAACAGGGTTAGGTCTGGCCCCCACTCCTTTCACCCCACCCGTCGCAAGCGGCTTGATGAAAGGTCTGGATGAAAGAGGACCCAATGGATCAGACATCCTCAGCGGCCTTCGTCCGCATCGTGTCATCCCGCTTCCAGGCAAGAAGGAGAATGGCCACCATGGAGATGGTGGTTGCGTTGCAGGCGATAAAAAACCAATCCCCCCCTGTGGCGACAACTTTTTGACCGCTACTCCACAATCCCATCCGCCCGCCCGTCACCAGGATGGCGATCATTCCCGCTGCACACACGGAGAATGCCAGGACTCTGAAATACGTCTCCGGACGTCGAAGACAGATCGCCGTTCCAATCGCAAACATCAATACGGAAGCCAGGGCGATGATCGCAAGGCCCGTCCAGTCACCAATCGATATGGCGAAAGCCCCAAGCCAGGCAGCCGCCGCGAAGGCTCCCCCGCCAAAACGGCTGATGACGCCATTCCTGCTGAGCGAATTCGCTGCTGTTCCGGTGACCGGCTGCGCCTCGACCCAGGTTCCGTCCTCGACGCGCATTTGCTTTATGCGCCGCCCTGCCCAAACGCAGATGGGAAGCCACACACAGAAAAAGGCGAGCATCATAAGGGCAGGCTTAAAGGGACTCCCGCCCAACACATTTACCCCCAACTGATACAGGACCAGGATGACGCCGATGGACAGTACGAGAAGTCCAAAACCCGCCAGCAACACCCGTGCCATAAACCTCCGCTCCCTGGGCGAACGTGAACTGTTGAGTTGCATCTTAACTCCCCAGGCACTCAGCATGAGCTTGATAATGGGGAGTGCGAGAATGGCACCCAGCCCCATTCCGGATGACTTTGCCGCAGCGACCCCTGGCCCCCCAACGGCTCCCGCAACTCCCGCCGCCGCCGTTTTCGGGATGCTAAGCGGGAGAGCTGCCAGCACTGCCGCAGTAAATCGGGTTGTCGGTTTGGAATTTGTCAGGGTCAATTCCACCATCGTGGCGACCTCCTCCCGCAGCATTTTCCGTCCCCGGGAAAGCCGCTGTTTCACCGTATCCGTCGACAAGTCAAGCGCCCCGGCAACATGTTGAATCGATTGGTCTTCGCGATAAAAGAGAATCAGAGGCTCCCGGTAAGTCTCAGGGATTTGTTCGAGGGATTGCCAGACCAGCGCCTCTTCCTCGGCGCGGATCGCCTCTTCTGCCGGAGAAAGTTCACCTGAGGCCGTCTCCGCAACGACCTCGAGAGAAGTGGCCGTCGACACAGGATTGCGGACCTGTTGGCGAATCGACTGATTGATCAGGTTTCGTGCGATCCCACACAGCCAGGACTTGAACTTGGAAAGATCCCGCAGGCTCTTCAATTTCTGCCATGCCACGACAAATGTCTCCTGGGCAAGGTCCTCGCTTTTTGCACGGTTCCCCAGCGCGCTGTAGGCAAGGGAGCAGATGAGGCCCTGATAGCGTGTCACCAGTTGCTCATACGCTGCCCGATCGCCTTTCCCGCAAAGTTCCAGCAGTCGGATTTCAGTGGATGGATTCATGTCGATTGTAAGATTCATAGTCATACTCACCCCGTAAGTGGACAATTACTGAAAAAGGTGACAATCTTTCTGCACGTAACGTCTGCTTTCGAGCATCGGGGCCGCCGTTGGCTCCCCGATCACGATGAACGAATCATTGCCCCGGTTCGCAGTTCTTCCTACAAAAGAGCCCTGAAGGTTTCTGAAGAAACCAAAATCCGAGCCGCCCGGCAATCCCATCGGAGAGTGGAAATCTCCCACCGGGAGCCCCCGCCCCTACCCCATGAGTGGAATCATTGGACACACCGTATATGCAATCCTCGCCGCCAAGGCGGCCGAATCACGAAAGCTTCCTGTAGCGCCCCTGATCCGGAATCACTTTTCCAGTTACCTCGCAGGCGCCTATCTGGGATGCGACATCCAGACGGTTCCCGCTGCCCTCTGTGTCGACACAGGCGAATCACTCGGTTACGGATCGGGAAAGGTGGAGCACAGCCCCCTCACAGGAGGAGCCGTGACTCCCTGGTTTCTTTCCGTCGGGGACCGCAAGGTGTTTCCAAAGGAAATCCATGAAACTTTCTACGGCCGCTCTCACCTCATTCTCGGCTGGGCAAAAGAAAAGCGGGATGAAACCATCGGCTGGGGGGAATACCTCGACTTTGCCGCTGATGTCGCAGGCGATGCGGTCGAAATTTTCGGACCGGGGCATCGGGCTCTTGCCCACGTGTTAGGGTGGATGACTCACGTGACCGGAGACGGTCTGATCAAGTCGGTGCTGAATGGAATCAATCTGAACCTCCTCGATGGCACCTACACGGCAACCAACCGGCCGGTGCAGGATCTGGTGACCTTCAACGAAATCGGGCGGAAGGATCTGGGTCTCAACTGGACCGCACTTCTTGATGATCTCGCGGCAACCCCGGTGGAGGATGTACAACTTCACTACATGCGGTGCTCCACCAGCCAGGGCCGGCTCGGCGCTCATTTTCCGAAGGGGTGGGCACCGGGTCAGGAAGAACTTCTTCGTGCCGTCCTCGCGGAAAACCATCGATACCAGCGAATCAGGAATCCACGAATCATCCAGAAACTCACGCTGAAGCCCGGGGCGAATGGGCTTCTCCAATGTGATGAGGAATTGAGCAAAACCGCCGGAGGACTGAGCTACGGCGAGATGCTCGAAGCCGCTGAGCAGGCAAACTTTCGTCATGCCCTCTGGCAAATCGGGGAATTGATTGCCGACGCTTTCGAAAAGGTGATTGA
>JARGNG010000034.1:43328-45864 GCA_029213265.1 Verrucomicrobiales bacterium | reverse complement strand
CTTCTGCCTTCTGCCTTCTGATCACAGTCCCAGTCGCCGGAACAACTCATCGAGCGGCAGTTGCAGACCGATCAGGAAGTCGCCGAATTCCCCGTATTTCACGGTGACTTCATCGAATCGCATGGTGTAGACGATCTCTTTGATATCCTGCGTGTTGTGAGAAAACAGCGTCACACCCCACTCGTGGTCCTCAAGCCCGGTTGAGCCGGTGATGAGCTGACGGATTTTTCCTGCCCACTGGCGACCGACCCGGGCGTGTCCGGCCATGAGTTGGCGGCGGGTTTCATATTCCTCTCCGTACCAGTTGTGGACTTCGCCACGGCGCTTGGACATCGGGTAGAAACAGAATACGGGCCAGTCCGGCATGTTCGGATAAAGCCGGTCCTGATTGTATTTCTCGATGCGACGGTTGTATTCGTCGATTTTCTCTTTGAATTCGCCACTGCCTTCCTCGATTCCTTCTCCTTTGAGCTGCTCTCCGTACTGCTCCTCGGTCGTCGTGTATTCGCTCAGCTCGGTCATGCTGAGGTAACTGAAGGAAGGTGTCAGAATATCCGGCCCGAGCGCGCGCCCAAGGCGTTTCTCGAATTCGTTGGCCTTGTGGAGATCATCGGTCAGGAGCATGAAGCCGACGTCCGCTTTGGGCGTGACCATGGAGAAAGTCAGGAGCTGGGTCTTGTCAGCCGAGCGAATTTCCTGAACGAGTTCTGCCAGGTTCGTTTTTGCCTCGCGCTTTTCCTCGTCAGACAGAAGAGACCACTGGCTTTGCTCGATCTGGAAGAAAAGGTGAATCACATGCCATCCCTGGTAGGGGATCACGGTGTCGGAATCGGGTTGTTCGGTTGATTCTGGATTCATAAATTATAGGGGGTCAGGGGGCCGGGCGAATCTGCCCTGGATATCCTGTTTCAACAAGCCGACGAATTCGGTTGCGTCCAGCCAAAAAAAAACCTAGTTTTGCGCGCCGAAACCGGCCCTCACAACCGTAATTCCAGATCATGGCAGAACTCGAAGACAAGTACGAAGACAACGTGGACGGAGAATTCTATGTCGATGACCAGTGCATCGACTGCGACCTTTGTCGCGAGACTGCTCCCGATAATTTCACCCGAAACGAAGACGGCGGATATTCCTACGTCTACAAACAGCCCGAAAATGACGAAGAGCGCGCTCTTGCCGAGGAAGCCATGGAAGGCTGCCCCGTCGAGGCCATCGGAAGTGACGGCAAGGGGTGATTCAGAACTGCAATTTTTTACAAAAGCGGCGTTTCCGGTGACGGGCGCCGTTTTTTTGTGGCCCGATGTCGAGCTCGGCAGTATTCTGAGCAAGAATGGCTTTTCGATCCCGCCCCCGCCGATCCAACCGTGAGCGTGCTCTCGCGCAACTACGCGGATATTGGGCGCCTCAGGACGTTTCCAAGTTCGAGCAGGACATGGGAGGCGCCGTCGAGAAAACATTGAAGAGCCTCGGGCTCGAAAACCGCTTCAACGAAGAGCAGGTTTTCGAGGCATGGGGCGAACTGGTAAACGAATTCGTAGCGCAGAATGCCAGGCCGGTTTCGATGCATCGGAAGATTCTCTACATCCAGGTGCTCCACTCGACCGTGTTTTACGAGTTGGAAAGAATGCGCGGTCAGATTCTGAGCAAGATGCAGGACCGCTTCGGCGCCGATAACATTCGCGATGTGAAATTTCGACTCGGGTAAACCCAGAGAGGCGATCACGGGACTTTCTCCGGATATCAGAAACGCATTCGCTTTCCTCTACAGGGTTGAGTCCCTGATCGAACCCTGTTACCAATAACCCATGAGTGATCACATCAACATCAAGGGCCTGCGCGTCGTCACGCGAGTCGGGGTACCGGACGAGGAGCGGGCACGTCCGCAGACGGTTTCGGTAAGTGTCTCGATCACTCTGGCCAAATCTTTCAAGGGTTTCGATGACAAGTTGGAGCACACCATTGATTACTTCCGGGTCTCCGAATCCCTTCGTGAGGTGGCGGCGAGCGGGGAACGTCAACTGATCGAGACCCTTGCGGAAGATCTTGCCGCCGCAGTCGTTGCCTTCGACGGAGTCTGCGCGGTGACCCTCGAGGTGGAGAAATTCATCCTCGCCGATTGCGACAGCGTCAGCGTCGTAATTACCCGGGCTCGGGAGCATTGCTAGATCGCATGGCTCAAATCTTCCGTGAAGCGTAACCTTTTTTATGAAACAGAAGCGTAGATGGATTCTTGTCACGGGAGGCCTTCTCGGATTGGTCGGGATCGCCTTTATCTCCACCTCGCGGGCCGGCTACGAGACCGCGTCCTACGATGTCGTGGAAAAGAAAGGGAAGTTTGAAATTCGGAACTACCGGGCCCTCAAGGTCGCTACGACTTCGATGAAATCTTCCGCCGAGAACGGCAGTTTTGGGCGGCTATTTCAATACATCTCCGGGAAGAACGAAGGAGAACAGAAGATTGCGATGACGACTCCGGTATTCATGCCTGCGACCGACGACGGAAAAACCCAGGAGATGCAATTTGTGATTCCTTCCG
>JARGNG010000034.1:0-43228 GCA_029213265.1 Verrucomicrobiales bacterium | reverse complement strand
GAAATCTGGCGAACCAGTCGTCCCAACAAAACGAGAAGCTACTGCACCCCGATCATACGGGAGATCGACGGACGCAATCAGCTGATTCTCTCCGGCAGTATTTCTGTCGCCAGCTACGATCCGGATACGGGCGATCAGCATTGGGTGATCGATGGCCCAACCGAGCAGTTTGTCGCTTCCCTGGTCTACAACGAAGATCTCAATCTTCTTTTCCTGACTTGCGGATTCCCTCAAAAACACATGCTAGCAATCCGGCCCGACGGCAGTGGGAATGTTACCAAAACACACGTGGTCTGGCGTGACACCGCAGGAGCAGCCTACGTGCCCAGTCCCGTTGCGATTGGAGACTACTTCCTCGTCGTGGCAGATAATGGAGTGGCGAGTTGCTTCATTGCGGCGACGGGGGAGCGGCTTTGGAGGGAGCGTCTTCCAGGAGGCCACAGTGCGTCCCTGCTCGCCGCGAATGGACTGGCTTACTTCACTTCGGATTCGGGGATTGTCTCCGTGCTCAAGCCCGGGCCCACCTTCGATGTGATCGCGCAAAGTGAAGTCGGTGAGAATGTTTATGCCTCTCTGGCAGTTTTTGGTAATCAGCTTTTTGTCCGGGGAGAAGAGCACCTCTTCTGCATTGCGAAGTAACTTCACGGGAACTGTGACTTTACAAAGCACGCCGCGCTGACAAGAATCGCCCGCATGAAGACTCGTGCATTCGTATTTGGTGTCCTCGCTGCTGTTTCGATTCTCCAATCGGGAGAGCTCAAGGTGGAAGGCAAGGTGGCTTTCGTCGAAGGGCCTGCCTGGAGCCCGGACGGAAATGTCTATTTCACGGACGTGGAAAACAGTCGGATCATGCGCCGTGATCCTTCCGGAAAGGTTCATGTGTTCCGGCAGCCTTCCGGTCGGGCCAATGGTCTTTTCCTGGATGACAAGGGCAGGCTCCACGCCTGTGAAGGGCATCGGGAAGGGGGCAACCGTCGCGTTACGCGAACCGAGTTGGATGGTCAAATCACGGTGCTGACAGACCGTTTCGAGGGTAAACGCTACAATTCTCCAAACGATCTGGTAAATGATTCCAAAGGCCGCATCTACTTTACCGATCCCCGCTATGGAGGCTACGGGCCGCCTGACGATGTCGAGCAGTTGGACAATGATGGCAAAGCGATCGAAGGCGTCTACCGCATTGATCCGGACGGGAGCGTGGCCCGTGTGATCAGTCACGAAGTGCAGCGCCCCAACGGCATCGCGATTTCCGGGGATGGAAGGTATCTGATCGTGGCGGACAACCACAATGGACCCGATCCGGGCGGCCAGCGAATGCTCTGGCGCTTCGATCTGAAGGCGGATGGATCGATTGATCCCGACAGTCGTAAAAAACTGTATGACTGGAAAGGCGAGCGGGGCCCTGATGGCATTGCGGTGGGCCCGGACGGCCATATTTACGCGACAGCTGGCCTTAATTTTGCCAGCTCTCTCGAGACCGCGAACGAATTTCCCGCAGCCGTGTATATCATTTCCCTCGAAGGCGAACGCCTCGGAATGATACCGGTGCCGGAGGATATGATCACCAACTGCACCTTCGGCGGAGTGGACGGAAAAACCCTGTTCATCACGTCCGGCGCGAAGCTCTGGAGCCAGGTGATCGAGTAATTTTGATGTTTGGAATACAAACGCTGAAGAACCGTCTTGAAATTCCTAAGTCGGTTTTGACTACGAACCGGAAAGTGCCGGTCGCCCCCGTTTCGACTGATGCCGTTCAATCCCGCAATGTTGCGGGATTGAGTGGTCGGATGACTGGCTAGAGAGGTTGGAAGGATTCAAGCACTTTCTCAAAGTACTTCACTCCCTTGGAATTCTTGGCTGGAATAATGCTCCACAGCTGGGCAAGGGCTCCGTTGGGCATAGATGCGAATGCAATGGTGAAATTGACGGACTCCCCGTTCGCTTTGGAAACTCCAGCCCCTTTGATGGAAACGAAAGGCATGCCGTCCCGTTCTCCGATAATTGCTTTTTCCAGAAGAATGTTCGTGTAACTCTCGGCGAACCACTCCTTGCCGGACGCAGTAGCCGCTTCGATGGCACCTTCGAACTCGGCTTCCGAGGCAATGGGCCTGGCACGGAACCACATTTGAACTCCGGCGGGACCAGACACAAGAAAGAACTGATCAGCAGCTTTTGCCTCTGTCATCGTCCAGTTTCCCGGTACCTCGATCGAGAAAAGGGGGCTGGCTGCGTTCGGATAGACGATCACTTTGTCTTTCGCTTCCATCTGGCTCGCACTTAGAGCAAGAATACTAAAGAGAAGAAGTGATTGGACTTTGTTTTTGATAACTAGCTTCATTTGTATATACGAGTTTAAATGGCTGGCAGTAATGGCAGATGGTTGGAGAAGACTCCTTTACCTTATCTCTTTACGCTTCCGGCGAACAGCCGGACTTTTATCATGTCTGGTGGAAATTTTCGTCTTCAACTTCAATCGAATTTTTTCATCGGTGCCCGTTCCAGTCAGTAAAAGTTCGGATTCAAGAGGGTTGGGTCGACGGCCCGGCCCTGTTAAATTTGCTTCTCTTCTGGACAAGGAGGCTGAAGCCAGCGAGAAGAAGCGGAATGAGAAAATCTTTTCCACTGGAGGTTCCGAACCGCAAGCCGCCCCGGGTGATTGAAGCGATCAAGAACGATGTTCGCAAATACCTGAAGCGCGAGCGAGCCAAGAAATTGCCGCAAGGCGCGGACTTCTGGGGTTTTGACTGCCGGGTCGGGCGGGCGGACTCCGATGCCGAGGTAGTTCACGAGGCGGAGATCAACCAGAAGATCGATTTGGCAACCAGCGAGAATTGGGGGACGGTCTATGTGGAAATTTTCGCGAAACCGGAACAACGCAAGCGGAAACCACGGCAGGAAGAAGACGTGGTGGAGCCGACGCAATCTGAAGATTCGCCTGAATCTGATTCATGAGAGTTTTCTTTTCCCTGCTCCTGATTCTCAGTGCTCCCGTGATTGCCGATGACGCCGGGTGGTGCACTCTTTTCGATGGGGAAACTCTGACTGGCTGGGAATCGACCAGCGATGCCAACTGGCGCGTCGAAGACGGCTCCCTTGTGGTCGATGAAGGAGAGGGCGGCCTTCTCATTCATGAAGACACCTACCGGAATTACGAACTCACGGTGGAGTTCAAAGCCGCCAAAGGCACCAACAGTGGCGTGTTCCTGAGCACGAAGGAAAAGCCCAAAAGTCTGACGAAGGACTGCTACGAACTTAACATCGCTCCTCCCGACAATGCGTTTCCGACCGGCAGTCTCGTCGCTCGTGAGAAAGTCGAAGGGGCCGGGGAGACCGATGATTGGCGAAAATTTGAGGTCCGGGTCGAAAATGGTCGAGTCACCGTCAAGCTGGATGGAGAGACGGTTCTCGATCACCGCGCCGACCCTCCGTCGCAAGGAAATCGGATTGGCTTACAGAAGAACAGCGGTCGCGTTGCCTTTCGCAATGTCCGGGTGAGGAAGCTCCCCTGATTTCTACGATACGACGACGGTTTGTGAGTCTGATTTCTCGCCGTCGAAAGCGGTCACGATCAAGCGGGTTCCCGGTTTGATATCGGGCAGGCCTTTTAAGGGCACGCTTCCGTCTTCGAGGCTACGGGTGCCGCGAACGGGGCGGCCGTCCGTATGGACGAAGCGCACATCTGCATTCGGAAGGGTCGTTATCGCAGGAAGCTGGCAGGTGAGGGGTCGTCCGCTTTCAGAGGCGGTTTCCTGGAGGGAGCCCCCGCCCCTGGGACTTTCCGTGGGGGGATCGATCATGTTACGGACGCGCAGACCAATCTTCGGGTCGGCCTGAGCGGGATCGAAGTCCATTTCGAGAAAATTCCAATAGAAGGGATCACCCGGGGCATGCTTTTTGAGGTCCGGGGAGGCGTGCTCCTTGTGATACAGCGCGACCACATCAAGTTCGCGGCCATCGAAATCTTTCATCGAAGGTCCGAACCCGGGAACGACGGCTCTACCTCCGCTCCGGCCAATCGGGCCGAAACTGCATTCGATGAGACGGTGCTCCTTGTTTTTGATGATGCTCCCGTTGTGGACATCCCCATAGACCGTAACAACACCGTCACGCTCGGCGAGCAATTCAATGACTCGATCGGCGCCTGCTTTGACCCACCCGGCGTAGTCGGCCGCGACGCGGTCGCGCTGATCGAACGCGGTATCGCCACCTTTGTTGCCCGCCCAAATGGTGTGGAGGGCATTGATTCCGGTCAGACAAATCAAGCGGGCAGAGTCAGTTCGGATCACCTGCTGAAGCCAGGCAAATTGTTCTTCGCCGAGGAGGGCCCGGGTCGGGTCGGCGCGATCGTAGGCATTCTCGACATGGCCCCAGCCCCAGTCTTTCCAGATCTCCGTGTCCTGAGAGCTTCGCCAGAGTCGGGAATCGAGAATGACAAAGGTGAAATCACGATTCGGCATCTTCCAGGCTCGCCATTTTTTCGGATTGGCGAGCGGATCGACTTCCTCTGCCCCTGTGACGAGATGATGAACGATCTGGAAATTTCGTCGCATGTAGTGAGGGTCCTGACCAAGCCCTTCGTGTTTCCGAATCGCGATTTGTTCAGGTCCCTTCACGTCATCCATGCCGTAGTCGTGATCGCCGGGATTGATCACATTCCAGTGCCGCATCATTTGCCAGCGACTCGTTGGACCGAAGATGGAATTGGCTACGACCTTGTAGGCGTCGTCGGTGCTCGGCGGATAGAGGACCAGTTCCATGTACCAGACGTCGTCCTCCCAGACCATGACTTGAAAATCGTAATCCTCGAGATGCCGGTAGGCTTCCACCGTCGGCTGATCGCGAACCTGCCAGTCATCGCCGCCACCGAGAATCTTCAGCCCGTCGTCGGTGCGCTGCTGCAAACCGCTCGTGATGGCATGGCAACTGAGACCACAGAGTTTGTAGGGGGCTTTCAGTTGCGGCAGCCGGCCCACGTAGGAGCCGGACGCGGGGACATCGCCCACCATGCCGGTTCCCGGTCCGCAGGCATCCGTGCCAATACGACCGTCGGTGGTGACGTCGACGCCATCCTTCCAGATGGTGTAGTAGAGTGTGGTCGCGGCGGGACTTTGGGGGAGCGTCGCCGTGACCACGGAGGTGTTTCGCCGGAACGCGTTGTTGACGATTTCCGCCGAACCCGCGACCGGAACCGTCTTCCAGCCACCTTCCGGCTCTGCCGAATCAGAAACCCGGATTTCGGCCTGCTTTCCATCCGAGGCAAAAACACCGACAAACTTCACCTGCCACGAATCGCCCACCTTTTTCAGAGAATCGCCCAGGGGATAGCAGGCGCAGCAGTCGGCGGTGCCAATCGTGAGCGGCTCATTTTTCTTCGCGTCGATGCTGACGCCGTTGATTTCGAAATCGATCAGACCCCGGCCAACGACCCCGAAGTACCCCTGCGTCAATCTCCAGGGCACTCCCTTCCGTTCCAGCGAAACGGATTTGTCTCCGGTGGTGAAGGTGGATGTCACTTTTGCCAGTCCCTCGCCGTCGCTGCTCACTTTCACTGACAGCGTAAAGGAGTCACCCGGCTCCAGTGCCGGGGCAGCGACCGATTTCGCACCCTTCGCGGTCGAACTGCCTTTCCCCTTGTTTTTTCCTTTTCCCGAAGAGGGCTCTTTGATCACGGATAAAGAGCCGTTGTCCTGCCATCCGATCAAGGTGGCCTGCCGTTCTTTGCCATAGCTCTCGAAAAGATTCTTTCCGCCGATTGCCAATCCGATCAGGCCGTAGCCCGGCTGATACATTTTCCAATCGGCCCGGTCGCCCTCCGGCACTTCGGGAAGTTCTCCGTGGAAGGTTCCCTGCAGGCTGATCTCGTAGGTATCATTCAGCTTCCAGTCGCGCCGCCAGAGGACGCCCTGGGGAAGGGACGGATCGTAGTCGGTCTCCATCTCTTTCCCGCCATGAGTCTCGGAGTGATACGGAAAGCCCGTGCGCCGGGCCCGGTCACCGTAGTTCTTGAGGCGACGTCGAAGGGCTCCGTCCTGGATCTTCCAATAGCCGGGATTAAGCGATTCCCACTCCGGCCCGTGATACAGGGAGTCCACCCGGGAAAAATCATCGATGATCGACCCGGGAAGGTTGAGTGCGGCGGAGGCGGACTCTTTCGCGACGCCGGACAGGGCAACGGCTCCAGCTCCGGCTGCGGTTTTCTTGAGGAAATTTCGGCGTTTCATTCGATCGATTCTTAGCTTGGGTTTCTGGCAGGACTTGTTCGGATCAATCAGGCACTTCCTCCACGATGAGGATCTGCTGATTGATCGGCGGCCCCTTGACGATCTGCGTGTGTCCCGTGACCGGCCAGGAAACTTCGATTCTGCTGATCGTGGGCGCTTTTTGAAGTCCAAAATGCAATTCGAGAGGATTGGCTCCGAAGCTTCCGCCGCTCGACATCCATTGATAGAGAGACCGCTCTTTCCCCCCGTCATCGGAAAGGACAACCCGAACTCTTGCGCCAACGCCGCGGGAATTCGATCGGGTTCCTTTCAGGCGGACCGAAATCCAGTTCTGCCCGAACCCGGGATTCTCAAAGAGTGAATCGAAATAGGTGTCACCCCGCAGGGCTCCGCCCATCTGCTCAAAAATGTCGAGGTCTCCGTCGCGATCAAAATCGGCGAAGGAGACGGCGTGCCCCTTCTGGAGATGCCCCATCCGACTCGACATGGTAAAGTCGTAAAACTTGCCCTCGCCGTTGATGAAAAGCATGTTGGGAACGATCGAATCGTAGCCCGGGTTGCCGGTTCCGAGGTAGATATCGGGTTGGCCATTGTTGGTCAGATCTCCGAAATTGCTTCCCATGGGCAAAGTGGGGCGGGCCAGTCCTGCGCTTCGAGCGACGTTGACGAAACTGACACCGTTGCGATTTTGAAAGAGTGCCGGAATATGATCATCCGGGAGCGGGTTTCCACTGAAATAAGTCCGGTAGTCATCTCCGTTGCAGCTGTAGCTGCTTACGAATAGATCCAGCCATCCGTCGTTGTCATAATCGAAGAACCAGGCCGGAAAGCTGCGAATGGGACCTGCCTTGCCTGTCGACAGCAGATAGGTAACGTCTTCGAAAGTTCCGTCCCCGCGATTTTGAAAGAGGAGATTGGATTCATTGAGACAGGAGAAAAACAGATCCGGGTAGCGGTCTCCATTGAAGTCACCCCAGGCGACGCCCTTGATGTAGCGGGTGGCCGCGATCCCTGCTTCCTCTGCGACGTCTATGAAGTGTCCGTTTTCATTGCGAAAGAGCTGAGCCGGGGCGTCGAAGCCGCTGTGTGACTCGTTTCCGATAATGAGGTCGAGGTCCCCATCGAGATCGTAGTCAAACCACTCTGCCGTTTGGGTGGGAAAAGCCGGTTCGGCGAGTCCGACATCGTAGGTAACGTCGATAAACTTCCCGGTTCCGTCGTTCTGGAGGAGGGAATTCGGATGCTGTCCATTTTGCTGCAGCCATGCTCCGCGAAGAACAAGGATGTCGAGATCGCCATCGTTGTCGTAGTCAGCCTGTTTCAAATTGAGCCCGCCTTTGATTCCATCGAGGCCCGCTTCCTGTCTGGAGAATTTCCCGGTTCCGTCGTTTACGAGGAGGAAAGCCGAAACCGCCGGATCCCACGAGCTCACGAGGAGGTCAATCGAGCCGTCGCTGTTGAAGTCATCGGCAACGGCACCGCCGGCATGGCTGTAGGTATTGACTCCGGCGGCTTCTGCGATATTCCGAAACGGAGGGAAAGGACGGGAAGCTTGATCGGGCAGAACAGCCGGAGGTAAGGTGCCTTCCGAAGGGAGCGAGAGCAGCCACTTTGATGGAACTTTGTCAGGGTGTTCGCCAAGAGTCATGTAGGCGAGATTCAGGAGCCAGATAGACTGGCCGTAAATGTCTTCCGGCAGCTTCAGCTTTCCGAGAAACTGCTCCAGATAAAAAATGGCGGTTCGGGATCCCTCCTGGTTTTTGTGTTGAGCGGCCGGAGAGAGTGGATAGATACAACTCTCCGGGTTGGGTTGAGCGCAGCAATTCTCCTTTTCGGCGAGACGGAAGGCGGCGACAGTGAGTTGGCTGATGACGTTGATCACCAAATTTTGCGGGACTCCGTTGAGATTTCGCCCGTGGTCCACCAATGCCATGGCCTCTTCAAAGTGGGCGATGGATTCGCGTTCGAGGCCCTGGTTCAGTTCCTCTTCGGCGAGGGCGTAAAGGGCCCCGAAGCGCTCTGCGGTGGTCGCATTCTCGGGCAGCGCCTCGAAAGCGGCCCGGGTTTGTCGAATCCATTTTTCGCCGAGAAAATAATTGTTCTCCAGCGTCTCCTTTTCAATCCCAGCGAGACGATCCACCATCCTCTGGTGAGAGCTGATCTCGTTGGCCTGAAGCAGGGAAGCCGAAGCCAGAGCAAGGGCCGCCCACTTGCGAATGGTGAAGGGGCGAGCTTTCAAAGTTGTGAGGAGATGGCTTCGGCTACCTTTCCGGCAAGAAATTCAGAACCTTCTTCGGTGAAGTGAAGGTCCTGAGGCTTGTGCAATTCGGCGAAGCGGGGCGAAATTGAACCATGAAGATCATTCACGGGAATGTTGTTTTCCTTCATGACCCGGGCAGCGATCGCGTTGTATTCGGTTTCATCCCCGAAAGTGCGCTCCGGTTTCAGGGGCGGATCGGGAATGGGAGTGGTCGAGGCCCAGATGAGTTTTGCTCCCGTTTTCTTCAGTTTCGCCACCAGGGCGCGAAGATTCTTTTCGTAGTCCTCCACCTCGACCTGGCGTTTTCCGTCCTCCATGTGTTTCAGATCGTGGATGCCCCAGTTGAAATGGATAATATCCCATTTTCCATCCCCGAGCCATTTGTCGATACTGGAAAGCCCGCGCGAGGTCGGCCCGCCATTGGCCGGAATGCGATGGACGTTTGCTTTGCCTTTCAGCAGTTTTCGAACGGGAACGGTGTAGCCCATGGAAATGGAGTCGCCAATGAGGAGGACACGCGGGAGACCGGGGACGTCTTCGACTTCAACCAGCGAGGGATGGATCTTCTTCTCCGCCGACAGTCCGGAACAAAGGAAGAGGCTGGCTAGAAGAAGGAGGGAGATCCGATGCATGCCGCAAACATCCGCTGTGCGGGGGGCGTCGACAAGGAGAATCCGCCGTTGCCAGCGGGCTGTTTTCGACTCACCGTTTTCCCATGGATTCGACGCGACGAACATTTTTAAAAACCGCGAGCCTTTCGGTCGCGGCCACGGGGTTGGGCAGAAACGGTTTGCACGCGAAGGACAAGGATAGCTGCGGCGTTGCGATTGGAACCTACGGCCTTCAATCCATGTCTGTCGTGGAGGCGATCCAGCTTGTCGCAAAGACCGGATTTGACGCGGTGGAAATCACCGTGTTTTCCGGAACGACGGGTGATCCATCGGGGGCGTTGATATCGAAAGCGGCACGGGAGGACGTTCGCAAGGCACTGGAGGATTCCGGCCTGCGACTCTGTGCATTGATGGCCGATTTGAAGCCGGAGGAAGACGACGGGAAACACGCCAATTCCCTGACCAAACTGAACCAGTACATTCGGCTCGCCAATGAGCTGGCTCCGGGCAGTCCCCCTTTGATTCAAACCATCCTCGGGGGAAAGAAATGGGAGGAGTCGAAAAATATGTTTCGGGACCGGCTTGCGAACTGGAATCAGATTCTGGCCGATCAGAAAGGCTATCTTTCGATCAAGCCGCATCGCAGCCACGCCATGTCGACACCGGCGGAGGCGACCTGGCTGTTGAAGCAGTTGGGGAATCCGCGACGCCTCAGCATGGTCTACGACTACAGCCACTACGCCTTTCATGACCCCGAATTGACGATCGCGGAAACGGTGCGCGAGGCACTTCCCATTACCAAATACGTGGCCGTGAAAGACGCCCTTGAGGTCGAAGGAAAGGTACGATTCGCGCTTGCGGGAGAGTCCGGGAACTGGGATAACTCCGAGATTGTAAAGGGGCTCTACGAAGGCGGCTATCGAGGAGATTTCTGCTGCGAGGTGAGCAGCCAGATTTGGAGAAGTGATCCCGACTACGATCCGGTCGAAGCGACGAAGGTCTGCTACCGGAACTTGGTGGCTGCCTTTGAAAGAGCGGGCGTGCCACGAGGATAGACTCGATTCGCTCCTCCAGAAAAGAAAAAGGCCCGCGACGACCGGTGGTCGTGCGGGCCCTGAAGAGATGAAGGGAAGCCGATTACTCTTCCACCGTAATTGTGATTTTTTCCGACACTACGGGAGGGTTGTGGGGAATGTGCGCGTGGTCACCGAGCACCAGCTGGAGAGTGTGCTTTCCGGGAGAAAGCTCGAGCGTGGTCTCGGTTTGGCCGCCACCGAAGTGAAGATGCTTCTCATCCATGGGGAACGGAAGCTTCATATCGGGAAGCTCGGAATCGATGATGAGATGATGATGGCCGGTAGGCTTGTCAGCTCCCATGTAGATTCCGGCGGGGGCAACGCCCATGTTCTTAAGCCCAAATACCACTTTGAACTTCTTCTTCACGGTCTTTCCGTCTCTAGGCTGAACGATGTAGGCCTTGGCACCTTTTGCGCTCGGAATGGGGCTCATCGGAGGCATCGGAAGAACAATGCCCTCTGATTTGTGGCTGTGAGCTTCCCCCTTTTTCTTGTCATCGGAATGAGCGGTGAACGCGACGGCGGCGACAGCAGTGGCGGCCAGGATTGAGATGGTAGTAGTTTTCATAAGCAGTTTTTGAGAGTCGAACAGAATAGCGGCGAATTCATCGCCCGGGAAACGATGCCATGAATTCGGGCTTCCCGTAAAGAGAACTCGCAAGGAATGTGAATGGCTCGATATACAGTCTTGAGTGCGCAGGTTGTCCCGGTAGACTTCCAGATCCAGTTTTATCCATGAATCGTTTTTCTCTCTTTTGTATTTTGACCACGGTAGGAATCTCGCATCTTCAGGCGGATCCGGCCTGGCCCCGATTTCGTGGAGTGAATGGTTCGGGGGTGAATTCCCCGGAAACCGTTCCGGCGAGCCTGTCCGATGAAACCCGGAAGTGGAGTGTCGAGATTCCCGGAAGCGGGCACGGCTCTCCCGTGATTTTCGGCGATCGTCTCTTTCTCCTGAGTGCGGTGCCGCAGGGAGGTGATGCAGCAGAAGCGAAGGGAGCGGGCAAAGGAAAGAAGGGGAAAAAAGCGAAAGGTGGCGGCGCGCTCGCCTATCAATGGCTCGCCCTTTGTCTGGATCGAAACTCCGGAGAGACCCTTTGGGAAAAGAAATTCGATCAGGGGAAATTCAAAGGGCACCGCTTCAACAGCGCGGCCTCCTCGACGCCCGCAGTGGATGCAGAGCGTGTCGTATTTGCCTGGGGACCTCCCGATCAGCTCACCGTGGTGTCTCTCAGCCACGAAGGGGAACTGCAATGGAAACAGGATCTCGGTCCTGTTGTGGGAGGACATGGCTTTGGCGGATCGCCCATTCTCTATCGCGATCTTGTCGTCCTGAACAACGATCAGGAAAAACAAAGCGGGAACCTGCTCGCGCTCGATGCGGCTACCGGCAAAACGAAGTGGACCGTCGATCGGCGAAGCGAGCGAATTTCCTACTCCGTTCCCTGTGTCTATGAGGCGGACGGAAAAGAGCTTCTCGTGTTTACCAACTGGCAGCATGGATTCACGGCGATTGATCCGGTGGACGGTTCCGTTGTCGCGGAGAAATCGGTGTTTTATCTGGAGACGAATGAGCGGGCGATCAGTTCTCCCATCGTGAGCGGGGGACTCGTGATCGGAACCTGTGGATTTACCGCGAATCCGAAACACTGCGTCGCGATGAAGCTGGAAGGCGGGGAGTGGAAAGAAATCTGGAGAATCGAAAAGAGTGTGCCTCACATTCCTTCCCTGATTGCAGTCGGAGAGCACACCTACCTGATCGATGATGCGGGCATCGGCACCTGCGTCGTGACGGCGACAGGAGAGGAACTCTGGCGCAGCCGGATTCCGGGTGTCGAAGGTTCGATCTTCGGGTCCCCTGTGAGCGATGGGAAGAATATCTTTTTCGCCGACGAAAGCGGTAATGTGCATGTCATCGCGGCCTCGCCCGGGTTCGAGTCGAGAGGGGCAAGCCGACTCGGGGAACTCTGCCGAACCACGCCTGCCATCATTGGCGGAACGATCTACGTTCGCACTGAAACGAAGTTGTCAGCCTACGGGTCGTAGCGGCTTTCGTGAATGTAGCCGCCGTCGCAAGACGGTGGTCGTATGGGACTTGGCCCCACGCTCTTGCGAGCGCGGCTACACGATTCCCGCCGATTAGTCCTCTACGTCCAGCTTTCGCTTGAGACGGGGGCCGGCCTTTTCCCACTCCTCACTCGGGAGCGCTTCCCAGATGGTGAGGTCGCGGAAACCGGCCTGCTCTCCGCTGACGATAAAGCCCCACTTCGCTTTTTCGGTAGCGAGGAGGGGATCGGATCCGAGGCTGATGTGATCTCCGGTTTGGGCCAGCATTTCCTCCCCGAGAAGCTCGATGCGAACGGTGTGCCATTCGTCGGTTTCAAAGTCTTCGCTGATCGAGTTGAACGGTTTCGCTACATCGGAGCCTTCATGATCGTTGTCGTCTTTGCGGGCCTGAAAAGAACTCTTCGTCAGGGTGACACGACAGACGTGATCTTTCGCATCGTCGATCCCGAACATGGCGCTTTTCGCTTCCCCGAGAAGAACGTCGAATTCGATGATGACATCCTTCAGCGTCAGGGCCTGCTTCATGACTGCGGCATGATCATCCGCGGCGACCTCGACTCCGGTGAGTCCGTTCTCACTGAACTCCCACTTGCCGGGAGTCATGCGCCAGGTTCCTTCCGCTTCTTTCAGATCGGAGTGATAGATCACTTTGCCCGGAGTGGCCATAAGAGGCTCGGTCTTCGGCTTCGGAGCGCTGGCGAGGGCGGCCTGTTCCTCCTGCCAGGATTTGGCGAATTCCTGATCCTTTGCCGAAAGGCTCGCAAGCGGGAAGGTGTAATCCCGCCCGTTTTCCATTTTCAAAGTGATATCGTCGCCCTGGAGGGAAATGAGTTCTGCCGAGATCGTTTTTCCGGCGGAATTGGTCCAGTCGCGGAGTTCACCGGCCATGGAATGGTCTGCGACAACAAGCAGCAACAGGGCGGTATGGAAAAGTGTTCTCATGAGGGAATTCTAAAAGAGGAAATCAGGATTGGCGACGAAAGAATCACGTTCGGTCTGCGGCGATCGGCGGCCTTCGTCGAGATAGGATAGGGGAGTCACCGTAAGCGCTCGATCAACTCCCCGCGCTGTTTCGGCATCGTCCCGAAAACGTCAGCGAGACACTGGATCGGGTCGACTCCGGGTTCGACGACTCCGAGAAAGCCGGCGAGTTGTTTTTCGAAATGAGCCACCGAGCGGTGAGTCACGTCATTTTCCTCGAGAAAATTCAAGCCCCGGTCGAGCAGATCCGCGATCTCCGGCAGGGGCGTTTCCGGCTCGGAGACGCGTTCGACCAGCTTGACGAAGTAGGAGGCCGCGAGGGTTTGCGCGTAGCTTTTTCGCAAGCCGAGACGGGCGCGCTCAATCTTGAGATCCTTGAGAATGTGCAGATCGCCCGATTTGGCGGGGTGAATCTCGACTTCGCAGAGGTAGAAGAGATCCAGTTTTCCGGCGAAGGCGCTCTTGGGGCGGCGGGCTCCCTTCGCGACGGTTTTTACGATCCCGTTTTCGTGGGTGCACCAGTGCACAATCAGGCTCGTCTCGGTGAGGAGCGAGCGTCGAATGAGAGTGCCGCGTGCTTTCATGGGAGGTTTCTCGGGAGGGGGGAACCCTGCCGGAGGATTTGGGCTAATGCATTTGAATTTTTTCCAATGTGTGGAAAAGGATAGCCACTACATGAGCGACGACCTAAACGCGATCGATACGGAATCTCTAAAAGCCCGACTCTCCGAGTTGCGGCGGTATCTTTGACTTCGAAAAACTCGAACGTCAGTTGGAGGCCTTTGAGGCCGAAATGAGCGCGCCCGGTTTCTGGGATGACAAGGAAAAAGCCCAGGCCCGCATGGGGGAGGTTTCGGCGCTGAAAAACAAGATCACGCCGGTTCTCAATCTCGATGCCCGCATCGATGACTTTGCGGTTCTCGTCGAAATCGCGCAGGAGGAAGGCGATGAATCTTCCGCCGAAGAAGTGATGAGCGAGGTGGAAGCGATCAGGGCGGAACTCGATAAAATCGAGCTGCAGACCCTTCTCAACGGGCCGAACGATTCCGAAAACGCCTTCATTACGATTCACGCGGGAGCGGGCGGGACGGAAGCCTGCGACTGGGCGGATATGCTGATGCGAATGTACCAGCGCTGGGGACAGCAGAATAATTTCAAGGTGGAGACGATGGACATCCAGGAGGGCGAGGAAGTCGGGATTCGCGGGGTAACCCTTCGCTTCGAAGGGGAGAATGCCTTTGGATATCTCGACTGCGAGCGCGGGGTTCACCGGCTCGTCCGAATTTCCCCGTTTGATTCCCAGGCGCGGCGTCACACCTCGTTCGCAAGCATTGACGTGGTTCCTGATTTGAAAGAGGAGCCGGATCTCGAGGTCGACGAAAAAGACATCGAAATCAAGACGGCGCGAAGCGGCGGAAAGGGTGGTCAAAACGTGAATAAGGTCGAGACGGCAGTTCACTTGACGCACTTTCCCTCCGGGATCCAGATTCGCTGTACCGCCGAACGAAGTCAGCTTAAGAACCGGAATCTCGCGATGAAGCTCTTGAAGGCCAAGTTGCTTCAGATCGAGGAGGACAAGAAGCGTTCGGAGATGGAGCGTCAATACGGGGAGAAAGGGGAGATCGCGTTTGGTGCGCAGATTCGATCCTACGTTTTCCAGCCGTATCAAATGGTCAAAGACCACCGCACCGGATGTGAAACCGGAAACATCGCAGCGGTGATGGACGGGGCCATCGACGATTTCATTGAGGCGAAACTGCGCGGGCACGTGGCCGGGGAAAGCAACGATGACGTCTAAGGCGTGCCTGCTTTGTGTTTTCGTTTTCGCTGCGGGATTCGATCTCCAGAATGGTTCCCTTGCGCAGGAGTTGCCCAAATACCGCGGCATCACCGATCAGCGTCGTTTTCCGGATTCCATTAATTCCTGCGCTCCGGCGTCGATTCTCAATCTTCTTAAGTTCAGCAAGGAGGAGTATCGGGACGTCTACAAATCCCTCGTCGGAAGCGACGACGGGATCCGGATGCGCTTCGTTGTGGATCGCTATTTTCGAAGCCGACCGTCGGTAGTCTACCCGAAACTGAAGCGCTGGGGTGTCCACGGAATTCAGTCAGCGGATCTCGTCGCCGGGCTGAATGAGATGCTCAAGGACGAAGGCGCGCGCGAGTTGAAAGGGTTGTATCTGGATCGTCGGGAAGGCGAAAGCGAGGACGATCATCTCCTGCGCGTTCATGATTTGCTGACCGCTTCGATTGGAAACGGGGTCACTCCGATTCTCAGTCTTCGCTCCTTTGTCGTCCGGGAACGGGAAGGAAAGGAGGCCGGGTGGGAAACCGGCGCGCATCACAATATCGTCGTCGTCGAGGTGAAGGAGAAACCGAATTCGATCGGATTTGAAGTGATTGCGTTGGATCCCTACCAGGGGCGCCAGGTGGACATTCTGATTCATCGCGAAGCGAACAAGCAGCAGTTCCTTGCTCTGAAAGGGATTGAGGAGACAGACCTGTGGCTGGAGGGGACGCCGTTTCTCCAAGTTCTCGCGCCGAAGGTGCCAACGGTTCGTCCCGGCAACCTGAAATGGTCGGAGCGCTATATCGCCGTCGCAAATTTCCTGATTGGGGACTTTTGAAAACTTGTATTTCTTGACGGAATTCCGGAAACTTATTGCCATCTCTGTGGTTTACAGGAGAAAGCTTTTTATGCAGCGAAAACAATCATGGCCGGAATAGCCGCGATTCCAGCTCCCGATAGCGGATGGATGCTTGTGTCCGGCGATTCAGAAATTGCCCGGGCGGAGACTCTTTCCGCCCTGATTGGAAGGCGCCCTGACGTGGTCATCGGACTGCCTTCGGCCCTGGTATCGACATTTGCGGTGGCTTTGCCACCGACCGATTCCTCGCTGCATACCAACATGATCCACGCGCAGGTGGAAAAGCGCGGGCTCGCAGGAACTCCGGGAGAGACCCTGATCGACTACGATCTGATTGGTCACGACCCGGAAGGGGATACCTTTGCCGTGACCGTTGTCCCTCCGCTTCCCGAAGAATTGATTGTCACGACGGCGGCCGGATACTCGACTGCTGCGGCCCTTCTTCCCTCTCCCGTAGATGGATGCCGGATCTGGATGGAGCAGGGGAGGAATGTTTTCGGGATCTATCACGAAGGGATTCCCATTCATGTTCAGGTCTTGAGTGGTTCCACCGAACTGGACCGGAGCGCCGCGCAGGAAGTTTCTCTGACCCTGATGAGTCTTCAGGGGGATCCTGCTTTGTCAGGCCATCTTCCTTCGGGCCTGGAGTTTTGCGTTCCCAAT
Organism: Verrucomicrobiales bacterium; assembly: GCA_029213265.1. Lineage (GTDB taxonomy): Bacteria > Verrucomicrobiota > Verrucomicrobiia > Verrucomicrobiales > DEV007 > Arctic95D-9. Next base: position 26,701 of record JARGNG010000034.1, on the reverse strand, counting down.
CTGGCCCCGCAGTCTGTCCAGATTTTCTCGGAAGTGCTCGATATTCCGGTGACGGAAAGCCATCGTCCCAACGCGGTCGTGGATCGGGTAGAGGGCCGGGATAAACTTCTTCCTCCAGCGGTTTCCCGATCCCGTAGTAGTAGGAAAAACGGCCAACGGGCTGTCATCATTGGAACGGCCGTCCTCATTGCCTACTGCGTCGCGGCAGCGTGGATGTGGGTGAGTGCGAGAAACACAGCGAACGAAATCGAGTCCATGGAGCGTCAGCTTTCCATTCTCGAACCGGATGTGGAGCGGATTCAGCAGGTGGAGCAGCGTTGGAACGTGCTTGAGCCGGCCTTTGAAAAGACCTGGTTTCCGGTCGTGCAGTTGAGCCGACTGACATCCGCCCTGCCCGGAAGCGGCGTCGTCATTCGTGAATTCCGGACCAACTCGCGGAACATTCGGGTCATCGGGCAGGCGCGGGACGTCCAGCTCGCCAACCAGTTGCTGGAAGACTTGCAGGGGATGAAGGAGTTTGCGGCCTATGATTGGAGCATGCCGAATCCCAAGGTGGAGAAAAACAACACGGCTACGTTCGTGATCAGTGGAGGACCAAAAAATGCGGAGCCTGACAACTAGAGAAAAGTGGATGCTGGGTGCCTGCTTCGGCGTGATTTTTCTCGCGGCAAATGGATTCGCGGCCCGCTACATCGTCAAGAATCTGAAAGGAAGCAGTGGCCAGGTCTCTGCTCTCGACAGCCAGATCAAAGACGCCGAAATGTGGCTCGTCGATGCAGAGAAGGCCGACGTGCGCGAGCGCTGGCTTGAGGAGATCATGCCCCGTGCCGAAGGTGGACGGTTGACGAAGGAACTGGGCGATTTGCTACAGGAATTGCAGGACCAGTTGTTCGAGAGAAAGATCAAGATTGAGCAGCAGAGCATGCAGGAAGTACTGCAGGAAAATTTCTACTCCGAGGTGGCCGTGCGCCTGACGATCCGGGGCGAGCAGGCCCAGGTGATCGAATGGCTGACCGAATTGCAGAGCCCGGAGAAGTTCGTGGTCATCAAATCGCTGGAGTTGAAAATCGACGGCAAGTCGAAGGAGATCGAGCCGCAATCCATTTGCCAAATCACAGTAGCCAAATGGTTTTCGCCTGATGGTGAGGCTGCCGAGCCTCCTGCGGAGGAAGCGGAACCTTTGACCCGGGAATCCACTGCCGCGGAAGAGGAGACGGAGGAAAAGGGATAAGATGAATCGGAAAACGACATTCAAGAGGGTTCGCGCAAAGGCACGACAGGGTTGGATCGCCGGATTCCTGTTTTCGATTTCCGTTCTGTGCCTGTCGGGAGAAGAGCTCACGCCGGCCAGTATGGATACGACCGACTACGAGGCACTGAAGACGGCAAGCCCCTTTGTTCGTGTTCTGGATCCTTCCGAGACCTATGTGCTGCGGGGAGTAGCGGCGCTCGATGATATCCAGATGGCAACTTTGTACAACCGGGAGACCAAGAAGACGATCCTGGTGACTCCGGAAAAAGCGAATGAAGAGGGATTGAAACTGGTCGGTGTCAGTGAGAATTCTTCGGTTGATCCCGGAAAGGAACTGGAGGGAATCACGGCCCGCATTTCCTTCGCGGGCGAAGAAGTGGAGCTGAAGTATGAAATGTCGCAGTTGTCTCCCGTCCCGGCAAAGGGTGGAAGCAGCGGGGGGGCGAAGAGCGGGGATGGTGAAAAGCGCAAAGGTCCGTCAAAAGAGGACATCGACCGCTACAAGTCTCTTTCCGAGGAGAAGCGAAACAAGCTGCGGGGCTACATCGGTCACGTTATGAAAACCTATCCGAACATGTCACGGGAGGAGCGGGGCAATATGATCCGGGGTGCCATGATTCGCCTCAGCGACGGACGGGACATTGAGTATCCACAGCCCCAGCAGGGCGGCGGTGGCTCGCCGAAGGGCGGGGATCGTCGGTAAACGATTGCGGTGGCGGATGTCTGTAGCTGCGAGCGTGAGCGAGCAGGGGGGCGAAGGGTTCTTCGGTCCTGGAAGAGCAAAGGCCTGACTCGCTCACGCTCGCAGCTACGATGGCATCGCGGCTTCGAGCTCCTACTTCTTCACCAGCTTGAGGGAGCCGATATCCATCATGCGTGGCTCGACCCGGTCTCCGGCAACGAGAGACAAGGTATAGATCGTTCCCGCTTCGAGGGTGACGGTACCTTTCAGCTCGACCGGCTCGAATTCCTCGAGGCTGGCCGTCTTTACCGACTCCGCCTCGAGAGTCTTTCCAGCCAGATACACCGCAAACTCGCTGCTCTTTTCTCGGATGCTTGACTGGCTGACAACCACCGAATATTCCCCGGCTTCTTTCACGTTGAAGCTCCAGGTGAACCAGGTCTCCGGAGACGACCATCCTGTGATCGCTTCGAGGAAAGAATTGAAGGCGGCTTTTTGATCTCCCTGAACCCGGGCTTTGTTTCCCTTGAGTTCGTCACCCGGACCAAGCTCCGGCAGACTGGCGATTGATTTCTGAAGTGTTCCCAGTGCTCCTTTTGCGAGAGGACCAAACTTTTCGTGCGCGGACCACTTTTTCAAAAGTTCACTCGTGGCGGGGGAAGGGAATTCGATGACAGCCCCGACGAGGCGGCGGGCATCGTTGGGATTGTCCAAATAGGCAAAGGCCCGGTCCCAAAGGGCGACCCGCTCTTCGATGGGCTCCGGCCCGGGGAGCGCGGCAAGTTTCGCAAAGGCGGACTGGGCTCCGAAACGAAGCGGCTTGTCCCCGGTTTCCTTGATGATGGCTTCCACTTCGGGAATTACCGTGCGATTCTGCCAGTTGAGGTAGGCGTTCATCGCGTCCCGCTGGTATTCCGGATCGTTCTTCTTATTGTAGATGCTCCTCAAGCGGGTCTTCACTTTGTCGCCGCCAAGAACCCCTAGAATCCGGAACAGGCTTTTTCTCTCATTTCCGCTAACTGTGGACACACGGGTCAATATCTTATCGATGGTGGCATCCGCATCGTCCCCCTGGCGGAGCACGGCAAGAACGGTGTCCTCAAACACTCTCCGGATTTCGCGACTGTGATCGCCTTGAAGGGCTCCGAGAATCTCGTTCAGGCTGTCTTTGGTGGCCAGACCCCGGACGGCATTCAGAAAGACAATGCGCTGCTTGTCATTGGGCGCTGAATGGAATCCGAGGATGATCGTCGGAACGGCTGCTGAGTAACCACGATCAGACAAGACTCTGGAGAGTAGCATTTTCAGAGGAATTGATTCTGCTTCCTGAAGATTGGAATGCATCACCTCCTCTACTCCGGGGCCTTCGAGATTTTCGAGAATCTTGATCGCATCGGTTCGATCAGACGGGGACGTGTTGCGGTCCGTGATGAACTCCAGCGCAATTTCAATGTCGTCGGTCGTTCCGGTGGGGGCTTCCGCGGAAGACAATTCGATGAGGCGGTCCTTCTTTGCCTCCTCTTTCGCGGACATCATCGCTTTGACTCCGGCGGCGACGAGAATGATGGCGAGGGCGCATCCGATAATGATGAATTTCCCTTTGTTGCCGGAACTTTTCTGATGGGTGCGCTTTACATTCGGGCGCCCCGGATTTCGCGCAGTGTTTCGGGACGCCGTTGGTGCCGCTCCGGTTTGCAGTCTCCCCGTGGTCGCACCCGTTTGCAGGCGACCGGTTGTCGCTCCGGCCTGGGGGGCTGTGCCCGTAACGATGAGAGCAGGAGGGGCGGCGGCTGATCCACCGGCAGTGACGATTTTGACCTGACTGGAAGAGACTTCCGGCGTTTCTTCAACCGGGAGAGCTTTCGCGACAGGAACGGCCGCGGGATCGGGATCTTTCGGCCAGCGCTTGAGCGCATCGCGAGCGTCCTGAGGACGGTGCTCGATATCGCGATTGATGAGCCACATCACCCATTGGCAGATCGCAGGAGGCAGGTCCGGGCGAATTTGATCCAGTGGAATCACTTTGTGCTGCAGGTGGGCGTTCATCACCTGCGGGGCAGTATCCCCGTTGAACGGGTATTGGCCGGTCAGGGCATTGTAGTAGACGCAACCCATCTGGTAGAGATCAGTTCGCGCGTCGAGCTCCCCCCGCTCGAATTGCTCCGGAGCCATGAAGAAAATGGATCCGAGAACGGAGTCTTCCTGATCCATGGTCTGGACAGAGGGCGCTTTGCTGAACTTGGCGAGACCAAAGTCGAGAATCTTGGTCTGAAATTTTCCGGAGGCCTGCCAGATGACCATAATGTTGGTCGGCTTGATATCCCGGTGAATGACATCAGCTGCCTGCGCCGCGATGAGCGCCTCCATCGTCTGGTAAACGACTTCGGTAAAGTCTTCCCGCGTCAGGACGCCACGTTCGATCGTCTCGTCGAGCGTCTCTCCTTTGAGCAACTCCATGACGACGAAACCTCCGTTCTTATCCTGGCCCACATCAAAGACAGTGATGATGTTGGGGTGATTCAGGGTCGAGAGTGTCTGCGCCTCTGCGATGAGTTTGTCAGCAGCCTCCTGCACTTCCTCTTCGGTTGCCTGGTCCGGTGAAAGGACCCGCTTCATTGCCACCTCGCGCTGCAACTGGGTATCGAAAGCTTTGTAGACTGCGCCAAGGCCCCCTTTGCCGATCTGCTCGCGGATTTCGTAACGATTACTCATCAGAAGATGGAAGACAGCAGCTTTCGATGGGTTCGTTTCCTGGTAAAGCCGGAGTCAATTGAGAAATTATAGGGGGCATTGTCGAAATTTCACGGATTAATGCACGCTTTTTGAATCCTGCTTTTCCAGCGGAAAGAGTAAGATCTCGGCTCCGTTTGGAGGATGCCGTTTCGACTTGCTCCGGAAAGTCGCTCCGGGTGGGAAATTGCTGGCGCAAATTCCGAGTCGTTCTAATTTGCCCGCATGACCCGAGAAGACCTTGCCGACACCCTGGAAGAGATTGCTCTGCTTCTCGAACTGAAGGGGGAAAATCCGTTCAAAATCAGAGCCTATCGAAGTGGTGCGGAAACGGTGCAGCAATTTTCCGGAGATATTGTCGCTCTCGCCAAGGACAATGAACTCAAGGGAATCAAAGGAATCGGGGATGCGCTTCAGCAGAAACTGCATGAACTCGCGTCGACCGGGAAGCTGGAATACCACATCAATCTGAAGTCCGAATTCCCCGAGTCGCTTTTTGAACTCTTTCGAATTCAGGGGCTCGGACCGAAGAAGATCAAAGCACTCTACGATTCGCTGGGAGTCGATTCGGTTGCCCGACTGAAAGAAGTCTGTGAATCCGGAGCGATCGCAGACTTGTCCGGATTTGGAAAAAAGACTGCCGAAAAGATCCTCGAAGCGATCGAATTCCGGGAGCAGAACGCGGACCGGTTCCGTCTCGGCGATGTCGCGACTCCGGTGGCGGAAATACTCGATTTTTTGAAAGCGCATCCGGACTGTCTTCGGGCGGAGGCAGCCGGAAGCTACCGGCGGGCCAAGGAGACGGTGCATGACGTTGATTTCCTGGCCGCGTCATCGAATCCGGAATCCCTCATCGATGCGTTTGTCGGTGAGCCCTGGGTCAGCAAAGTGATCGCGAAAGGGGCGACCAAGGCGAGCATCTATCTCGACAATGGCCTGCAGTGTGATTTACGGGTCGTGAGCAATGCGGAATATGCCTGCGCCCTTGCCTATTTCACGGGAAGCAAAGAGCACAATGTCGCGATGCGGGGACGGGCGCTGGAGCGGGGATACACGCTCAACGAATACCGTCTCGCTCCCAAAGAGGGCAGCGGAAAAGAGGATCCTCCCGTGTTCGAAACGGAGGCGCAACTCTACGAATTTCTGGGATTGGCTTTCGTGGAGCCGGAACTCAGGGAAAACACCGGCGAAGTCGAGGCCGCGGAATCAGGAGACCTTCCTGATCTCATCACGGTCGAAAATCTGCGGGGAACCTTCCACAATCACACCACGGAAAGCGACGGGAAAAATACGCTCGAAGAGATGGCCGATGCAGCGATGGAACTGGGATTGCAGTATCTCGGAATCGCAGATCATTCGAAGAGTTCTTTCCAGGCCAATGGTCTTGATGAATCGCGTCTCCGGGCGCAATGGAAAGAGATTGCGGCGCTCAATCAGAAGTATGCTGCGGAGGGCAACCAATTCCGCATTCTCGCAGGAAACGAAGTCGATATCTTGAAAGATGGGTCGCTTGACTTCGATGACGATCTCCTCGGCGAACTCGATTATGTCGTGGCGTCGGTGCACAATGCGATGACGCTCTCCGAGAAGGACATGACCGAACGGATCATCAAGGCAGTCAGCCATCCCTCTGTGACGATGCTGGGGCACCTTACGGGAAGATTGCTCCTGCAACGCGAAGCCTATGCCGTCAATGTTCCCGAGGTGATTGATGCCTGTGCCGATACCGGGACGATCATCGAACTGAACTCCAACCCCTGGCGTCTCGATATGGACTGGCGCTGGTGGAAGCTGGCCACGGAAAAAGGAGTCAAGTGTGCGATCAATCCGGACGCCCATAAGACATCGCAGCTCGAATATCTCTGGTTCGGAGTGCGTTTGGCCCGTAAGGGATGGCTCACGAAAAACGACGTAGTCAACACCTTGACGCTTCCCGAAATCGAGGAGCTGTTCCAACTCAAGCCCATTTCATGAAACGATACCTCTTGCGCAAACAGGACAACGAAAACCTCGATGTTGTTCTCAATGAATTCGAACTGTCTGAACCCGGCCCAACGGATGTCCGGGTCAGGATCGAGGCATGTTCCCTGAATTATCGTGACCTGCTCATGAAGTCGGGTCAGTCCGCCTCGGGCGGGGAAGGGGATGTCGTGCCTCTGTCGGACGGGGCCGGAACAATTTCCTTCGTGGGATCAAATGTCACGAAGTGGAAAGCCGGAGACCGGGTGGCCCTTACTTTCTTCCAGGACTGGGAGGAAGGGCGATTCGATATGCGTTATCACAAGTCTGCGCGGGGTGGCTCCTGCGACGGGGTTCTCGCAGAGGAAGTGAATGCTCCGCAGCACAGCATCGTTCGAATTCCGGATTACCTCTCTACTGCTGAAGCGGCCTGTCTTCCCTGTGCTGCGGTGACGGCGTGGCACGGTCTCATGGAGCGGAGCCGTCCGATGCAGGAGGGCGATACCGTCCTCTGTCTGGGGACGGGGGGAGTTTCCATTTTTGCGCTGCAAATGGCGAAAGCCGCCGGAGCGAAGGTGATTGTCACGAGCAGCTCCGACGAAAAGCTCGAGCGGGCGATTGAACTGGGAGCTGATGAAACCATCAACTACCGGGATACCCCTGAGTGGGACAAAGCCGTTTTTGAAAAAACCGGAAAGCGGGGGGTCGATCACGTCATCGAAGTCGGAGGGCCCGGGACTCTGCCCCGTTCGATGAATTCAGTTGCGGCCGGTGGATCGATCGCGCTGATCGGGGTGCTCACGGGGTTCGAAGCTCCGGATGCCAGCCTCTTTCCCCTTGTTACCAAAAACGTCGACCTCAGCGGCATCTACGTCGGCAGCCGGGAGATGTTCGGGCGGTTGAATGAGTTCCTGACAGAACACCAGGTTCAACCGGTGATCGACCGTACGTTTTCCTTCGATGAGGCTCCTGACGCCTACCGGCATTTGGAAAGCGGGGAGCACCTCGGGAAAGTCGTCGTTTCCATGTAGAGCGCATCGAGACCATCCTTGCAGGTAAAAAAAATCAGGAGGTTCGCTGCTTGGCGAAGGATTCGGAAATCTGCTACAGTCGAAACATGAAGCTCTCTCTCGTGACCCTGTTTCTACTTGTTCCGTTCCTCTCATTCGCCGCAACCATCAAAGTCACGGATCTAAAGGGGAGGGAGATGGAAGTCGAAGTGATTTCCTACACCCCCTCCACCGGGGCCACTAAGATCAAAAGAACCAGCGATGGCCAGATCTTTTCGGTGAAAGCGGATCTCTTTGATGAAGCCTCGCGAAAAAAGATCGAAGCAAATGCTCCCAAGCCCCGCGCTGACTTGCTTGTCCGGGTCTCCGTAGGCAAGCGCCGCAAGAACCAGGGCGACAGCAGCTATATGAAGGAGCAGACTATCTCGGCCTCGGTTGCGGTGGACAACGATTCGCGTGACATCAACTTCGTCGGAGGCAAAGGAACTCTCTTCCTGATTGCGAGACAGACGAAGCGATATTCCGAAGAAGGTTCTGATTACGGAAAAGTTTTAAGCAAACAGAGCTTCAACGTGGCTGTAGAAGCAGGAAAAGAATCCGAATATGAAGCCAAGCCGGTCATCACTGCATACGATTCCGATCGCGACTACACCAACGTTGGCGGGTGGGAATACTACGGCTATCTCCTGATTCTCGAAGACAGCGAAGGTGAGATTCACACGGTGGAAACTTCGATCGGGAATTTGAAGAAAGATGTGGAGTCGGACGACACTCTTGCCAAAAAGCTACTGGGTCTGAAGCAGGACAGCCTCGTAGAGAAAAATCTCGAAAAACGGAAATGAAGTTCCCGGCTGCGTGGGTGGCCTCCCTGGCCGTCCCTCTGTTTACGACGGCCCATTCGGCTCCTTTCGAGGCGGTCGTTCTCAATGCCGATTCGACTTACTCTGCGGCGGCCGCTTCCGATATCGACCTCGACGGCGATCTCGATGTGATCTGTGGCGGATGGTGGTACGAACAAACCAATGCCGGAGAGTGGAAACGACGTTTCGTCCGTGAGGTCGCCGAGATCAAAGGCCGCTTCGATGGCTATTCCCACCTCCTCATCGATATGGACGGCGACGGGGACGAGGATTTCATCAACGTAAATTATCGGAGTAAATCGATCTACTGGGTCGAGCGCCCCGATTCCCTGGAACTGCCCTGGCCGAAACACACGATTGGTCTTCCCGGATCCATGGAGAACGGGATGCTCGTCGATGTCGACGGGGATGGGGTCGATGACGTTTTGCCGAACGGTGCAAAATTCGCGGCCTGGTGGCGGGGTAAAGTCGTCAATGAATCTCCGCGGCGAATCAAATTTGAGCAGCGGGAACTGATCCCGGAACTGATCGGTCACGGCCTTGGGTTTGGCGATGTCAATGGAGACGGTCGCAACGACATGATTGGTGTGTCAGGATGGGCGGAAGCGCCCGAAGACCGTCTCAACGGAACCTGGCAATGGCATCCGGATTTCTTTCTCGAAGAGCGGGCCAGCGTTCCTGTTCTGGTGAAGGACGTGGATAGCGACGGGGACTCTGATCTGGTCTGGTCGAGTGCTCACGACTACGGCGTCTTCTGGCTCGAGCAGCGAGCAGTCGAGGGTGGGGGGCGTGAGTGGGTGCGTCATCTCATCGACGATTCCTGGTCTCAGGGACATACTCCACACTGGGCCGATCTCGACGGGGATGGACAGGGGGAGTTTGTCTGCGGAAAGCGATACTTTGCTCACGAAGGGAAAGATCCCGGATCAGGCGATCTTCTCGTGATCTACAGCTACCAGTATGACAAAGAGACCGGCACATGGGATCGGCGGGAGATCTCGAAGGGCGGAAAAATCGGCTGGGGATTGAGCCCGGCGATTGCGGATCTGGATGGAGACGGGGACCTCGATCTCGTCTGCCCCGGACGGAGCGGGCTACATGTGTTGATGAATCAACTCAAGCCGTAACCGTCAGCGAGTTTCCCTCGATCCTTGCGGTGACTCCAAAGGGGAGCGGTTCATTGTCGGTGATGTGTCCCGCAGAGAGACCGGTCAGGACGGGGAATTCCGCGGTCGCGAATTGCGCCGTGAAAACATCGTCGATCGAAACGCCGTCGGTTCCGGGATCGCCTTCGGTAAAGGCACCGACCACGAGGCCGGTAATCTCATCAAACCAGCCTGACTGGGCGAGTGTTGTGAGCATCCGGTCAACGCGGTAGGGGCGCTCGCCGACATCTTCGATGAACAGGATTTTTCCGGCAAGATCGGGTGCAAAGGGCGTTCCGTTGAGGGCACCCAATACAGCTAAATTCCCACCGAAGAGAATTCCTTCGCCGGACGATTCGCAGTTGCCGTCGAGACGGCAAAGATCCCACTGCCGGTCAGGCCCGGTCTGCTCCAGGGTTGCGATCCAGCTTGTCCGGACGGGATCGGGGGCGGAGCCCAGAGCCGCCACCATCGGGGCGTGAATCGATTGAACGCCGGCCTGGTTCCAGAGAGTATGCAGCGCCGTCACATCACTGAATCCAACGATGAGTTTGTTGGCATCCCGGACCGCTCCCGGATCGATCCCGGGCAGGAGCCGGGTGCAGCCGTAGCCTCCCCGGGCGCAGAGAATCGCGTCGATGGAGGGGTCGGCAACCGCCCGGTTCAGTTCCTCCCGTCGACGGGAGTCGCTTCCGGCGAAGTAGCCGCTTTCGGTGAATATGGCATCGTCGTGAACGACTTCGTATCGTTCCTCAAGCCAGGCGACTCCGCGCTGGAACGCCTCCTGATCAAACGGGCCCGCCGGAGCCACGATCCCGAGCCGTGAGCCTGCGGAGACGGGTCTGGGAGAGGGGAGGGACATGGGAAAAGGATAGCCTCGGCCGCAAGCCCGCTTTCCACTCGGTTTTGGCAGAATTCAACCCTGTTGGATCCGGTATCCAACAGGGTTGGATGATTGAATCAGGCGTCCTGGACCGGAGCCACCATGCCGTAGTCGCCGTCTTCTCTGCGATAGATAATCGAGAGAACGTCGGTTTTGGCATCGTGATAGAGAATGAAGGGCTTCTCGTTCATTTCCATGTCCATGATCGCTTCGTCGGAGAAGAGGTGCTTCACTTTGTATTTCTCCTTATGCACGATCACCGGCTCGTGCTCCTCTTCCGGTTCCAACGGAATATCCTGAGCAAAGATTGCCTCGGGCAGGTGCCGAATGTCTTTCTGTCGTTTGGGGCGGTGCGACTTCAGCATGCGGGTTTTGTGCTTCCGCATACGCCGGGCGATCTTGGAAATCGTCTCGTCGATCGAGGCATACATATCGGAAGTGGTCGAGTCGGCTTCGATGACGATATGATTCGCGCAAAAAAGAATGATTTCAGCGATATGGCGGTCGGACTCGACGTTGAGGAGCACTTTCGCCTCGATCACTTTCGGATAATCAAGGTGCAGGCCGGCGACTTTCTTCTCCGCATGCTCGCGCATGGCATCTGTGACGGAAACGTGGCGACCGGTGACTGTGATCGGCATATTGGCGTTGTGAGTTTGCATGGAATTGACTCCTTTGGGTTTAGGTTAGTGTGATTGAAACGGTTCTTAGAATGATAGAGTTTGCAAGGGCCTGCTGGCAAGCCTGCATTTTTGATGCCAGTTGGTTCTTACATCGTGAAGCGGTCACCAAGGTAGAGTTCGCGGCTGACAGGATCATTGATGAGAAAGTCCCTCGTTCCTTCGCGTAGAACGCTTCCTTCGTAAATCAGGTAGGCCCGGTCGACCAGTTCGAGCGTCTGACGCGCGTTGTGGTCAGTGATGAGAATGGCGAGTCCGGATTCCCGAAGGTCGGCAACAATGGACTGGATCTCGTTCACCGCGATCGGATCCACTCCGGAAAAAGGTTCGTCCAGCATGATCAGACTCGGTTTCGTGACGAGGGATCGTGCGATGGTAAGCCGGCGTTTTTCTCCCCCGGAGCAGGTCAGGGCCACGTTCTTCCGGATGTGGGTAATGCTGAATCGTTCGAGAAGTTCATGGCAGCGCTCCACCTTTTCTTTTCGCGGTATCTTGAGTGTTTCCATCACCGCCATGATGTTTTGCTCGACGGTCAACTTCCGGAAAATCGATTCCTCCTGAGGAAGGTATCCCATCCCGAGTCGGGCCCGCTTGTACATCGGCATTTTCGTGACATCGTTTCCACGGAAAAGAACCTGTCCGTCGTTGGGCGGAACGAGTCCGACGATCATGTAGAAGCTGGTCGTTTTTCCCGCTCCATTGGGACCCAGCAATCCGACAATTTCTCCCTTGCGCACGTTGATGTCGACTCCTTTGACCACGGTTCTCCCATCGTAGATTTTTACGAGGCCGTGGGTCTGCATCAGCATTTCGTCCCCGGCGGGTGCGGCCGCTGGTTGAGCGGCGGGCTGGGAAGCCGGAGGAGATTCCTGTATTACGGCCGCGGCAGAGGCAGTGGTTGCTGAGGCGACAGCGGTCTGTGCAGGCGTGGGCTTCGGTCCCGGTTGGGCCTTTCGCTCGACTGGTGCTTCCGGGGTCGGTTCTGGTGCTGCCTGTTTCGGTGCGGCCGCTTTCTGAGCCGGAGCAAGGGGAGCCTTTTTCGAAGGAGCTTCGGCGGGAGTTTTCGCCGCAGGTGCCTTTCGGGGAGTCGCGCGAGGGCGGGTGTCCGATGGCGGTTCCGGAGAGGCTGCCGGAGGAACCGGAGCTTCGTTTTGCGGGCGTTGTTCCGGAGCTGGATTCGCCGGTTGAGCGGCCTTCTTGCGGGGGAGGGTCTGCTTCCTCGGCGGCTCCGGTTTTTCGTCGAAAGAAATAAAATCACTTTCCGAAAAATCGGGAAGATCGAGTTCGTCGTAAACAAGCAATTCCTCGTCTTCGACGACAGGCTCCGGAGGCTTGGCGGAAGGGGTGGGGGCTGCTTTTCGAGTCTCAAGTGGATGCGGTTCCACGTGAGCGGGAGGAGTCAGCTTCACCGGCAGTTTTACCTCGATCGGGCCGGCGTCAGGTTTCGAAGCCGGCGTAGATTTCGTCTTCGCTTCAGAAGCAGGTATGGCGACTTGTTGGGGGACTGCCTGTTGTCCGGGTTTCGCCGCCGCAACCTGTTTCGGAGGTTCCTGTTTCGGAGGGGCTTGCCGCGGGGGAGCCTGTTTGGGTGGCGCAGTTGGCGATGCCGCCGGCGCACTGGCTGACGCCGTTTCCCGTCGGGGCGGAAGTGCATCGAAGGCCGGTTTCTCCGCAGCCGGGGACTCCGGCGATTCCGGAATTTCTTCGGAGTATCCTTTGCGAGGCTTGGGTTCGATTCCGAAAAGCTCGGCAATCTCGTCGCGGTCGTCCGTGTAACTCATGCAAATCTGGGCTGAAGGAGAGTGTTCCTCCCTCAGAATCAAGGAAGGTTACGCGAATCAGCGAAGCCGGTCAATACCGCCGCCGAGGCCCTGGATGCCGATGTCTTTGGATTTGTCTCCTCCCGAGACGGGAATGACAATGCGGGTTCGGTTTTTGGGCCCCGCATCGGAACCGGTGATTTGGTATTGTCCGGTGCCGCGCATGATGATTTTTGCATCAGCCGAGCTGGTTTCAATAAATTTGTCACCATCCTGAATGTAGGGCGGGCCTCCCGAGAGAATGATGTCTTTGGTAACCGCATTGTAATCGGCCCGGCGGGCCATGGCGATCTGGGTTTTTCCGTCAGGACTGAGACGGCGGATTTCGACCATTCCCCCGGAAGCGATCGCGCGCTTAAACGGATCACTGCCGTCACTTTTGGCGCCGGCACCCATTCCCTCGGCCATGTAAATTTCGAGGGTCTCGCATTTCATCTCAAACTCCGGATGATCGACAATGACATTTCCCTGGAATGTGAGGAGGCCCTTGTTGTTGTCCATGACGGACTCCCGCGCTTTGATCTCCATGTGGTCTTTGTCCGCGCCCTGATAGCCGCCTCCTGCTTTCGTATTGTATTTCGGACTGAGCGGTTTGGGCGCCGGTATGTCGGATCCGGTCAAGGACGGCGTATCTGGAATTTGAGGCAGGGTTGGCTCGACGCTGGCCATGGGTTGAACCTCCTTGTCCTGGACCACTGTCGCGCCGTTCGCATCGGCGGCGAGAGGGGTCGGGGTCTCTTCGACCGGCATGGCGATCGGGGTGACAAAACGGGTTGCTCCTGCCGAGGAGCGGGTGGCCGGCACTCCGGTCGCAGGCACATCGGCCGTTGATTCCGGTTTGGCGGCCCCGGTCAGCTCACCGACTTTCGACATCGCCGCGCTTTTGATTCGCTCCGCCTTGGCCCGGTTTTCGGGGGTGTCGATTCCTTCCAGATCAACGGAATTCTTCTTCTCCTGGAACATTCGGGTCGCGTCGCGAACAATGTCACCCGGGTCAGCCTGGAGTGATTTGGCTGCTTCCGCAGGATCTTTTTTCGCCTGCCGAAACAGGTTCTGCATGCTCGGGTTGTCGATCAGGCTCTGCCCTTCTTTTTTCGCTTTCTCGATGGCGGCATCCTTGTCCTGCGCGTTCAGGGACATGGATGCGAGACTCAGGAAAAGGGCTCCTGTGATGTGCAATGGAATCTTCATGGTGAGGTTGGGGGAAGGGAAAAGGAGTGGGATTACTTTCCGCCGGATGCGGGAAATCCCGGGGTGGGAAAGAGATTGCCGGCGTCGGGAATGATCACTTCCACGTTGCCGACCAGCTTGCTGACCTGGGACTGGGTGTCGAAGGTCATTTTATCTCCGGTCATCGTGAATTTCGGCTGTTCGATTTTCGCGGGGGTTTTACTGGCGAGCTCCTGTGTCGTCAGGTCGTAGGCCGCTTCGTCCATACTGATCGTGGTTTCATGCTCTCCCTCGGAATTGTAGACGGAGATGACGAGATTGACGAGGTCGAGAAAGCGGTCATTGATCCGGATGATGGAGTCAGCGCGCATCACCGATTTCAATCGTTCCTCCTCGTAGGAGGGGATCGAGACACCGACAAATTCCCGTCCGATCGGAAACGCGGAGCTGATCTCGGTCGGGATGCCGCCTTTGAAGGACATGACGTTCTGCTTTTTTTTCCCTTTCCCTTTCCCTTTCGCCTTGGCCCGCTGCGCTGCTTTTTCCTGTTCGGTTCTTTTCGGACGGTTTTCCTTTGCCCCTGGTTCGTCCTGGGCCGAAAGCCTGATGGCCGTTCCTGCGGAAAGCAGAAACGCGGCCGTCAAAAGGACGATGGGAAGGCGTCGAATCATGTCAGGGGCAGTCCGCGAACGACATTGAAAATTTGCCGCAGCTGGATGAGAACTTCCCCGAGTTGGTCAAGCGGGACTTGATTTGGTCCGTCACTGAGCGCCTTTTCCGGTTCGGGATGGGTCTCCATAAATACACCGTCACACCCGGCCGCTACCGCTGAACGGGCGAGAACGGGAGCGAGTCTTCCATCGCCGCCGCTGGACGTGCCATCACCTCCCGGGCGCTGGACGGAGTGGGTCGCGTCAAACACGACCCGGAGGCCGCTTTCCTGCATCCAGGGTATGGATCTCATATCAGCCACAAGAGCGTTGTAGCCGAAGCTGCTTCCACGTTCCGTCATAAAATAGTTCCTGCAGCCGAAGGCATCGAGCTTAACGGCTATGTTTGTAACGTCCCACGGAGCAAGAAATTGGCCTTTTTTCACATTCACGACCCGTCCGGTCTTCGCCGCCGCTTCGAGCAAGTCTGTCTGACGACAGAGAAAGGCGGGGATTTGCAGCACATCGATGAATTCCCCGGCGATGCGGGCTTCTTCAGCGGTGTGGATGTCGGTTGTCACAGGAACGCCTAACTCTTCCCCAACTCTCTGGAGAAGTCGGCAGCCGGGCTCACATCCCATTCCCCGGAATGAATTGACCGAGCTTCGATTTGCCTTGTCGTAGCTCGCTTTGAAGATCATGTCGACACCCGCCTCGTCGGCAACCGCTTTGACCTTTGGGGCCAGATCGAGCAGAAACTCTTCGGACTCGATCACGCAGGGGCCGAGAATGAAGAGCGGTCGATCACTACCGAGTTCGTAATCGCCGATGGAAACAGTGGAAGCGGTTTCACCCATAATGGAAAACCGAAACGGTAGCCCTCACTGAGGCAGGTCGCAACCAGTTGGGGCGATTATGAAGCTTATCAAACCGGAAAAGAATTGAGATGGGAAAAGTCTGGACCTCTGCGTTGCGAAAGATACACTGTCGCGGTTTACCCGAGAGGGTGCAAATTTGAGGTCGGATGACAGAATCAGCTGAACAGGAACCGGTCGTAAACCAGTGTCCCGATTGCTCGCAATCGATCGACGTATCTGCGTTTACACCCTTCTCAAAAATTATCTGTCCGCACTGCGGGTCCAGTGTTCGGGTTCGCACGGTCATGGGCAAATACCAGATCATCGGTATTCTCGGTGAGGGCGGGATGAGTCAGGTGTTTCGAGCCGTCGATGTGCATTTGCAGCGCGAGGTGGCATTAAAAATTCTGCATCGGTCTCTCAGCCAGGACAGCGCCTTGACCGCGATGTTTGAGCGCGAAGCAAAGCTGACCGCTTCGATCCTGCATCCGAATGTGGTCAAGGTCTACACCGTCGGAGAGGACCAGGGGTATTTCTTCATTGCGATGGAACTGGTCGACGCGACCAGCATGGAGGAGATGATCGCGAAGAGTGGGGCGATAACCGAGGCGACGGTGCTCCAGGTTGCCCACGATGTGACCAACGGACTGAAGGCAGCCCATGAAGAGGAGCTGATTCACCGCGATATCAAGCCCGGAAATATGCTCGTTACGGCGGACGGAACCGCCAAGTTGGTGGATTTTGGTCTGGCGGTGCAGCAGGGTGGGGAGGACGAGTCAGAGGATCTGTGGGCGACGCCGTTTTATGTTCCACCTGAGAAGCTGGAAGGGGAGATCGACACGTATCTCGGCGATATCTACAGCCTCGGGGCCACTCTCTATCATGCTCTCGCTGGAAAACCTCCGTTTGAGGCCAATACCTCATCACTGGAGGAGCTCAAAATCATCAAGCAGAGCGAAATCGATCTGAAGTCCGAGGCTCCCGGGCTTTCCAGGCAGACCCTGAAATTGATCGAGACGATGATGGCCTACCAGGGCAGTGATCGTCCACAGTCCTACGATGAAATTCTTTCTCAGATCGAGGAGATCGAAAAGAAGCAGTTTGGCATTCGCCGTCGCAGACGGGGACAAAAGAACAACACGAAAGTTTCCTGGCTCATTCTCGGGACATTTTCTGCACTGACGGCTGTCGTCGCGGGAATCTACATCAAATTGCAGAATGACCGTCCGTCTCCGCTGCCGGGTGATTTGGGGATTGGCAGTGGAGAGAGGGTCATCAGTGCCGGGGACAATGACAATACTGAGAAATTTCTCGCTGGACGTCAGCTCATATCGGAAGGCAGGTTTGAAAAGGCGGAGCAGGTTTTTGATGAACTTTCGGGAGAGACCTCCCCTTCTCCGTCGACTCGCATGTGGACCCTGTATTTCCAGGGGCTGACCAAGCTTTTTCTCGGCAAGGAGGAGGAATCGAGATCGTGCTTTGGAATGATTGAGGCTTTCGCTCCGAAGGAGGAAGCGGATCCCGTAACACTTCTCATGAGGCGGGTTGCGGTCTTGCTTTCCGAGCCGCTTCCCGTCATCGAGGCCGACAATGAGTTCGAGGCTGATTCGATTGAGTTGGCGGGGCTTCTTGCTGCGGGACTGAAAAACTGGCAGGCAGGGCAGTTCGAATCCGGCATGAGAATGCTCGACGCTTTCGCCACCGGAATTCCACCGGAAGGATACGAATGGCTCGGTGGTGTTCAGGGCAAAGTAGCTGCGTTTCGTGATGATTTTCATGCGCTTCAGGGGGCCCCGAATCCCTCGCGAAAGTCCGGAAAGGACCTTTCCGTGCAGAAAGAGAAACTGGAGTCGATTTTTGCGGGTCTGAAAACTTCCGGGGCACTGCCGGAGTTGATTCGATCACGGATCAATCGAAGCGATAAGATTGTCAGTCTGATCGCGGAGGAGAAAGCAGCTGTCCGGAATACGCCGACTCAACCGGTCGTAAAGGTGAAGCCGGAGCCGGTTCCTCCGCGTCCTGTCGGGACGAAGCTTTCCGCAGAGGAGAAATCCGAACGCGCTCAGCTCCTCGAACTCATCGCCAGTTTCTCCGGGTATTCGGAGACCCTTTTGTTCTCCGCGGCAGTGGCAAAGCTCGACGCGGCAGACTTGGTGACTCCGGCCGGGACCCAATGGAGAGAGGACTTGAAATACGGGTATGCAAAAGCGGATGAATTTGTATCCAGTCTCTCCCGGGAGCTGAATAAGGGGACTTACGAAGGAATCATTCGACGTCGCGAGGGAGTTCCCCTCGATGCAAAAATTACGCGGGCTGATTCTTCGATTTTTGTCGTCGATCTGGGATTCGGCCCCAATGAGGTTGAGGTGGATTCGTTCGCTCCGGATTGGATGCTGGAAGCGGCCCTCGCGGTGTTTCCGGAGCCGTCCGCAGAATCCTTCCGTGATTTCGAATCGACCGTCTTTTTCGCCATTGCGACGGGCCAGCCTGAGGCGGCCGATCAAGTCGCAGCCACTCTTCCCGGGATCGATTCCGATTTCGATGGCCGCTGGAAGAGGCTTCAGGCACTGCGAAAGCCTGCTGACTGAAAAACGGGCCTGCCACGGGGGAGCCCCTACAAAATCGGCGGTCAGTTGTAGTCGCGTTTGTATTCGATGAACGTAACTTCCCTTGAGCAACGCTTTCCCTGGTAACATGGCCGACAAAGACGACGACAATCCCAACTTCCCTGATCCGCAGGAGATTTCCCGCAAGCTTTCTGATTTTCTGAAGTCCAACTTTGGAGATCAGGTCTCCTTTTCAACGATGAGCGAGGGAGGCAATCCCTTTGCCACGATGGAAGAGGAAAGCGGGGGAAACCACGATTTGAGGGAGCCCGAGACCGATATTCTGGAGTTTGATCTCCTGCCGAGGCAAATCAAAGAGCATCTCGATCGGTTTGTGATCCGGCAGGAGGAAGCAAAGAAGGCGCTCGCGATTGCGGTTTGTGATCACTACAACCACGCCAAGTATCTGCGCCGTCTTGAAGAGGAGAATCCTGAAAAGGCAGACGAGATTGAGTTTGCGAAGCAAAATGTGATCGTCGTGGGGCCGACCGGGGTCGGAAAGACCTACCTTGTGAAACACATCGCGGAATTGATCGGGGTGCCCTTTGTCAAAGCCGACGCCACGAAGTTTTCCGAAACCGGCTATGTCGGTGCCGATGTCGATGACCTCGTTCGCGAGCTGGTTCGCAAGGCGGACGGTGATGTCGACCTGGCGGAATACGGGATCATCTACATCGATGAAATCGACAAAATCGCGACGGCATCCAACATGGGCGGGCGCGATGTCAGCGGCCGGGGAGTCCAGACGACTCTTCTCAAGCTGATGGAGGAAACCGAGGTCGCCGTGCGAAATCCACAGGACATCCAGTCGCAGATGCAGGCGATGTTTGATATGAGTCGTGGGGGAAAGCCTTCCAAGGACAACATCAACACCCGCCACATTCTTTTCATCGTGAGCGGGGCCTTTTCCGGACTCGAAAAGATCGTCGAAAAGCGAATTCGCCAGGGAGCGATCGGCTTTGGGGCCGATCAAACTTCCACGGTCGAGTCGGGAGATCTGGGGGCGCTGGTGGGAACCCAGGATTTCATCGACTTCGGATTTGAGGCGGAATTCATCGGGCGTCTCCCGGTTCGCGTTGTCTGCGAGCATCTCGATGCCGGGGATCTCTTCGACATTATGAAGCATTCGGAAGGGAGCCTGATCCGGCAGTACGAGCGGGAATTCGAGGCCTACGGGATTCACGCCGAGTTTGGTGACACAGCCCTCGAGAAAATTGCGGAGGAGGCCGAGAAAGAAAAAACCGGTGCCAGGGGGCTCATGACCGTTTGTGAAAGGCTACTCCGGAACTTCAAATTTGAGCTTCCCGGAACGACGATTGCCGAACTCAAAATCGACGGAGATCTGGTCGACTCGCCGACTGAGGTTCTCGCTGCTCTTCTCGAAAAAGCCGGCCCCGTGGGGGATTCCCGCGTCGTGGGCGAAATTGCCGCTTTCCGCCGGAAATTTGAGCAGGAACACGGAGTACGACTCACTTTTGACAGCGAGGCGACGGTCGCACTCGGCGAAAGGGCGGCAGACCGGGGGCAAAGTGTGCTCAGTCTCTGCGAGGAGCTCTTCCGTGACTACCAGTTTGGACTCAAATTGATTCAGCGAAACACCGGACGAAACTCGTTTTCGATCCCTGCCGAAGCGCTTGATGACCCGGACAAATTTCTCAGTAATCTCGTGGTTTCCAGCTATCGGGACGACTCCGGTGACGGTGGCGGCGAGGGGAGCGGAGGGGAAGAGTTCAATTTGGAATCCTGATCCGGGGGCTACTTCAGGCCCGCTGAAAGTGGCCCGCTGTCCGGCTGGTGGAGTGATTCGATTGAGAATCTCAGGCCAAATAGATTATAAAAACCATAATCAGTGAGTTGAAATGCGGAATTTCAGCCTTACCTTTAATTATGAAAATTATAGCCTCATTGGTCACGGTGCTTGTTTCCGGCGTCCTGTTGTCGGGATGCGCATCTCGTTCGCCTTTTTCGAGGACAGAGTTTATCACGCTTGAAGCTACGGGCTACTGCAAGTGCCAGGAGTGTTGTGGATGGAAACGGAATTTGCTGATGCAGCCCGTGTACGCATCGGGTGCTCAGAAGGGGGATCGCAAAAAGATCGGCGTGACCGCCTCCGGAACCAAGGCCAAGCCCGGGCGCACGATTGCTGCTGACACCAATGTGTTTCCCTTCGGCACCCGCCTCAAGATTCCCGGATATGGATGGGGCACGGTGGAAGACCGCGGTGGAGCGATTCAGGGACAGCGGATTGATCTCTTTTTCCGCACCCACAAAGAAGCTCTGAAGTGGGGTAGAAAAACGGTTACCGTTCAGGTCGATCGCCGGTGATTTTCGGGTTGAACCGCCCCCGGTAGCAGAAGCCAATGGCGCGCCGGGGGGAGTCGATTCCCTTCTTCTTTTTATTTGCAGCGCGCCTCTCCGTGTGGGATCTAGCCCGCATGAGACAGTTCACAGATCAGGTCGTCGTCGTTACGGGATCCGGACGCGGAATCGGAAAGGAAATCGCGAGAGCTTTTGTCGAGCGCGGAGCGAAGGTTGCTGTCGCGAGCCGAACCGAAGCCAACTCCGCTGCTGCTGCGGAAGAACTTAATGCGGCCGGACCGGGCACGGCAAAAGGATATGCCGTCGATATCGCTGACTACGATTCCACGATTGAGTTTGGAAAGCAGGTCGCCGCCGACCTGGGGCCGGTGAGCATCCTCGTGAACAACGCCGGAGTGACTCGTGACGGACTGGCCCTCCGCATGAGCGAGGAGGACTGGGACACGGTTCTCGACACGAATCTGAAAGGTGCCTTCAACGCGGTCAAAGCCTTCCAACGCACCATTCTCAAAGCGGACAACGCCCGCATTATCAACATCAGTTCCGTGATCGGATTGATGGGAAATGCCGGGCAGGCCAACTACGCGGCGAGCAAAGCCGGACTGATCGGTTTTACCAAGGCCCTGGCGAAGGAATTCGCCGGTCGCAAGGTCTGCGTCAATGCCATTGCTCCGGGGTTTATCGTGACGGATATGACCGACGAATTGACGGAAGAAGTGCAGGATCAGATCAAGGCCGACATTCCGCTCGGTTCCTTCGGGGAAACCTCTGACATTGCCAATGCTGTCATCTTTCTCGCAAGCCCCGAAGCCCGCTACATCACCGGGCAGGTGCTGACCGTCGATGGCGGAATGGTGATGTAACCCCGTTCGGGGCAGCCCCTTTCCAATCCGATGAGAGTGAAATATCATTGCCTTGAGGCGTGATATTGATTACACCGCGTCATGCTTGCGACGCGAACCATGCGCCCGGCTGACTTCGACGAAGTCGCCGAGTTGATTTTTCTTTCCACCAACGCCTGGTACGAGCGGCATCTTGGATTTTCGATTTTCAAGTGTCTCCCGCAGGACTGCCGACTCTTTACGGATGTCTACGAGGACCTCGATCCGGGTTCCGCCCTCGTCGTCGAGAATCGCACGACCGGAATGATCGTGGGCTCCTGCTTTTATCACCCCCGGGAAACTCACGTTTCTCTGGGCATCATGAATGTCCATCCGAACTATTTCGGGCATGGGGTGGCCGGGCGAATTCTCAAGCAGATCGTGGAAATTGCGGAAGATCGCGACTTGCCCCTTCGCCTTGTCTCAAGTGCGCTCAATCTCGATTCCTTTTCGCTCTACAACAAATTCGGGTTCTCGCCTTCGGCGATCTACCAGGATCTGTTCCTCGAAGTTCCCAAAGAGGGAATCCCGGAGCCGGACGGGAGTCTTCCTTCGGTTCGCCCCGCTGAGCCATCCGATCTCGTCGCGATGGGGCAGATCGAGTTCGAGGTCAGCGGAATCTCGCGGGAACGGGATTATTGTTACTTTATGGAGAACAGCTCGGGACTCTGGGACACGGTGGTTTCCGAGAATGAAAAAGGGGAGGTCGATGGGTTCCTCGTTTCGATCGACCATGCGGCTACCAAAATGATCGGGCCCGGTGTCGCGGGAACCGAAGCCGCTGCTGAGGCGATGCTCCGCGTGCAACTGGAGCGCTTTTGTGGAAAACCGGTCGTGTTTCTGTTGCCGACTTCCTCCGGGGAACTGGTTTCCCGGGTCTACTCGTGGGGCGCGAAAAACTGCGAGCTGCATTTCGCCCAGGTGCGGGGGAATTATCAGCCGGTGAACGGAGTCGTTATGCCGAGCTTCCTTCCGGAGACGGGCTAGACTTGGTTTTCACAATCGACTCCCAGCCCTGTCCGGGCGACCCTGTCCAGAAATGCCTACTCGGCGCCGAGCTTCTTCGCCAGGGCCTGACTGTCGGCGTTGAGATTGGCGAGAGGGTAGGAAAATTCAGACCCGTCTTCCTTGCGGAGCTTCACGTTGGCTCCGTCCATCGCCACGAAATAGGCTTTGAGCGAATTTCCGGCGGAGTTGGTCCAGTCGAGAAGCTCCTCCTTCATGCCTTCGCCTGCGGCTACCACTGTCGGAGCGGCTGGTTCCGGTCCTCCTTTTTCAAACGAGGCTCCCGCGTCGATCCACTTTTTCACCAGGTTGAGCTCCAAAGCCGTCATCGGCTCCGCTCCGCGGGAACGGGCCGGGGGAGGGGGCATCGCGTCCCCGTTCGAGGCAGGAAGCCCCGCCTTGATCGCGAGAAGGCTGTTGCCGGAGTTTCCGGGCAGGATAACAGGATCGTCGCCGCCAATCCTCTTGCTGAAGTTCTCGACCGTGTCCATGCGCAGTTTGCCCTTGGCGCGGGGACCAGTGTGGCACTTGTAGCACTTCTTGTTCAGAATCGGCCGAATCTCTTCGTTGTAGTCGACCGCATGAGTAAGTGGTAAAGCAAAAGCCGAGAGGGCACTGAGGAGAACAAGGCGTGGGACGAGATTTTTCATGGGAGAAAAGGCGATTCGGAATGGCGTCGGGAACGGTATCAGATTCAGGTAACGAGTCAAATGCGGGCCGCAGATGCGTCAGAATCCGAAATCATTCTTCGTTGCGCCTGATTGTTGGACGGTGTAAAGCCGTCGGAATGAAGTATTTCCGGCTTTTTCCCGTTTTTGTTCTTTTCGTCGTCGCGACCAGTGCGATCGCCGCGGAGAGGCCCAATATTCTCTTCATCTTCACGGACGATCACTGTGAGCAGGCTCTCAGTGCCTACGATGATTCGAGGATTGTCACTCCCAATCTCGATCGAATTGCGAATGAGGGAATGAAATTCACCCGCTGCTATGTGACGAATTCGATCTGCGGTCCGAGCCGGGCTGTCATTCAGACAGGGAAATACAGCCACCTCAATGGATTCGTTCGCAACGGCAACACCTTCGACGGATCGCAGCAGACCTTTCCCAAGCTGCTCCGCGGAGCCGGCTACCAGACCGCGGTCATCGGAAAGTGGCATCTCAAATCAACCCCGCAGGGTTTTGACTACTTCGACGTGCTTCAGGGACAGGGGCCCTACTACAATCCTCCGATGCTTTATGGGGGTATCGAAGCGGAGGCAACGAAGCGGGAGCATACCGGTTACACGACGGACATCATTCGCGACAAAGCACTCAAATGGCTCAAGGAGGACCGCGATGCGGAGAAACCCTTCATGCTCATGTTTCAGCACAAGGCTCCGCATCGGAACTGGCAGCCGGGACCGAAATACTTGAACTGGCTCGACGATGTGAAAATTTCGGAGCCCGACACGCTCTGGGATGACTACGAAGGTCGCCAACCGCCGGCAGCGCTTCAGACCATGACGATCCGGGAGCACCTCACGCCTTCCGATCTCAAGCTCGTCCCGCCCACCAACCTCGATCCCTATCAGCTGCAGACCTGGACCAAGGCGTATCAGAAAAAGAACAACGATTTTCTCTCCCGTCGCGACAAGATGACGGAGAAAGAGGTCATCCAGTGGAAATACCAGCGGTATGTGAAGGACTATCTCCGCTGTGTGAAGTCCGTCGATGATGCCGTCGGTGATGTTCTGGACTACCTGGAAAAGGAGGGGCTCGCCGAAAACACCCTCGTTATGTATGCGAGTGACCAGGGCTGGTATCTGGGCGAGCACGGCTGGTTCGACAAACGCTGGATGTATGAAGAGTCCCTCAAAACTCCTTTTCTCGCGAAATGGCCCGGTGTGATTGAACCCGGAACGACGAACGATCTCATCGTTTCCAACCTCGACTTTGCGGAAACTTTTCTCGATGCGGCCGGAGTCGAAATTCCCGGCGACATGCAGGGAGCCAGCCTCGTTCCTCTCTTCCAGGGGGAAGCGCCCAAGGATTGGCGGGAGACCTTTTATTATCACTACTATGAATTCCCGGGCGCCCACAGTGTGGCCCGCCACTACGGCGTCACCAATGGCAGAGAGAAGCTGATCCACTACTACGGACCGTCCCACGATGGCGGCACCTACGACATTTGGGAAATGTTCGACCTTGAAAAAGATCCCGAAGAGCTGGAGTCAGTCTATGGCGATCAGGCCTACGCGGATCTGCAGTCGGAGCTCAAAGCCGAACTCGATCGTCTCCGCGGAAAATACGAGGTGGGCGAGGATACGTTCGTTGCGCCACAGCGTCAGAAGAAAAACCCCAAAGCGAAGAAGAAGACCGGCGCAAAGAGTCCCCAAAAATAGAATCTGCTTCCTTGAAGAAGTGCCGGAAGCGAGCCAGCATCACCCAATTTCCCCACCTTTTTTGTCACGGCAGTCGTTTCGGTGGCAATCATTTCTGAAAGGAACCTCGTTTCGCCCTGTTACTAAGGGTGTCCCGCATTCGAAAGAAATGGGAAAAAGAGCGAATTTTTTCAGAAAAAAAGACAAAAAAAGGTCGACAGCCTTTCTCATCTTTTCCTAATGTGCGACACGTTTCCGTGAAAACTCCCCCGAGTCTTCCCGGAGAAACCTCCCCCTAGTTACAATTACCTCCATGAAAAACTCTGCTTCTCGAAAGAGCAGCTGCTGTGCGTCTTTACGTAAAGCAGCTTCATTGCAACTGTTCATAACGTCCCTCCTGCTTCCGGGATTGACGATCTGGACGTCACCGCTACAGGCCAATCCGCGAGGCGGGGTGGTTGTTCATGGTGATGTGCAGTTCTCAGGGAACTCACGAAATTTACAGATTCTCCAAAACAGCCGGAACGCAGTGATCGATTGGGATGACTTCTCCATCGATGCCGGAGAGTTGACGCAGTTTCGACAGCCGAATTCCAACGCCGCCGTATTGAACCGGGTAACGGGAGGTAACCCGAGTGCAATTCACGGAGCGTTAAAGGCGAACGGAAATGTTTTCGTGATCAACCCGAATGGAATCTTGATCGGTGCTGGGGGCACGATCGATGTGCATGGGCTGGTTCTTTCAACACTGGATGTGGACAATGGGGAGTTCCTCGCCGGTGGAGATATGGTATTTAAGGGCAATTCCAACGCGGGAATTACCAACATGGGACGAATCAACGGAATCGGTGGGGACGTATTTCTGATTGGTAAGACCATTTCGAACAGCGGTTCGATCACTGCTTCGGGCACGGTCGGATTAGCGGCAGGTGAGGAAATCCTGCTTTCAGCGGGTGAGAGCGCGACCGGGGAGCGGCTCTTTGTGCGTTCCACGGGCGCCGGCGCAAGCGGAACCGGAATTTACAACGACGGCACCATCGAAGGGGCTGCGGTTGAGTTGAAGGCCCATGGAAACATGTTCGCCCTCGCGATTAACAACAAAGGTTCGATCCGCGCGACGGGGGCTTCCAATTCAGGCGGCCGCGTTTTTCTGCGTGGTGCGGGCGGTGCGGTCAGGAACTCCGGTTCGATCCGTGCGACAAGTTCAGGCGTTGGCAGTGGCGGTCGCATCCTCATTGAGGCAGCGTATGCCAAGGTCGACGGAATGATGCGTGCCAACGGAGGTGATGTTCGCATCACTTCGACGGGCGCGACCGATATCGGAGCAGACATCGATGTCACCTCCGCTTCCGGTCAGGGTGGAAATGTTATTATCGAAGGCGAAGACATCAGTCTTTCCGCCGACACCAATATCGACGCCTCGGGCTTTTCCGGTGGAGGAACCATCCAGGTTGGTGGCGGTTTTCAGGGCCGCAACAGCGAGATCGAGAATGCGATCAGCCTGACGGTGGCCGAAGGGGCCAGCCTCAGTGCCAACTCTCTTGAGACAGGGAACGGCGGCGTGGTGATTCTCTGGTCTGACGGAGATACCATTTACAATGGTGATGTCAGTGCCCGTGCGCTGGGCAGCACCGGAAACGGTGGCTTTGCCGAAATTTCCGGAAAGCGGAATCTCGGTTACTACGGGACAGCGAATCTGACCGCTGCAAACGGGCAGGCCGGAACGCTGCTGCTTGACCCGACGGACGTGACGATCAGTTCTGCCGCAACATCGGCGCCGGGTGACAGCAATCCGAACATCAACAATGTCGATCTGTCCAACACACTCGATAG
>JARGNG010000128.1 GCA_029213265.1 Verrucomicrobiales bacterium | reverse complement strand
GCCCGGACGAAGCTGAGTCCGATGCCGGATCCTTTTCTTCCGGTCACTTCGTTTTTCAAAGAGTAAAACCGGTCAAAAACCCGTCCCGATGCGTAGTCCGGAATACCGGGGCCTTCGTCCCGAACGGATAGAGTCGGCTTTCTGTCTGCGAGTGAGATTTCAACTTCGATCTGTCCGTGGTCAGGGGAAAAATCGAGGGCGTTGTTGAGGGCGTTCCGAATTGCGATACGCAGCATGAGGGGATCTCCTTCGACAAACGTTTCGGAATCGAATCCGCTCTTTTGCACGGAGATTTGCTTTGTCTCGATGATGGATTGCAGAGCCTCCAATTCGTCCGAAACGAGATGGGAAAGACCGAGTGTTTCCTTCTTCTCCAGACTGGTTTGACTTTCAAGCGATGCAAGCTGAACGAGTCGGCGAACCATGTCTTCGCTCCGGGTGGTTTCGGTCAGGATATTGTCGAGAAATCGTCGGCGCTTTTCGTCGGGCATGGATTCGTCGATCAGTTCAGCGGCTCCCCGGATTGCGGCGAGGGGACTTTTGAGCTCATGGGTCAGGGCCTGAACGTAGTTTTCGACGTAGTGCTTTCCCGCCAGTTCCCGGCGCATGTTTTCCAGAGCAAGGCTGAGGGTTTTGAGTTCTCCCATCCCGGTCGGGGGAAGGGTTGCCTGCTTGCCTTCCGTAATGCGGAGGGCGTGGCGAGTCAGATTGCGAATGGGATGGAGAACGAGATAGGCCCAGATGGAGACTAACAGAAACACGACGCCGGCCGTGATGACGCTCGCTCTGACGACGAGGCGGCGTGATTCCTCGGCAAACGGGGCCATCGCCGTTTCGGGGCGGGACACGGTGAGCGTGCCGACTAACTTCCCTTCGAAACGGATCGGAGCGGCAATGTAAAAAACGGTCGTCCGCGAGTCGTCCGGATCAGATCGGGAGGCGCGGACTCCGTATTTGCCCTCGCGGGCGAGAAAGACATCGTTGTATTCCGAGTAGTCTTCCCCTTCTCTTTTTCCTTCGTCGGAGTCGAAGATCACGATGCCGTCTCCGTCGGTCACATACACGTTGGTTTGGATGTGCCGTTTCTCCAGTTGGTAAATTCTGGCAAGAAAGTCACGCTGATAGGCGTTGGAGAATCCTTTCCGAAACCGGGACACATCAACTCTTCCGTCTACGATATCCTGCTCGATGAGCGAGGCAAAGAGGTGGGCGAAGTCTACGAGCGGTTCCTCCGATGCCTGGGAATACTGCTTTTCGACATCTTTGCTGATGGTTGTCATCAGGGCGAAGAAGCCTCCGCCCGCGATGAGGAGGAATCCGGCAACAATCAGCAAGGTAATCCTCATCAATCAGGCGGAGTTTTCGTCAAAGCTGTAGCCTATTCCGCGGTGCGTTTTGACGGGGTCGAAGCGGCTATCGATTTTGTGGAATTTGCGACGCAGGGTTTTAATGTGGGCGTCTACGGTGCGATCTAGGGCGGCTTCCGGCTCATCCCAGACCAGGTCCATGAGCTGATTCCTCGTGTAGACGCGGCCCGGGTGTAGCATGAAAACTTTCAGCATTCCAAATTCGTAGCGGGAGAGTTCAAGGTCTGCGTCATCCAGCAGAGCCTGGTAGCGGTCGGGAAGCAGGGTGATTCTCCCCACTCGAATCTCTTCCGGTTCGTTGACCGGGGACCGGGTCTGCGACTGGGCCCGCCGCAGGATCGCGTGGATTCTGGCAGTCAGCTCCCGGGGGCTGAACGGTTTTACGACGTAGTCATCGCCACCCAGTTCCAGGCCGACGACGCGATCGATTTCCCCTTCCCGGGCCGTGAGAAACAGAATGGGAACCTGGGAGGTTTTTCGAATCTCACGACAGACATCAAAGCCGGTGATGTCAGGCAGACCCACATCGAGAACAATGAAGTGAGGCACCTTTTGGCGAAAGACGTCGATCGCTTCCCCTCCGGTGCCGACATGCGTGATATCGAATCCTTCGGTCTCGAGAGAATAGACAATCGTTTCCGCAATGGCCGGTTCGTCTTCTACGACCAGAACGAAAATCTTGTTCACGTGAAAACCGGAAGGATGAGGAACGCTACGGGACGAACGTTCAAGGGTTAAAAAGTCGCCGGATGCTTCGGCGGAAGGCGCCGCGTACCATATTGCTCACCGGGCCAGAAAAGGAAGCCCGGATTATCGGTAATGAGCTCGTATTTGGAGAGACGGAATTCCGGAATTCGGAAATTCGAATTGGGATCGTAGACGGTAGTTCCGGTAAAGCTTCCCCAGATTCGATACTCGTAGTTGTGGTCGTAACCGTGGGTTCTATCCGAACCTACTTCCGGGACCCGGTCGGGCTGTTTCATGATGGACTCATTCATGATGACAAGTCTTGCTTCGGACCATGGCTGACGTGGTTTCCGCAAGTATCCCCAGAAGCGCGTCCCATCGGTCCACCAGCGTCGGCCGATATAGTAATTTCCTGTGGGTTCCATCGCTATCTGAGCATTCCGCGATTTGACTGCCGGATGCGAGAGAGCGGAGGAAGGTAGATTGCCTGCTCCCGTGCCGCTGTCGGAACTGCCGGTGGTGGTGCAGGAGGACAGGAGCAGTGTCGAGGTAAAGGCGAGCAAGCTGCAAACCAGCGCATGTGCCGGAAATCCAGCACGAGTCGTGTCGTGTTTCATAAAGAAGTCTTAACTAACGGGCGGCAGGTTAGCAGTGGAACGATACGATCACTCCATTGATTAGTAAAACGTGGATTTTTTTAGAATTATTTCAAGGATTTCAGGTTTTTCTCCTGTTTTCTAAATAAAGGGAGCAATTCGGCCTCGATCCAGGCGAAAGCCGGTTCGAGACCTTCCTCCCGATAGACGGCTCCGATCTTTGCTTCCACCGCCGTAGGATTACCGAAACAGGCGAGAAACTGATTGGAGGTCATCCGTCGCAGCATTTCGCCGGATAGGCTTCCGTGGTTTTCGAGAATCCAGGTTCTGGCATAGAGGTCGAGAATGGTATCTCCAATCCATGCCAGTTCCTGTTCGCGGCGTTTCTCCCCGTTCTTCTTTCCGTATTTCATTCCTGCTCGCGAAGGTAGGCTTCGAGAATTTCCCGGGTCACGATGTAGCGCGCCCCGCAACGGGGACACGCCGCCGGAATCACTTCGTCTTCGCCGAAAACTTCCTCAATCGAGTCGCCGCTCATGCTGGCAATAACGGGGAGAATGCGGGCCTGACTGCATCCGCAGGCAAAGCGGTAGCTCCGCTTTTCCAGCAGACTGAGTTCCTCCGTTTCATCGATATTGCGAATCTTCTCCTCATCGAGTCCCGTAAACCATTCGAGGTCGCACTCCGGCTGGGCGGTAATGAGGACGATATCCTCCTCGTCATATCGAAAAAAACGACCGGGAAGCTGCTCACTCTGCTCGTAGTATCGCTCGCCCATGCGAAAGAGATCGAGTTGATCAATTTCGATCATACTTTTCCGCGCCGGTTGTCCGTCGATGTTGGTTTGTGAAAAGAAGAGATTGTTCTCCCGCTCACGAATGTCCTCCGTGAATATGCGGCCGGTGACCTGGCCGTCGCGATTGCTTCCGGTGAGAAAAATATTCTGGAGGGGATCCTGCCAGTTCAAAGTCCAGGCAATGGCTTCGTTCCAGGGGCGCGAGGCGAGGTGCAGGGTCAGTGCGGCAAGCCCGTCTTTGAGCAATTGATCCCGTTCTTTCTCGTGCCGGATCTTGTGCTGCATCAGATGCAGGTAGTAATCCGTGTAGAGCTCGGAAAACTCTCCCCGGACGAGAAGGGCGTTTCGCTCCCTCACGAAATAGCAGCGGATTTCGATTGGCTCGGCTTCGGATTCTTTGGCGGGATCGTTCAGCATGGTGAATTTCGGGAGAAAGGTAGGCGATCCGGGACATTTCGCGAATCGCATTTTCGACCTGCCTTTCTCTCCTGTAACATACCTGTTTCAGGAAAGAGCCTTCTTGAAGAGTGCCGCCGGACGATGCTACCTATATGCTGAAACATGGAACGCGAAGACTTGAACCTCCTTCTTTCCCGGACGGAAGCCTTTTCCTCGGCACCCGGGGAAGCGATCGAATTGCTGCTGGATGCTGCAGAAGTGAAATTGATTTCCGCTTCGGAAACACTGATCCGTGAGGGGGCCTCCGGAGAGTCCATCTGGATGCTGCTGGAGGGCGAGCTTGTCGTGGATGTAGGCGGTCAGCTTGCCAACGAGCTTTCCGACCGGGGCGTCGTTGTCGGTGAGATCAGCGCCGTCTCTCAAACGCCTGCTACGGCTACGGTCCGTTCGAAAGGAGAAGGTTCCGCCCTTTGTATTCCGCAGGAGGCTCTTCACCGGGCCATGGTGGAATACCCCGATCTGGCGGGCTCGATGCTGCGCTCGATGGCGAAGTATCTGGGGCGGTTGTAGGGCCTTTTCGGCCCTAACCGGCTTCAGGCAAGATCCTGCTTCATCTCCTGGGAGAGCTGGAAAAGGCGCTGGACCTGCTTGAGCGGAATGTGGCAGATATCGACACGCTTTTCGCCACCCAGAAGAAGAGAAAACGTCCCGAGTCCCCGGCCTTCATCCCGCATCAGGGTGTTGGTGATCGTTTTCCATAGATGCGCTTCGAGTTCATAGCCGACCCGGCGCTCGTGAAGAATGTAAATGTGAGCATCCGTGATCACAACGCACTGCTTCGTCTTGCTGAGAAGACCGGCTTTCTCCTGAACGGCGATGTAGAAAATATTTTCTGACGCCCCCACGATATTGGAGATCTCCCGGAAGGCGATGGCTACCTTCTGCGTGTCTTGCCCATCATCGACGAAATGACTGATCTGTTCCTGGATTTCGAAGACTTCTCCAAGCGGCTTCCACTCTCCGAGACCTTCGTAGTAGACGAGGTCTTCTGCAGTGATTTCTCCCTCATTCAGTTTATGGAGGATATCCTGATCCGTGTAAGGACCTTCCGGATCGCGCTGCCCGCGCTTCAAAATCGAAAAGTGAATGTGAGTTTCCTCGTCCGCTTCAGCCGTGTTCATAAAATTTGGAGGGTTGTGATGTATTTACATAGTGAGTTACGAATCGACCTGCGGCAAGTGGAAAATCACGGTCTCAAACTGAGCGATTTCCACTCTTCCGGCATCCGCCTCGGCCTTCCAGACGGCATTTGGACGAGAGCGACGAACTGTTTTGCGGTCGCCAGGAGCGTTGCCTCTCCCGGTTCGCGCTCCACTTCGAGAGTGAATTCGCAGGTCGCCCGGACTTTTTCGACCGCAGACAGCGCAGCAAAAATCTTCATTTCATCCCCGAGCCGGGCGGGGCTGCGGTAGTCGATCTCCGTTCGGATCACGGCTGGAAAGAGCCGACTCTCATTCATTTCGACGAGTCCCATACCGAGCGCTTCGAACAAAGCGGATCGAGCCTGTTCTACGTAGCGGAGATAAGCGATATTGGAAACGACTCCTCCGCAGTCGGTGTCATAGAACTGAATGGTCCCGGAAATCTCAATTTTCATCT
>JARGNG010000033.1:7305-46475 GCA_029213265.1 Verrucomicrobiales bacterium | reverse complement strand
CGCGGCCTCTACACCTTCTGGAAACGGGCGGCGCATCATCCCATGATGTCGACTTTCGACGCTCCGAATCGGGAAGTGTGCACCTTCAGTCGTTCGGCGACGAACACCCCATTGCAGGCGCTGGTTCTGCTTCACGATCCGCAGTTTGTCGAAGCGGCCCGGGTCCTCGCCGCGAAGCTCGTGCAATCATCCAACCGGGTTGAGTCCCGCATTCAACAGGGTTATCTCACGATCCTTTCCCGCGATCCTTCCGGATTGGAATTGGAAAAGTTGTCTGAGCTCTATGAGGCGGAGTTTTCCGCGTTTCAGGCAAATGACAAGGAGGCGGAGAAGTTGCTGGCGGTTGGTGAGGCGCCGTTGGAGGACAATTTGGATCCAGCGGAAGTGGCGGCCATGACGATGGTGGTCCGCACGATTATGAACCTGAGCGAAACAATCACCAAGCACTAGGAGACCATGTCAGATTCTATCAATCATCCACTGGACGACTATTTCCGCCAGCAGACCCGGAGGCAGTTGATGCAGCGGGCCGGTGTTGGCATTGGTGGTGCTGCTCTGACTTCCCTCCTCGGGAAGGGGCTTGCCGCCGGCAACAACGGGGGCGGGCTTCACCATCCGGCGAAGGCGAAGCGGGTCATCTATCTTTTTCAGTCCGGTGGGCCTTCGCAGATGGATCTCTGGGACTACAAACCGGAGCTTCAGAAGCGCCGCGGTGCCGAACTCCCTGACTCGATTCGCGGAGGCCAGCGCCTCACGGGGATGACGGCGAGACAAAGTTCCCTGCCGATTGCTCCCTCGATTTTTGATTTCTCGCAGCATGGGGAATCGGGGACCTGGGTCAGCGAATTGCTTCCCCATACCGCGGGCATTGTTGACGATCTCTGCCTCGTCAAAACTGTGACGACCAACGCGATCAATCATGATCCGGGAATCACCTTTCTCCAAACCGGGCACGAGCTTCCGGGGCGACCCAGCATGGGTTCCTGGATGCACTACGGACTTGGAAGTATGAATGAAGACCTTCCCGCTTTTGTGGTTTTGTTATCTTCGGGCAATTATGGTGCAGCCCAGCCGGTCTACTCCCGGCTTTGGGGAAGCGGGTTTCTCCCCAGTTCCCATCAGGGGGTTCAACTTCGTGCCGCCGGTGATCCGGTATTGTACCTGCAGGATCCGGCTTTCGGAGACCCTGCCAGAAAGCGCCGCATGCTCGACGCCGTTTCCGCGCTGAATGAGTCACAGTTCCAAAAGACGGGGGACCGGGAAATTCAGACGAGGATCAAGCAGTATGAGATGGCCTACCGGATGCAGACTTCGGTTCCTGATCTGACCGACCTGGGCGATGAGCCGGAGTCGACTTTCGAGAGGTATGGTCCGGACGCGCGGAAGCCGGGAAGCTTTGCTGCAAATTGTCTTCTCGCGAGGAGATTGGCCGAGCGTGATGTGAGATTTATTCAGCTGTATCACACGGGTTGGGATCACCACGGCGGGCTTCCCAATGGAATTCGCACGCTCACGGGCGAGACAGATCAGCCTTGTGCGGCACTGATCCAGGATTTGAAAGACCGGGGGATGTTCGAGGACACGCTCGTCATATGGGGCGGCGAGTTCGGGCGCACGATCTACAGCCAGGGAACCCTGACGGAAACCAACTACGGACGCGATCATCATCCGCGTTCGTTTACGATGTGGATGGCCGGTGGCGGATCGAAGCCGGGAATCAGCTACGGTGAGACGGATGAGTTCTCCTACAACGTGGCCACCAATCCGGTCCATGTTCATGATATGCAGGCCACCATTTTACATTTGCTGGGCATTGATCACGAGCGCCTCACGTATCGATTCCAGGGAAGGCGCTACCGCCTTACCGATATTCATGGCCATGTCGTCAAAGATTTGATTGCCTGATCGAAGCCCTTTTCCCTTCCCGGAATATGACAGAAAAGAATTCCCCCTTTCGAAGCCGACGTGGCTTTCTGCAACTGGCCGGAACCGGCGTCGGGTTGCAATTGATCACCGCGAACAAGTCCCGGGCTGATCATCATAAAAAAATCGTTGGCTCGGGTGAGCACACCTATGAGTGCGAGCATTTCTGGGGAAGGCTCCCTGACGGCCACAGTTATGGAAATGCGTCTCACGGAGTGGCGATCGATTCTCAGGGGATGATTTACGTAACTCATACCGGGAAACCGGACTCCGTTTTCGTATTTGATCCCGATGGCAAATTCGTGAAGTCGATGCTGCCGGATCATAACAAGACCAGGGAGCGGGCGTCCGGGCACGGAATCGATATTCGCGTGGAAGAGGATGGGAAAGAATATCTCTACCTCTCTCCTGCTGATTCGAGCATGGCCTTTACCAAGGCGACGATCGATGGTGAGATCGTCTGGTCCCGGGGGAAATCGGACCTGGAAAAGGATGCCGGTTTGGAACTGGGTCGTTACCGACCTACCAACGCGAGCTTTGCGCCGAACGGGGACACCTACCTCGGTGACGGGTATGGGTCAGGCTACCTATTCCGCTACACCAGTGCGGGGAAGTTCGTGAGCGTTTTCGGAGGGACCGGAACCGGGAATGGAAAATTCAAGACACCTCATGGGCAATGGCTCGATAATCGTGATGGAACGCCGAAAACGGCGGTTTGTGATCGCGCGAATGCACGACTGCAGTGGTTTGATATGGAGAACCGGCACTTGAAGACCATGGACGGCTTTCTCTTTCCCGCTGATATCGATATCAAGGACGATCTTATGGTCGTCCCGGATTTGCACGCCCGCGTCACGTTGTTGGATCAGGACGACCGGATCATCGCTCATCTCGGTGACGACGAAGCCTGGCGAACCCGTGTACTGGATAAGAAAGAGAAGATGCGGGGTAGCCCGGACAAGTGGCAGGACGGAAAATTTGTTCACCCTCATGATGCGGCATTCGACAGCGACGGAAATATCTTCATTGCAGAATGGGTCGTTGGTGGTCGAGTTTCCAAGTTGAGGAAAGTTTCCTGATTCACATTAAAAATATCCATCGCAGCATGCTCCCAATGCAGTTTATCCAATCAATTCGTGCCGTCGCTTTGATCGGCTTTATGTTCCTGTTTCCAGTGTCACCCAAAGCGGTGGCAGAGGACCCTTTGACCAGCGAACAACTGGCAACCCTTCTGAAGGAACTTGAGTCGATCGAGGCGGTTGTCGAGGGGAAGCGGGTTTCCAATCGCACCAGTGCCGTTGAAATGTTTCGCGAAGCCGCGGCCAGTGACAAGGCGGCGCTGGAATTTCACCTCAAGTGCGTCAAGATGCTCCGCTTTGACAGTCGAGATGCGAAGTTTACCGAGTATCGCGATTGGCGGGAGAAGAATGAAGATAAACTGAAAGAGAAATCAAATCTTTTCGCGATGCGCCTGCAACTGCAGTATCTCGTTTTGACATTGCGGGTGGCAGAGGGCGTTGACCGGGCGTCCATCGTTCCTGAGTTGGAGGCGTTTGTGACCAACATTGTCGCTCACATGGAAGATTTGGAAGGGCAGGGGATGCAGACTTTGCGGGAACCGGTCAATCGAACCGTGTTTTCCGAAGCATACGAATTGAATCAATCACTGAAGGTCGACAACTGGAGCTACTCGCCCGGTGACTATGCTTCGGTTTATGAAAAGACGATCTTCCCGTACTACAGAGCGGAGAAGCCCGGGGAACTGGCCGCGGTGTGGGATCGTAGAATCGGGCTGGAAAATCAGGTTGTCGAATTCATCAATGAGGATGACCCCGGGGCGATGAAGAAGCACGCCGAAGAGCGCATTCCCCGATTGCATTGGCAAAAGGCTGCCGATGTGTTTGCCAATTCTTCCCAAAAGGCGGGAGCTCTCGCGATGATTCAAATTTTGCGATCCGAGCCGGATCATCCCGATGCTACGAAATGGCTGGAATCGTTACAGGGAATGCTTGCCAGTGCGGCTTTGGCCAAGCCGCCGGTCGGGGAAGCCGGAACGGAGAGTCCCTAGTCGGTCGCATCGCGACCGGGAAGGGGATTGGAACCCCTTTTCCCGACTTAAACGGGAGCGACCGGCAGAGGCGCCGTTGCTCACTTGGTTAGGACGCGGAGGGTGGAGGAATCTTCGATCGATTCATCCACGGTCGATGTGGCGACAAAGTGGGACGTATATCGCTTCTTGAGCCATTTAACTTTCTTCTTTCCCCGGATTTTTTTGACTTTCTTAATCTTGCCTCGAACAGGGCGGATGCTCGCGTTGATCAAGTGGCTGACATCGCCCGGCTCCATCGCCGCCGGCTGGTGGGTTCCCGCAATCAGTGCGGCAGTGACATTGCCTTCATCCGTCAGGTAGGTCACCCGGAAAGTGCCGTTCCCTGCGGAAGCGCGACAGGTGAACTGGTCCCGCACCTCGCCATCGTTTTCCACCGCAAAAACGCCGCGGACTCCGCGTGCTTTCTTCGAGGCGAGAGTGAGGGATGCGGCCGCGCCGTAGGAATCATCGCCCAGCAGGCTGGTCTCCCCGCGCCCGACGAGACTGTCCGGCTGGATTGTGGCGAGGTCGCCCAGTTCCAGGTGGAGTGAGTAGCTTCCGCTCTCATCAGGTGACTGTGACGTGACCTCGACAGTGTAGACTCCCTGACCAAGCGCGGTTTCGATTCGGAAATTCAGTCCGTCACCGGCGGCATCGTCATCTGCGCCGGGGTCGTTTCTTTCCAGGTTTCCCGAGTCACGAAGAGTTCCCCGCGTGTCTACGGTGCCGCTCGTGAAAATGGAGAGGTGATAGGGTTGTGGAAGTGTGAGGGTGAAGAAGTCTGTGTCTCCCGCCTCCAGAGTGCCGGTAACAGTCGCGACGCCGGAATTGAATGTAAGCGCAGTTGCTGTTCCCGATGTGTTGCCGTGCTGGTCAACGGCGCGGGAACCCTCATCGGGACCACCTTCGGAACTTTCTCTCATGACGCTGGATACGGTCTTCTTTGCCTTGATCCAGTAAAAGTAGCTGACTGGTGAGCCACTGGCGGAGAAATCATCAAAGCCTTCCGTCCCGTTCGCGTTTCCGATAAAGGACGCCGTACCGAAGTCTGTCGTGGTATTGCGGAAGACATCGTAGCTTTGGGCCGTAGCCACGGGTGACCAGCTCACCCGGATTCGGTCGGAAAAAGTGAGATCGCTCGCCGAAATTCCTGTCGGGGTGTCCAGCTCGCTGGCAACTGTGACCACATTATCAACACGGGTGCTGGCGGTATTGGCGTTTCCTGCGATGTCCTCGACAGCTCCGGCCGGAATCGAGGCGGCTATGGTTCCGTCGCCTGCAGCTCCGCTGACCGTAATTTCAAAGGTCGTTCCGTCGTTGGGTGAAGCTTCTAGGACTGAAGCAGTTGTCGCCGTCGCAGTCCCTGCAATCGCTACATCGCTGTTGGAAAATCCGTTTGCCGTCGACAGGGTCGACTCTGTGAAGATGGCAAGGAAGCGCACGGGATCAGCCGTCGCGGGATCGATTTGAGAGACGGCCTGGTTGACCGTGACGGAAGGCGATGCGGTGTCGATTTGCAGACCAAGGCTCCCCGAAATTCCCTCGCTGCCACTTTGAACATGGGCATCCGCTTCTGCGGAAATTAGATGAAGCGAATCACTCAAGTCGGAAGCCGGAGTGAAGGTCCAGTTTCCGAAGGAATCGACCGAGGTAGTCCCGAGTGT
The DNA here is from genome assembly GCA_029213265.1 of Verrucomicrobiales bacterium. Lineage (GTDB taxonomy): Bacteria > Verrucomicrobiota > Verrucomicrobiia > Verrucomicrobiales > DEV007 > Arctic95D-9. The sequence goes on along the minus strand of JARGNG010000033.1, from coordinate 40,799 downwards.
TCCGTCGAGATTTGAGGACAGTGTCAGTAGTACTCCGGGAGTTCCGGTCCCTGACAATGCAGGGCGCGCCAACATGGTAATGTCATCACTGGTGGAAATTCCCGTATCACTAAGGCTTTCGAGGTCGGGTACTGTCGGCGCGGTCGGGGCAAGGTTTTCCGCTCCCGGGGTCGGGGCCATGGCAACATGACTGTTCGTCGACCGGGCGCCGCCGCTGCCGTTCGGGTAACGCTGGAGGGAATGACCGCCCTCGTTGGAGGCTGCATCATCATTGAACCCGGCCTGCCCGGGAAGGAGAAGGGGAGCGAGCCCGGCATCGTCCGCCTGCCCCGAGTCTTTGTAGACGAGGGCGTCAATAATCCCGTCCGTCGTGACGGTCGAGCCATTCGGGAAATTCGTATCGCTACCGAGGAAAAGGGCGACGGCATCCGAGCCGGTTGCGTCCGCATTTTGAAGCAGATCATCGGCGAAGGTGGCTGCCGCACCGGTGACTCCGGAGTTCCCCACGAGAAAGTAGCCTTCGTTGTTCGTCGAGAATCCGGTCAGATCGATCGCGTGATAGCTCAAATCGGTGCTTCCGTCGAAGAAGACCAGAACGGTGTTGTCGAGGTCGGTATTTCCAATGCCGCCATCATAGATCTCGATGAATTCCGCAGTGTCGGGACCTGCATTGTCGGCCTCAATCTCGTTGATGACGAGAGTGGGAAGGCCGGCTTCGAACGAGCCGATGTCGATCGTTGCGAGGCCGTCCCCGTTGCGGTCAAAGGTTCTTGGGAACCCGGTTCCGCGCTGGTCAAAGACGGAGACGTTGCTGCCGGCTGCCGCGCTGCTTCCCCCGTCAATCGCGGGACTCGAACCGGCAAGGGCGTGTGTGTTGGTGGGGCCGCCATTGTCAGCAAGTGGGAGAAGCTTCGCATTGATTGGTGTGGCGGAGGTTCCGGCTTGATCGCCCAAGGCGGAATAGCCGTGCGGTCCTGTTGTCCCTGTCGCGTCACCCACCAGATTGTTGCCGGAAGAGACGGCACCGGGCCCTGAAATATCGGGTGAGGAAGCGGGGCCGTTGTTTCCTGCAATGATCGTGTTTCCCGGCTGAACCGAACCGCCCGCGTTGTGAATTCCTCCTCCGTCGCTTGGTGACTGGTTTCCGGTGACGGTTACGTTGGCGAGCTCCAGAGTTGTCCCGACGAATACGGTCGCACCGCCTGCGCCGGTGCTTGTGGCCGTGTTGCCGGAGATGGTTGAGCCGCGAAGGTAGGCGTATCCAGTTTCGAGGAAAACACCTCCGGTGTTTCCTCCGGTGTTTCCGGAAATCGTCGATTCATAAAGAGAGAGATCGGAAGAGCCGTTGTTGAAAATTGCGCCCCCGCGGGAAGTCGCCACGTTTCCGGAGATGGTTGCATTCGCGATGGAGACGGCCCCGGCGGAGAGGTTCAGAATTCCGCCGCCGTCTATTGCGTTGCCGTTACGAATCGAGAGATTTCGGAGAGTGATTTGTGAACCCGGGCCTCCCGTAAGGCGGAAGATGCGGGATGAGTTGTTTCCGCTGATGTCGAGAAGACGTGCGCCCGGACCATCCAGGAGGACACTTTCCGAAAGAGTAAGTTCGCCTTCGGTCAGGGTGATGACGTCCACCGTGGTGTCGTCGAAGGGAGGGTTTGCCGTATCGACCTCGATGGTTGGGGTTCCTCCCAGAGCATTGGCATTGAGAACGGCCTGCCGGAGTGTTCCGGTTCCGGCGTTCGCGCTTGTAGCGGGATTGAAATCATTCACGTTCGTGACGAGGAAACTGTTCTGTTCGATCGTAACCGTGGCAGACGCCGGTGAGCCGATTGAATATCCGGCATTGGACTGGATCTGGACGACGACGTCTTCGGCCGGTTCGGCTGCCTTGATTGCCTCCACGAGGGCCACGATCGAAATCTGTGCAGAAGTCTGATTGGCCGGGATGGTGGCCGATCCGGTGGCGCCGGTGAAGCTGGCAGCCGAGCCCGTGAGAGAAAATTCCGAGGTGTCGGCAACACTGCTGGCGGTGGAAAGTGCCACCTCGACAGGAGTGGCTCTTCCCGGCTCGTTGTGGGTCAGTGTCAGGATTCCGGGGCTGCCGCCTTCGATCGCAGTGTTATCTCCCGCATTCAGAGTATCGATGGAAACGGTGAGGGCATCGTCGTTTTGAATGGTTCCGGAAGCCGAGGGGGTTCCGAAGGTGGCTCCTCCGCTTGGATTGGACAGCGTTACGGTAAAGCCTTCATGGGCTTCCACCAATCCGTCTGCGTTGACCGGGATTGTAATTGTTTTGCCTGTTTCGTTGGCTGCAAAAGATACGGTTCCGGTTGGGAATCCGTTTTGGAAATCCCCGGGCGACGCTGGATTTCCGCCGCTACCGGTGGTCCCGTAGTCGACGGTTGTTGCACCTGCCGTGTAGCCACTTCGAGTGACGGAAAACGTGAACGAGGTCGTTGATCCCGTGCCTTCCGCCTTGTTCGCGCTGAGCGGCGAGATGGAAAGTTCAGGAGCAAGTCCCGTTCCTGCCATCGAGATGGTAAATTGACTGTTGATGGAGGAATTGCTGAATACGGTGAGGCCGGAGCTTCGGGCACCCGTGGCAGATGGACTGAAGTTGGTTTGAAGAGTGACCGTCGCTCCGGGAGCAAGGTTCCCGCCTCCGGAAAGTCCGGCTCCGAAGTCGCCCGGATGGGCTCCGGATCTCTGAAGGAGATCAATTTGCAGCGATGCGCTGCCTGTATTCCGGATCGTATAGTTTCGTAAGCTACTGCCATCCACCGGAACGGATCCGAAATCGATCGTTGCTGCGCCGCTGACGATGGGGCTGCCGCCGGAATCTTCAATCGTGATCTGAGGAGCAAGAGCGGTTCCGCTCAAGGCGATATCGAACGGGTTTTCATCAGCGTCGTTGCTGGCGATATGCAATTTAGCCGTTTTTGATCCGCTCGTCAGTGGGTTCCAGTCGATGGTGAAAGAGGTGCTTCCGCCGGCCGGGAGGGGGGAGGTTGGCGATGCTGTTACCGAGAATTCGGTGGCATGGGTCCCGTCGATTGTGATTCCGAGACCGGTCAAATCCGCGGCCCCATCGTTTTTTATGGTAAAGGTTCTGCTGGAAGAGGCTCCCGCTTCCTCCGTTCCAAAACTAATCACAGCCACGCCGTCGGTTCGATTGGTTCCCAGTGGTTGCTCGATGGTAATTTCCGGTTCGGAGGAAGGTGGTGGACCAATCACGAGGTCCTCGATCGCATAGTTGTCGAAATTTGAACCGCTGTGCGCACGCTGGTTGAAGCGGAACTGAGTGGCCTCTGTTTGTGCCGCAACCGGAATGGATATCGTTTGCTGCTCCCAGGTAGTACTGTTGAAGGGCCCGGCGAACTCAACAAAACTGGATCCGTCTGTCGTATACTCCAGGTAGAGCTCCTCGCCGGTTTCTACCGCATTCCAATTCGAAATGGAGCCATCCGACTTCGCGACGAGAAAGGCAATGCTTCCTCCAGCGCTTGTATCAATCGGAAGCGTCAGGGCGACTCGATTTCCGGCGCCGCCAAACCAGAGACTGTTTCCGGTCGAGCCAGCTCCAGCATTCTGGCCGTAGGTATTTGCCGCAATCGAGGCTCCCAACTCCGCCCAGAGTGAGGCGTCATAGTCCGGATCGAAGTCGTCGGAAAACGAAGTCAGCGGAAGGAATCCTTCACCGGTCAGGACAATTTCGAAAGGATTTTCGTCTGCGTCATTGCTGCTGATGAAAAGCGTCGCTGTTTTCGGGCCAACCGAGTTTGGAGAAAATTCCACTTTCAACTGTGAAATAGACAGGGAGCCCATGGTGGATGCAGGAGCCTGAGTGATCGAAAATTCACTCACGTCAGGGCCAGTGAGGGTAGCGCCAACCTCGGTGAGAGGATCTCCACCTTCGTTGAGTATCGTGAAAGTTCGTCTCGTGGAAAGAGTCTCGGTGCCATATCCGAAATCAACAACCGCAGAGCCGTCCGTCAGGTTGGTGCCGGATGGCTGATGGACGGAAATCTCGGGTCCGGGGGGAGCGACGACGCGGGTCGCATTGTCCGCTACAAACTGGGCATTGGCTTGAATGTAGTCAGCATTCCGCGCGCCGAGGGAGGGATTCGTCCCGTCGTATCCGGCTCCGTGCCCGCCCTGGTATCCTCCGGAAACGGCACGTGGATCAGCCGTCGCATCGCCGGTCGCATTGTAGCCATCGACCGCTCCTGTTTTGGCTCCATTGTAGAAAACATCAGGATCGGAGAAATGGGGGATTCGGGTCCAGCTCCAATCATAGGCCATCACGGTGCGTACTTTCGAAGAAGAGGGGGGATCGATTCGCCAACCGTAGTTGAAGTCGGTTTCGACGCTGTCGCCGCTGCTGTCTCCCCAGGCATGCCGGCAACCGATGTTGTGACCAAACTCATGGACGAAAGTCAGGCGCGTTGAGGTCATGTAGGTTCGCGAGACGATCATGGATTGTCCGGGCCGGTAGGCGACTCCGGCGGAGCCGTCCGTTTGCTTTACAACAAATCCAGCATGGTCCGCTCCTACCAGTGCTTTCAGATCGGTGACGATATCGAGAACGCCATCGCTGGCATTGTTCAGATCACCCAGTTCGTCCCCACTGTTCATTGTTCCTGCGGTCGCGCCGGGAAACACATAATCGGGGTCTTCGATGGTTCCGAGCAGCACCAATTCGGTGTCTGCTATCAGGCTGTTGAGAAAAGCGGTGTTGGTCCGGTCGACCGAGGCAATGATCAGGGCTTCGATTGCGGCTACCCCTCCTTCGGCAATTCTCGCTTCTCTGCCGTATCCAGTCACGGTATCCATTGTGTAAAGTGCATCCGATTCCCCGCCGGGAGAGGGGTTGTTCTCTTCCCCGAAAGGGGCGGGGGCCGCGGTCTCCTCGGGGGCGGAATCTTCCGAATTGCCGAGGGTTTCGAAACTCCCCTCCTTTCCGCTGGTGGTAGGATCAGAGGCCAGCAGATTGCTTCCGTGCGGATTCTCGCACTTGGCCGTGAAAGTGGATGGATCGAGTCGACGAATCGCTACCTTTCCATTGCCCGCCGAGCCGAACTGGTAATGGATATCCTTGTCGATAAAGGCGATCGATCCGCTCACGACTCCATCGTGGAATACCAGGGTTACATCGCTGAACGGGTCCTTGGAAATCTTTCCGATCAATGAAGTGGTAAACGGTCCGCGGGAAACGACGCGACTGATTTCGAGGACGACAGATTTCTCCCCATCGAGGGGAAGACGGACCGCACCGGCATCGGATTGCAGGAACCGATCAATCACACGTGGATCATAGTCCGCCTCGACAGCAGAGAGAGTGTGTTCATTCAGAGCGAGGGGCCCTGTCGGAGCGCCGGCACTTACGTGAAAAACCGGTTCTTCGAAAACCACCGAAGTGTCTGCCTTTCGATCCAGGGTGCGGTGGGGAGGAAGCAGGAGTTGATGGTGGGTCGAGCGGGAGAGAGAGGTAGTGGGGGCCTCCCCTGAAGGGGCGGGGTCGGTCAGTTCCGTGGAGTAAGGATCGCCTAGTTCGGAGTGGGGCCCGAATTCCTCAAGCTGAGTTGCCGCCGGATCCTGTGGCGCAGGTCTCTCTGAAACTGTGTTTTCCAGGCTCTCATCTCCGGAAGGATTCCAAATTGCCAGCAACACAAGAAGCAGGGCCGAAATGGAGAGGCAGAGAGATAGTTTGCGAGAGGCAATCATCCGGGGAGGCGCTTTCGTACAAGGAGAGACCGGTTACTGTTTTAATAGTGCAAGGACGGGCGATTCGTTACAAGCCCGATTCGCTTTCGAGGTGTTACGATTACAGGGAGGTTACTCTTTTCCGGTGCGAAATGCGATCCAAATTGTGGTAATTATAAATAATACATTTTGCTCCGACGACCGTGACTCATGAAAGGGCCTCGGAAAAATGCCGGAAACCCGGGCGAAAATCCGTTTCGACGGCAAAGAATAAAAGAGTATTGGCCTCGCAAAAAGGTGATAGAATCTTGCCAATCAGGAAGGCCTTTGCAGGGCAATTGCTTTTCGCCGGGATGAGCGATCAAGCTTCGAAATTCCCCTTTCATGAGCCGTTGCCCTCTTCAAACATGAATCGACGCGTTTTTATCACCGGCATCAGTATTGCGGCTGCCGCTGTGATCGGTTTTTTCATCGGACAGTTTTCTGACGAGGGAGTTCGATCGACGGCCACATTCGATCAGCCCCTGATCGGGATCGCCAGCCTGACGAGCGATACCTATGTGATGGCGATTCAGGAGGCCGGGGGAATTCCGATTGTTCTCCCGAATGGCGACGGGAGTCCGGAGAAAGTGGCCGAGTATCTTGAGTTGGTCGATGGATTGCTGATGCCCGGCGGAGCCGATATTCCTCCTTCCGAGTGGGGGGAGGAGCCACACCCGACGACGAAGTTGCTGGAGGAGGATCGTTATCTGTTCGAGAAGGCATTGATCACGGAGTGGATTGAAAAAACGGATAAGCCTCTCCTTGGAATTTGCCTGGGCGGCCAATGGGTCAACGTGGCTCACGGCGGATCACTCGTGCAGGACATTCCCTCGGAGTTTGGAGTGAACCATCGCGATGTTACCCATGCGGTGACGCTTGAGCCGGATTCCCGCCTGAGCGCGATTTTCGGAGAGACGGAATTCGAAGTGAATTCCCTGCATCACCAGGCCGTGCGTGATGTGGGCGAGGGGCTTCGCGTCGTTGCCAAAAGTCCGGACGGGATTGTCGAGGCCACGGAGACGACGGACCCGGACCGTTTTTTGATTGGCGTGCAGTGGCACCCCGAGAAACTGATGCCGGAGAACCAACTCCAGGCGAAGCTGCTGAAAGCTTTCGTGGCGGCGGCGGCAGAGAAGCGTTCCTCTCGCGCTACGGCTGAATGATCGGGTTTGGCCTCTGGACGTTTATCACTCGCCCGGTCCTGTTCCAGGCAGGTGTTCCGAAATCACCCGGGCGACTTCGGTTCCCATGATCTGGCAGCCTTCCGGCGACAAGTGAATTCCATCGGAAGGCCTCAGGATTGTATCCGGGCCGGCTCCTTCCATAAAGTGATAGAGATCATTCAGCGGGATCCCGAATTCCTTCGCGACAGCCCGGGCCTTTGCGTTGTAGACCTCGATGTCGACGTTTCGCCGCACAACACGGCCGTATCCTTCTGAATCGGCCTGGAGCTTTGCATCCACTACCGTAGTCAGAGCAAAGATCACTTGAGCATCGCTGAGTTCGCTGAGTCTTTTGAAAATGGCCCGCAAGTTTTTCTCATATACCTCGAGTGTGTGCCTTGGCTTGCCGGTCTTGGAATCGAGATATAGATCGTGCAACCCGACATTCAGGTGAATCACCTGCGCCTTCTCCAGACCGGTGAGCCAGCGATCGAGATTTTCGAGAAAGTAGATGGTGTGTTTGCAGTTGTCTTTCGGCGCCGAAACGATGGCTTTCCCCTCCAGTGCCTTTTGCACAGCAGCCTGATAATTCATCCGGATCGAATCACCAAGCAACACCACTGTTGGGAGGGAGGACGGTGATGCCTCAGGTTCCGCCGACAGGGCTGGTAGAAGGCAAAATGCGGAAAGAAGGCAAAGTCGAATTTTCATCATGCGAAAAGAACGCCCGGAAGGATCATGGATCAACCTTCACTTCAAAAAACACCGGCGAAGAGCGCCAGGGTCAGGACGGGGTATTCAACACCGTTGCCCCGGCCTTGCGGAAAGGCTCCGCAGCAAGATTGCGCGGTGTGCCAGGGTGGAGATCATGAAAACAATGAGTTACGAATTGTGGAAAGGCCATTCCCAGATCAACTGCCATCGGGATCCTTGGAAGGAAACGGGTGCCAGGGGCAATTCTTTTCCGTTGATCAGATCTGTCGAATGTCAGTGTGAATCTACTTCGAGCGTGAGAGTTGCCAATTGGGTGCTGCCACCCGGGCGGAGGCATTTATCCCTCCCCGCAGCCCTGTTTCTTCGCGCCTGTTCCGGGGGAATCGATTGTAATCTTCTCTCCAGTATTTCTTTGTGCGAAATATAGCTAAATCGTGATATAGTTTAGTGATTGGAATTGATCGTAATGAAAAAACCGGCCCGATTTGCAATACGTCCCCGTTCCCGGCGAATGCGGGTCAAAGGACTCCCTTGTTGTCTGATTTCAACCTTGCTCCTGAGTTCGTGCGGTGATCACCACGAGCCGACCAGTCCCGTTGCCCTCCCTGAGATTTCGGTCGAAACCAAGGTGGTCGAGGCGGAAGAGATCCCTGTATTTGCGGAAGTTGTCGGAACGGTGCGCCCGCGAAAGGAAGCCCGGGTTGCCTCCAAGGTCACAGGCCGGATCCTCGAAATGACTGCGATTCCCGGAAAACGGGTCGAAGAGGGAGACGTCCTCGCACGGATTGAGGTGGCGGAGTTGAAAGCTGCACTCGACCGGGCCGAGGCGGCACTGAACCAGGCCGATCGCGACCTCGCCCGCTATCGGTCCGTCGCCGAAACGGGAGCGGTCGCCAAAGCGGAGATCGAACAGGCGGAGTCGCGGCAGCGCATGGCTTCGGCGACGGTTGCGGAAACCAGGATTCAGGTGGAAAACGCATCCGTTACCGCCCCGTTTTCAGGGACGGTCACCCGGAAGTTGCTGGAGCCCGGGGACTTTGCCTCACCCGACCGAGCGATCTTCGCGATGGAGGATTCGTCGCTGCTCCAACTGGAGATCAACGTGGCCGAATCTCTCGCCAGCACCGTCAATCTGGAGGATGAGTTTCGGATTGAAGTGGCGGGAGCGGATGCGGATCTCAACGGGGAAGTCAGTGAAATTTCGCCCTCGGCCGATGTTGGAAGCCGGACCTTTTCCATCAAGCTGGATCTACCCGAAAAGGAAGAGCTTCGTGCGGGCCAGTTTGGCCGGGCGTTTCTGCCCCGGGCCAATCGGGTCGCGATTCTCGTTCCTGAGTCATCGGTGATTTCACGGGGGCAGATGGACTATGTCTTCGTCGCGGCCGGAAAAACCGCCCGTCTCCGCATCGTCCGAACAGGCGAGTCCCGTGAGGGAAGAACCGAGATCCTCTCCGGGCTGGATGGGGGGGAAACTTTCATTCTGAACCCTCCGGTCGAATTGCAGGATGGTCAGCCCCTCGTCGAAAAGTAATTCTTCCACAGGGTTGATCCCCGTAATTGACCCTGTTCCCCCTCGACCATGAGCGAACTTTCTCCCCACTCCACGGCCCACGGGCTTGCGGGCAAACTGGCGGCCACCTTTGTGGATTCAAAGTTGACCCCGCTCGTGGTCGTCGCGTCTGTTTTGCTGGGTGTCTTTGCGGTGTTGATGCTGCCGAGGGAGGAGGAACCCCAGATCAAGGTTCCGATGATCGATGTCATGGTGGCGATGCCGGGCGCTTCCGCAAAGGAAGTGGAGGAGCGTGTCACCAATCCCATGGAGAAGCTTCTCTGGGAAATCTCCGGGGTAGAGTATGTCTATTCGATTTCCCGTCCCGGGGAGAGTCTTGTCATCGTCCGCTTCGAGGTGGGGCACGATGAGGAAAGCGCGCTCGTGCTTTTGAATCAGCAACTGCAGTCGAACTTCGATCGCATTCCGCCCGGAGTGAGCGCTCCCCTGATTAAAGCAAAATCGATCGACGATGTTCCGATTCTCGCCCTCACTCTTCACAGTGACCGTTATGATTCCCTTCAACTCCGGCGTCTCGCCGCTGAGTTGGAAGACGCCGTTACGCAAGTGCCCGATGTCGCCGAGACCACACTCATCGGGGGGCAGCAGCGCACGATCCTCGCTTCGGTGGATCCCGCCCGATTGGCGGCACGGAATCTGAGCCTCGCGGGAATTATCCCTGTCCTTCAACAGGCGAACCGTCAATACCATGCCGGCGAGATTGCCGCCGGGAACACACTTGTTCATATCGAAAGTGGAGCCTTCCTTCACTCGGCGGAGGAAGCGGGCAAGGTGGTTCTCGGGGCCTTCGATGGAAAGCCGATCTACCTCCGTGACGTCGCCGACCTGTCCGATGGCGCCGACGACCCTGATCACTACGTTCTTCATGGAAACGGTGCGGCTACCGGTGCCGAAAGGGGGGAGCAAAACGCGGTCACTCTGACGGTCGCGAAACGGCCGAATACCAATGCGATAAGCGTAGCTGCGGAAGTGCTCGCGAAAGTGGAGGCACTCAAGGGGCGCGTCATCCCCTCGGACGTCGAGGTTTTCATCACCCGGCACTACGGTGAAACGGCTGCCGAGAAATCGAACGAACTTCTCTTTCACATGGGGATTGCGGTGATCAGTGTCACGATCCTGATTTTGCTCATGTTAGGATGGAGGGAGTCCCTTGTCGTGGCGATTGCGATTCCATCGACGCTGGCCCTGACCCTGCTCGTTTTCTATCTCTATGGATTCACCCTCAACCGCATCACCCTGTTTGCCCTGATCTTCTCCATAGGCATTCTCGTCGATGATGCCATCGTCGTGGTGGAGAACATCGTGCGCCATTACCGGCTCCCGGAGAATCGCGAAAAGTCCGCCACCGATATCGCGATTGAAGCGGTCAGCGAGGTAGGCAACCCGACCGTTCTTGCGACTTGGGCCGTCATTGCCGCGATCCTTCCGCTCGCCTTTGTCGGGGGGCTCATGGGCCCCTACATGCGCCCCATTCCGATCGGGGCCGGGGCGGCCATGGTTTTCTCTCTCCTCATTGCCTTTATCGTTACTCCGTGGGCGGCCGTGCGAATCCTGAGGCGGAAAACCCCGGTCCAGAGCGAAGGGGAGGAGGAAGCGGACCCGGGAAATCCGCATGGAGAAGAAGGCAGAATGACCCGGCTTTACCGCCGCTACATGAATTGGCTCCTGAAGGGGCATGTTCACCAGTGGAGTTTTCTTGCAATCATTGGACTGCTCCTTGTCGGCAGCATGGCCCTCGTCGGGATCGGGTTCGTGAAGGTCAAGATGCTTCCCTTCGACAACAAGAGCGAATTCCAGGTCATCGTCGACATGCCCGAGGGTTCGACCCTGGAGCAGACCGTAAGGGCGACTCGAGAAATGGCCGCGGTCATTGCCGAAGAGCCCGAGGTCACCGACTACCAGGTCTATGCGGGCACGAGCTCGCCCTTCAATTTCAACGGACTTGTTCGTCACTACTTTCTGCGCACCGGGCCGAATGTCGCCGATATTCAGGTCAATCTTCTGCCCAAGCATGACCGCAAGGCGAACAGTCACGAAATCGCGAAACGGGTTCGCCCGAAACTGCAATCCATCGCGGAAAACTACGGAGCCGCCCTCGCCGTCGCGGAAGTGCCACCGGGTCCACCCGTCCTGCAAACTCTCGTCGCGGAAGTCTATGGCCATAACCGTGAGCACCGGGAGGCTCTCGCGGTCGAGGTGAAACGAATCTTCGAGGAAACCCCCGGTGTCGTCGATGTAGACTGGTACGGGGAGGAGAACCAGAAGCGCTTCCGCTTTCGAATCGACAAAGAAAAGGCGGCTCTCAATGGAATCACCGCCGAGACAATTTCCCAGACCCTGAAGATCGCGGTCGATGGCATTGAGGTGGATCTCGTTCACTTTCCGAGAGAGCGGGAACCGGTCGGGGTCCGGGTCCGGCTTCCCCGGGAGCTGCGAACCGATCCCCGCCAGTTGCTCGGTCTTCGCGTTCGCTCCGGGGATGCCAATTCCCTTCCCGAACCGGGAAGCCGGGCGGAACCACCGGCGCTGGTCCCCCTGGGAGAACTCGTCACGATCGAGGAGGACGTGATCGACAAGAGTATCTATCACAAGAATCTCCTCCCCGTCACCTATGTGACCGGCGATGTGGCAGGCGTGAAGGAAAGCCCGGTTTATGCGATTCTGGAGATGAACGAAAAACTGGCCGGACTGGATATGACCCGTTTCGGATCTTCCGAACCGGAACTCAAGATTCTCAATGCAAAGCTGCCGTTTCTCGATGTCGAACCTTCCATGAAGTGGGACGGGGAATGGCACATCACGATCGAAGTTTTCCGGGACCTGGGAATCGCCTTCGGTGCCGTTCTTATCCTGATTTACATTCTTATGGTCGGATGGTTCAAGTCCTTCGCGACACCCCTGATCGTGATGGCGGCGATACCGTTCTCCCTGATTGGAGTGCTACCCGCTCACGGTTTCATGGGAGCTTTCTTTTCGGCGACCTCCATGATCGGATTCATGGCAGGCGGTGGAATCGTTGTCCGCAACTCGATCATTCTCGTCGACTTCATTCAGCTTCGTCTCAAGCAGGGGATGCCTTTGAAAGAAGCCGTCGTCGACGCCGGTGCGGTCCGCTTCCGCCCGATGCTCCTGACGGCCCTGGCGGTGGTCGTCGGAGCGAGTGTCATCCTGATGGATCCTATCTTCCAGGGGCTTGCGATTGCCCTGATGGCAGGTGAAATCGCCTCGCTCCTCGTCAGTCGAATCGCGGTGCCGGTGATCTATTTTATGGTCAATCGGAAGGATTGATCACGACTTGCCCGGCGACGCACCGTGATCCATATTTTTATAGAGATGTCAGAGCGGGAAATTCTTGTAGAATTGAATGGTGTGTCTCGCGATTGCCATCTCGGTAAAACCGTCGTGCCTGCTTTGGTGGATGTCAGCCTGGAGATTGAACGGGGCGGGTTTCTGATTGTTTCGGGACTCTCCGGTAGCGGTAAGTCGACGCTGTTGAACCTGATTGGCTGCATTGATCAGCCCACCCGCGGCAGCGTATTGTTTGACGGCAACGATGTCGCGAAAATGACGGACCGGGAACTCTCGGCCTCCCGCGCTCAACGCCTCGGCTTTATTTTTGAATCGTTCAACCTCGTGCCGGTTCTCAATGCACATGAAAATGTCGACTACCCCCCTGCGATTGAGAAATGTCCCGAAGGCCGAACGTCGCGCCCGCACCGCAGCGATGCTCGAAGCGGTCGGTTTGCAGGATCAGGCTCTGCACCGACCGGGTGAATTGTCAGGCGGCCCACCGAGCTTACTGTGGTGGACGGTACTGCTCCGGGTCGTGTGACACGCATTCGCTTTTCGGAGTTCGTCTACAGGGAACTCGACGACGAATTCTATACGATGCAGGGAATGCCGGCCGTTTCGAAGATGGCCGATTCTGACCGCGCGGCGAAGTAATCGGCCACGTGGTCAAGGTGGATTCAACTCTTCCATTTTCCTGTATCACGTATCCACATTCGATTCCAAATGCCTCCAGGATCTTGTCGGCGGGGAATCACGCACAACAAAGCAACATTGACCTTCTTTTTTGAATAGTACCTGATGGCGATGACACGATCATGACAGATTCACCTTTCATGGGGGCGGGCAGGACGGACCGTCTTCAGCTATTCATTGCCGGACTCGCAATCGTCGCCATCGTCATCCACCTCGTGCTGCGTTTCGGATTGGATTCCGAGCACTCGACTTCGAACCTGCCTCTCTGGGTCGCGTATCTCTTTGGCGGCGTTCCGCTGGTCTGGGGACTGCTCGGAAACCTGTGGCGACGCGAATTCGGATCCGATCTGCTGGCGGGGCTCTCGATCGTGACCGCCCTGCTTCTCGGTGAATACCTGGCAGGGACTCTTGTGATCCTCATGTTATCGGGAGGGGAGGCGCTCGAAGCGTTTGCGGTTCGGAATGCATCTTCCGTTTTGAAGGCCCTCGCCAAGCGGATGCCCTCGGTCGCCCACCGCCGATCCAGAACTTCGTTCGAAGAGATTCAACTCGATGAAATCAAAATTGGCGACCTTCTGGAGGTATTACCTCACGAGATTTGTCCGGTCGACGGAACGGTGACAGCAGGCCGCGGCGTGATGGATGAATCTTTTCTCACCGGAGAGCCCTACATGATCTCGAAGACGCCGGGCTCGATGGTGATTTCCGGGGCCCTCAACGGAGAGTCTTCGATCACGATCCGCGCCGACAAGCTTGCGGTCGATTCGCGTTATGCGAAAATCATGGAAGTGATGCGGGACTCGGAGGAACAGCGTCCGAAGATGCGCCGTCTCGCGGATCGCCTCGGTGCCTTTTACACTCCGGTTGCTGTCCTTCTTGCGCTGGCGGCCTGGCTCATCAGCGGTGATCCGGTCCGTTTTCTCGCCGTGCTTGTTGTTGCCACACCCTGTCCTTTGCTCATCGCCATTCCGGTTTCCATCATTGGATCCATTTCGCTCGCGGCAAAACGGGCCATCATCATCCGCGATCCTTCGGTTCTGGAGACCATCGATACCTGCCGGGCAGTCATCTTCGACAAGACCGGAACTCTGACCTACGGTCGTCCGGAACTGATCGAGCAGTCGGCGGCAGAGGGATTCGACGCAGAGGAGGTCCTCCGGTTGATGGCCAGTGCCGAGGTGTACTCGAAGCATCCGCTCGCCGAGGCGATCGTCCAGGCCGGTCGGGAAGTTGGAGGTGAACTATACGAAGTCGAGGAGATCAGCGAGAAGCCGGGGCAGGGGCTTACCGCCCGGGTCAGGGACCGTGAAATCAAGGTCACGAGCCGGAAGCAACTCGCGAAGGATCTGCCCGACGAAGCTTCTCTTCTCCCGCCGGTTGCCGGAGGGCTCGAGTGCGTCGTGATTGTGGATGGCCACTATGCTGCGACCTACCGATTTCGAGACGAACCCCGCGCGGAGGGAGCGGAATTTATCCGTCACCTCGGAGGAAAGCATCGTATCGAACATGCCATGATGCTTTCCGGGGACCGTCAGTCCGAGGCCGATTACCTCGCCGGCCGGGTCGGGATTGAGGATGTGCAAGCCGGGAAGAGCCCCGAGGAGAAGCTGGAAATCGTCCGCGCTGAGACAGCAAAGCGAAGGACGATTTACGTCGGTGACGGGATCAACGACGCTCCCGCACTGATGGCGGCGACGGTGGGTCTCGCGTTCGGGCAGAATAGTGACGTTACGGCCAAGTCCGCCGGAGCCGTCATCATGGACAGCTCGCTCCGAAAAATAGATGAGCTGATCCACATCAGCCGCCGCATGCGACGCATTGCACTGCAGAGTGCGGTCGGTGGCATGGCGCTCAGTCTCATCGGCATGCTCTTCGCCGCTTTCGGATACCTTTCGCCTGTCGCGGGAGCGATCACGCAGGAAGTCATTGACGTTCTCGCGGTGCTCAATGCCCTGCGGGTCGCCCTGCCTCCGAAAACACTGACGGACTACTAGCGGGAAGAGGATTTTAACTCAGGCTGCCGCGCCATCATTCCGCGGTGAGGGAGTCGTTTTCCATCACCAACTACAAATTACCCAATCGCTTCCAGCTCCGCAGCATACAGTTCTCCGATCCTGGATCGCAGATCCTCCGCGTTGATCTCTCCGGCATTCACCTTCGCGAGAAGAGCCTTTTGCGCTTCGTAGTCCTTATTCCGCTGTCCGGCTTTGGACTGCAGCATGCGCCAGGCCTTTCGTCGCTCGACGCAGAAGAGAACCGTTTGGCGGGAGACCAGGAGCGACTGCATTTGCTCACCGATTTCCGCCTCGATGTAGACGCCGAAATCCGGGATGTAGCTGCGATGGGTCTCATCGAAAACCCTGCGGTTCACGACATCGTCCTGGGTGATCAGCGGAAGAATGTCATCGAGGTAAATGAACTCGGCGGCCTGTTCCCGGGTGATCGGCTTGAGATGCTTCCGGAAACGAGCCTCCGTCGTCGCCCAGTGGGCCACGGTGTAACTGTATTTTGATTTGTCGGGGCGCGTGGCTTGATACCAGTCCCGGTCGAGGTTGGGGTTTCCCTTGAGCTCAAAACACTCCTGCGACATTTCTCCGCCTTCTGGATTGAAGACAAACTCCGGCATGCCACGGGAATCCCGGGCCAGTCTCGCCTGATGCGCCGACATGTCGTCCGCGACCCCGTGTTCGGGCTGACAAGTGGTGTAGCTCTGGTAAAATGCAGTGCCGCGATACTCCAGACCTTCGATCAAGGTTTGGTATAGCTTGGCCGAGTTGGCCATGGAGACCTGGGCAATGTAGGGGCTTCCGTGTCCGCTTGTCAGGATCTCGGCGACGTTCTTCTTTTCATTCAGCTTGCCCTGGGAAGCTTTGCCAAATTGATTCATGTCGTAGCCACCCATCATGTTTGAACTGTCGGAGTTCTGTCCTCCGGTATTCGAGTAGACCTGAGTATCGAGCATGATCCCTTTCACATTGGGACGGTTCTGTAGAATGACTTTGCTGAGATTCTGAAATCCAATGTCCCCGAGAGCGCCGTCTCCGCCGACAAGCCAGACCTTGGGCAGTTCACGAATCTCCTGTTCTGACATCTCCACCTCGGTGAGGTGGGTCAAGATCCAGTAGCCATCTTCGTCGATTACGCCCGATCCGGAATCCGCAGCACTTTCGGCTCCGAGAAGAGCTTTCGCGAGTCGCTCCGGTGCGACGCTTCTGCGAGCGTGACGAAGCATGTGACTCTCGCCGAGTAGCCAGGAGATCGTGGGGCCGTCCTGGAAAAGAGAATTCATCCAGGGGTAGGGGTGAGGATTGGAAGGAGGAGTCGATCCGTAGACCGTATTGCACCCGGTTGACGCTCCCATGAACATGGTGCTCATGCCGTTGCCGAGGCGGCCGTCCGTCGATTGAAGATGCTTATGGTTGAAGGCATCGACCCGCAGGACGGAGGCGATCGCGGCAATGATGTCTTCATCCGAAATCGGTCCGTTATCAGCGATCCGCTTTTCCGTGTCTGCGTCGTCTTCCCCGCCGAGTCCCATCAGGATATGGGCCACGGCCATTTTGAAGAGTTCATACTCTTCCTCGTCGCGGGCTTTCAGTTCGGCCAGCTTTGCGGCACCTTCCGACTCGAGCTGATCCGCGAAAGCGAGAAGGCGATCCGCCTTTTTGTGATACATCGGACGCATGTAGGCTTCGGTAACGGAGGCGATCGCACGAAGAATTGATTTTTCCCCACAGCCCGCGCAGGCACCGTCACCGGAAACAAGCGCCTCGTAGTTGCGCCGCACCATGAGGTGGTTTCGCAAGGCTGCGGGACGGGAGTCTTCGGGTGACTCATTGTCATAGAGCCCGAGATATTTCTGCGGGGTGTCGGGAAGAAGGCGGGAAAAAATCTGGGCACTCGTCAGTTTGTAATTCAGCTCCTCGGTGTCGGGAACCATGACGAGCGCACCATGGTCTCCACATTGCTCGACGCATTCGCCGCAGCCTTTGCAGAGGTCACTGACAAAGATTGAAAAGATACCGCCATTGCCCGGACTCTTCTTTTCGACCGATTTGAAGATGGCCGGCGTCTTTGTATAGGCGACCGGGACGAGATCGAGAATGCCGTTTAGCTCCTCCTTGGCCTTCTCCGAGATGCCGCCGTTGAGCGACGAGACCTCAGCCCTGACAATGTCCTTAAAAGGAGTCGGCTCCTTCGCCTCGATCGCCGCGTTCATCTTTTCACGGGCGCGCTCCTCGATACCGGGGATCTGCCCGGTCAGTAACTTCCGCTGCTCTTCATCGCTCACATAACTTCGAACGGCAGTCTGCAGTAAGGACCCGATTTCCTGAGCCGTATTGGGTAACGCCGTATCCGGACAAGCCGTGATGCATTCCATGCACTGGGTGCAGTTTTCGGGAATGTAGAGAGGAGTCTCCCGGCGGGCGACATACTTCGAAGCGGTCGCACCGGTTCCGGCGGCCATCACTCCTACGGAAGCGAGAGCGCTTGCCGGCTGGTGATACCCGAGGCTATTGCGAAACTCGCTGTCGAATTTGGCAATCTTCTGTACGGGGTGCTTGAAATGCTGCCCCTCGGGAATCTTTGGAGTCTCGAGGTTTTCATCCATCGGGACGCCTGCCGTCGGGAGAATCGTACAATCGCCCTGCGGCATAAAGGGGTGAAGCCGCATGTTGGAACGATCATCGTCTTCGATCTCGCCATAGTGGATCTCCTGGACCCGGGTGTATCCGGCCTCCATCACATTCATGTTCGACTCAACAACGGCCTCCCCGAAACGTCCGAACTTTCGTTCGTACTGCGCCCGCACGACTTCATCGAACCTGGATTCATCGATTCCGAATACTTCGAAAAACGGGGACACTTTAAAGAAGGCTCCGAGAAAGGAGTTGCCCTGCATGCGAAGCTGTAGATCGGGGCGGTCGGTGGCTCCCTTCGCAATTTCAAATCCGGGAAGAATAAAGACCTTGATGTGATTCTCTTTCACAAACTCGCGGTATTTCCGCGGAATGCGGGTCCACGCTGTTTCCGGCGTCTCCGATGATTCCCAGACAAGGGCTCCGCCGGGTTTGAGGCCGGCCAGCGGATTTGTATGGGTGAACGCTTTCGGATCACAGCAAAGCACGATGTCCACATGATTGAGCTCACAATTGACCCGGACCGGCTTCGGTGCAGCGACGAGATAGTAGTTTGTCGGGGCACCCTTCTTTTCGGAACCATACTTGGGGTTCGCATTCACGAAAAGAGAGGCCTCTCCCGTCTCCTTCTCTAACATATGTCCAAATTCACCGACGATTTCGCCGAGGTTCTTGCCTGTCGTGATCATTCCCCATCCGCCAATCGAATGGAAGCGGGCGGCAATCGCTCCGTGAGGAAGAAGTGACGGAGTGTCGCGTGAAATCACCGCGTACGGGTGATCCACCCCCAGCGTGAAATAGTTCACCCCCTCGGCTGCCGTCTTGCCATCCGTACGTGCCGTGGCACCGGTCGCGAACTCGTAGGCACCGAGGATATGTTCGGGACGAAAATCCCGTGATCCGATTCCGTAGGAACCGTTGAAAATGCGGGGCATCTCCTCCGGAGCAATCGCTCCGATTGATCCTACCCCTTCCCGGTGAGCCTCGGCCGCCTTGGTGAGCGCCACTCGAATGTCCCGCCCCAGCGGATTGTCGCCGGCCATGCCCTCATCGGTTCGCTCGACGATGATTACGTTTTTCCTGCCTCTCAATGCCTCGACGATGGCTGCCTCCGGAAACGGGCGAATCACATTGACGTGAATGGACCCCACCTTGGCGCTGCGGTGCTCCCGGAGATAGTCACAGGCTTCCTCAATATTCTCCGCCGCACATCCTAACGAAACAAAAACTGTGTCTGCGTCCTCGCAGTCGTACTGATCAATGAGTCCGTAGTTCCGTCCAGTCAGCTCCCCGAACTCCGCGTAGGTGTCCTCCAGAAACTGAAGGATCGGTTCGTTCCAGTTGTTGCGACGGGCCACCACTCCGTTCATGTGGTGCTCCTGGTTCTGCACCGGCCCGAGAAGGAGCGGGTTTTTCAAATCCATCATTGCAGGAACGCGACGCCGGACCGGACCAAAGAGTTCTCTTTGTGTTTCTGTAGGGCATTCGATCTCTTCCCGGGGATCTCCAAGAAACTCCCGGAGAAATTCGGACTCCGGCATCAGCCACGCACGCTCGGAGTGGGTCGTCAGCATTCCATCCTGCACGTTCATCCCGGGGTTCAGAGCGAGTTCGTTCACTTTTCGCAGAATGATGGCCTGGTCGGCTGCCTGCTGGGCATCCTTTGCAAAAAGAATTGTCCACCCGGTATCGAGGGCCGCGTAAATGTCGTCGTGCCCGCAGTGAACATTGAGGGCATGTTTCGTCAGCGCTCGTGCCCCGACTTCCAGCACCATCGTCGAACACTTGCCCGGAGCATGGTAGTATTGCTCCATCGCGTAGGCCAGCCCCTGTCCAGAGGTGAAATTCACGACCCTTCGTCCCGTTACCGCCAGCGCGGTCGCACCGCCTTGGGCGGCATGTTCCCCTTCGGTTTCAATCGCGATCTTCTGATTTCCCCAGACGTCCAGTTCGCCCTGGGCGAAGGACTGCTGATACAGTTCGCCGCCCTCGGTCGAGGGGGTGATCGGGTAAAACACGCCTCCTTCAGTGATCCGGGATTCGACATATTTGGCGACAAGTGTGTTCCCGTTGCAGGTCATGCGGATTCCGGGATACTTCGGACTGGATGGATTCGACTGTTTTGACATAGAGAAATCGGTGGGTTCCGTGGGGTACCATTGTAGTAAATTCCGAAGAAACGGTCACTCTCATTTTTCCTGACAAATGAGGATCGAGGTTTCCTTTCGGGGGATTTGTCTCTTTGCCTTTACGCCAAAACAGCATGTCACTTTTCCCGGTGGTAAGGCACCTCGCGTCCTGATGGGCGAAGAAGTAGTCCCGGGACAGGAGCTGTCGGCGCATCGTGTTCGGGACGGCAATGATCATGTCGAAACGTTTTGCGGAAGCGAAAGAGGAATGCCTCAGCCTGTTTGCGGGAAGTCGACCATGGCGCGATGCGGTGATTTGGCGGGAGCGCGGTTCGGCCATACTCTGATGACGCCGAGAAACCTTTGATCAGACCACCCGTGATTCCCCCGGAATCGAATGAGTGGCACAGCCGATCCAATCCCCATGAGTCCCTCTCACCGCTTCCCGGAATTTTTTCTCGTTGCTCTCGTCGCCTTGTCGGCTCTGCTGTTTTCGAATGTTGTCTTTGCGGAGGATGAGGAGCGGCCCGTTCATTTTGTTCATGACGTGGTTCCCATCCTGACGAAGGCGCACTGCAATTCCGGTTCCTGCCATGCCAAGGCGGACGTCGGGCAGCGCGGTTTTCGGCTCTCCCTGCTCGGCTTTGAACCGCAGGAGGATTACGAGCACATCGTCAAGGAAGCCAAGGGGCGTCGGGTTTTTCCCAACGCGCCGGAGCAGAGCCTGCTTGTTCTCAAAGCGGCCAATCTCGTGCCTCACGGTGGCGGCAGTAAGCTCGATCCGGAGTCGGAGAACTACAAGACGCTCGTCCGCTGGATCAGCCAGGGAATGCCGTATGGAAAAGAGAGCGATCCGACGCTGGCTTCGATCGAGATCGATCCGAAGCGCATGGTCATGGAGACGAACACGAAGCAGCAACTCAGGGTGACTGCTCACTACTCGGACGGAACAAAACGCGACGTGACTGAGCTGGCTCTCTACGAAGCGAACAACAAGAGCATGGCCGAGGCGAGTGAGAGCGGTCTCGTCGAGACATCGGATCTCCCGGGGAATGTCGCGGTCATGGTACGCTACTCCGGTCAGGTTTCGGTTTTCAGTGTCTCGATTCCCCTCGGAGCTCCCGTCGAGAATCTGCCGCCGGAAAACAATTTCATCGACAAGCTGGTCTTCGCAAACCTGAAGGAAATCGGGGTGCCGCCGTCTCCGGTCTGCGACGATGCGACCTTTCTTCGCCGGGTTACTCTCGATATAGCGGGCCGACTGCCGACTCCGGAGGAAACTTCGGCCTTTCTCGACAGCAAGGCGCCGGACAAACGCGACGTGGTGATCGATTCCCTGCTCGACAGCCCTGATTATGCGGACTACTTCGCAAACAAGTGGACGGCGCTGCTGAAAAATAAGCGCGAGAGCAAGGCTGACATCACCGCCAACTTCGCCTTTCATTCCTGGGTTCGTGACAGTCTGCTGGAGAACAAGCCCTACGACGAAATCGTGAAGCAAATTCTCGCCGCAACAGGAACGATTGTTGAGAATCCTCCCGTCGCCTGGTACAAGCGCGTTACCCTGCCGAAGCAACAACTCGAGGATGTGGCGCAACTCTTTCTCGGCGTTCGCATGCAGTGCGCGCAATGCCATCATCATCCCTTCGAACGTTGGAGCCAGCATGACTACTACAGTCTCGCCGCTTTCTTCAGCCAGGTGGGGCGCAAGCCAACCGCGATTGCCGGGGAGGATCTCATTTTTCACAAGCGCGGGGTCGCCAAGTTCGAGAACAAGAAAACGGGAGAACCGGTCAAGCCTGCCGGACTGGGAGGGCCGACTCTTGAAATCGCCCCGGACGATGATCCGCGACTCCAGCTTGCCAACTGGATGAGTGAGGAATCCAATCCCTTCTTCGCTAAGGTGCTCATGAATCGCTATTGGAAACACTTTTTCAAGCGCGGTCTCGTCGAACCCGAAGATGACATTCGCGATACCAATCCGGCGACCAATCCGGAGTTGCTCGATGCCTTGGCGAACCACTTCGTCGAGAGCGGTTTTGATCTCAAGGAAGCCGTTCGTGTGCTCACCCGGAGCCAGACCTATCAGCTCAGCTCGAAGCCGAATGAGCACAATGCGGTGGATCGCCAGAACTTTTCACACTTCTATCCCAAAAGAATGCAGGCCGAGGTGCTGCTCGATTCGATTGACCATCTGGCCGGCTCGAGCACGGACTTTGCGGACCTTCCTCCCGGAACGCGGGCCATCGCCCTTCCCGACAACAGTTACAACGCCTCCTCCGCTTTTCTCAAAGTGTTCGGACGTCCCGAAGGAGCCAGTGTCTGTGAGTGCGAACGGGTCCAGGCATCCAGTCTCGCCCAGAGCCTTCATCTGATGAATTCCAATGAAGTGAAGGCGAAACTCGCGAAGTCGGCCGGACGCGCGGATCTGCTATCGAAGTCGGAAAAGGGCGACGTCGATGGCATTCACGAAATTTACCTCACTGCTTTCTCGCGTCTTCCGGACGGGGAAGAACTCAGCATCGCGGAAGAGTATCTGACGAAGCCCCGAACCGATGCGGCGGGCAGGCCGGTCGATCCCAAGGTCGCCAAACGCAAGGCCTACGAGGACCTGATCTGGGCGATCATGAATACGAAAGAGTTTCTCTACAATCACTGAACCCATGTTCCGAAAATTTGCTCCTCTACCGATTGTGGCTTTGCTGGCTCTCTGGCTCGTCACCCCGTCGTATGGCCAACTCGTTTGTCTGCCTGCGCCTCACTTGTTGACGATGATGCCAATGGGAGCCCAGGCCGGAACCACGGTGGAGGTGACGATCACAGGAGAGCATATCGAAGACGTCACCCAGTTGCTTTTTTCCAATCCGAAGATCACGGCAAATCCTGCAACGGATGCGGCAGGGAAGGTCGTCGAAAACAAATTCTTCGTTACCGTCGCGGCAGATGCACCGACCGGAGTCCACGATGCGCGTGTCATCTCCCGGCTCGGGGTTTCCTCTCCCCGCGCCTTCACTGTGGGAGCGATGCCGGAAGTGACGATCACGGAACCCAATGCCTCCGTGGAAACCGCCAAAGCGATTGCGGTGAACTCGGTCAGCAACGCAGTGATGCCGAAACGTTCCATCGGCTTCTATTCTTTCGAGGCCGAGAAAGGAAAACGGTATGCCGTCGAATGTGCCGCGGTCGGGATCGACTCGAAATTGACTCCTGTTGTGATCATCGCCGATGCGAAGGGACGCGACCTCATGGTTAATCGAACCGGGGGCGTGATTGATTTTTCGCCCGCCGAAAGTGGGTCCTATCTCGTCAAAGTAAACGATCTGACCTACCAGGGCAGCGCACGCCATTTCTATCGTCTCGCCCTTCAGGAAATGGAAGGGAATGGACCGCCACCGCGCCACCCTTCGACCGCGAAAGTGAGTTCCACCTCCTGGCCTCCAGTAGGGCTGCCAGCAAAACCCGGCGCTGCCGAGGCGGAGCCCAATGATGAAGCGGACCGGGCTCAGAAGATCACTTTGCCCTGCGATATCTCCGGCAGTTTCTACCCCGCGGCCGATGTCGATACTTTCGAGTTTTCGGCGAAAAAGGGAGAAGTCTGGTGGGTCGAGGTCGCTTCCGAGAGACTCGGATTGCCGACCGATCCCTTTGTCCTGGTGCAGGGCATCACGCAGAAAGAGGGAAAGGAAACTCTCACGGATGTGGCCGAGCTCTATGACATCGAGAGTCCGGTCAAGATTTCCTCGAACGGATACTCCTACGATGGACCTCCTTATAATGTCGGCTCACCCGATGTTCTCGGAAAAGTGGAGATCAAAGAGGACGGTGTCTATCGGCTGCAGGTTCGGGATCTGTTCGGCGGCACCCGCAATGAGCCCGCCAACGAATATCGACTTCTCGTTCGCAAGGCGCAGCCCGATTTTGCCCTTGCCGCCTGGGCAGTTCACATGACGCTCCGCAACGGAGACCGGGCTGCCTTTTCGAAACCGATGGCGTTGCGGGCCGGAGGGGCCATGACACTTGAAGTGCTCACGGTGCGACGGGATGGATTTGAAGGGGAGATCGAATTGGAGATGAAGGGGCTTCCTCCGGGCGTGACCGCAACGGGATTGAGAATCCCTGCGAAAAAATCGGTCGGACATATCGTTCTCACCGCCGATGAAAATGCGAAGCCGGGCTTTTCGCTCGCGACCATCACTGGAAGCGCGACGATCAACGAAGCTACCGTGACTCGTCCCTGTCGCCTCGCCTCGATGGAGTGGCCGGTGAAAGATGCAAAGCAGGAGATTCCGAGTCCCCGCCTCGTTGGTAATATTCCGGTTTCGGTCAGTGATTCCGAAAAGGCTCCGATTACTTTTTCTGCGGCAGAGGACAAGGTCTGGGAGGTGACTGAAGGAGAAACGCTCACCCTCCCGCTGAAGGCCACCTGGCGTGGTGACTTCACCGGAACATCGATCAAGGTAAAGGCCTATGGGGATGGCTTCGGAAGGTTGAAGGATTTCGAAATCCCTCTCAAGTCGGCCACTCACGATGCGGTAATCGATCTTGCGGCTCTGAAAACGCCTCCGGGAGAGTATACCATTGCGTTTTACGGCGGAGCCGTTGCCAAATACAGCTACCACCCCGACGCAGTTCCCGTGGCGGAGGCGGCAAAGAAAAAGGCGGAGGAGGCAGCCACTGTGGCAGCGGCGGAGGCAAAGAAATTGACCGATGCCGCCGCCAAGGCGCCCGAAGACAAGAAGGCGGAAGCGGCTGCCGAAGCAAAGGCCGCGACGGAAAAGCAAAAGCTCGCCGAAAAAGCGAAGGCCGATGCGGAGAAAGAACTGAAAGTGGTGACCACTGCCGCAGCACCGAAGGACCGGGTCGATATCTATGTGTCGAAGCCGGTCCGAATCTCCGTGAAGCCGAAGCCGGCCGACACGGTCGCAACAGCGGAAAAGAAATGATGCGCTCCTCCCACCCACTCATATTTGGTCTTCTGGCCAGCTTGCTGGTCACGGATGTCAGTGCCATCGAGAAGGATTTCTATCGGGATGTGTATCCTTTTCTGAAGGCCAACTGCATTTCCTGCCACAACAAGACAACGACCAAGGCGGGGCTCAACATGGAGACGCCCGAGTTGATGATCAAAGGGGGCGACTCCGGTCCCTCCATTGTCCCCGGCAAGAGCGCGGACAGCATTCTCGTGGAAGCATCGATTCACACCGATGACATGGAGATGCCTCCGCCGAAGAACAAGACGGGCGCGGTGAAACTGACCTCGAAAGAGATCGCGGTGCTGAAGCAGTGGATCGATGAAGGCGCGAAATCGTCCGTCCAGGAGAGACGCCAGGTCGTCTGGCAACCGCTCGCCGAGGGCGTCGATCCCATCTACACCGTGGCGATGACCGGCGATGGTCGTTTTGCAGCCTGTGGCCGTTCGAACCAGATTTCTCTCTACGATCTCGCTACTCGAAGCCTTGTCGGGCAAATCGAAGATCAGAATCAGACAACCCCGGGTGCACATCGGGCACTCGTGAATTCGCTTGCATTCAGCCCCGACGGGAAACGTCTCGCTTCGGGGAGTTTTCGAGAAGTGAAAATCTGGCGGCGGGAACAGAAAGCGGCGACTCATCGCAAGGGCGATCCCGCTCTAGGTCTCCAGGCTTCCGTGTTGTCGGCCGATGGAAAAACGATGGTCGGTTCCGACAAGAGTGGTGCGCTCGTCGTGCTGAATGCCGCTGACGGAAAAGTGATCAAGAGAATCGATGGGGTTTCGAGTGGGGCTGCTTCCCTGCTGAGTCTGTCGCCCGATGCCACGAAGGTCGCCGTCTTTTCTCAGAACTGGAAACTGAGTCTCTGGAATCTGAGTGATGGAAAACTTCTCGCAAGTCAGTCCACTCCTGATCCGGCTTTGGAAAAGCAGGCGAAGGCCCTGACCGAAAGACACGCTGCCGCAACGAAAGCCGAGGCTGTGGCGGTGGAGACGCAGAAAAAAACAAAGGCCTCCAAGGCAGCTGCGACAAAGGCACTGGCGGAAATGAAGAGTGCAATTGCGAAGGCTCCCGGCGGCACGCCCGACGAGGCGATGAAGAAACAATTGTCGGACGCGGAGACAAAACTCGCCGCCGCAACGAAAGCGGAGTCCTCTGCGAATGCTGCGGTTCCGGCGACGAAGAATGCGGCGGCCGCCGCAAAGAAAGCGGCTGATGAAGCTTCCGCCCGGGCAGTTCAGGCGAAAAAGGCGGCGGTTCGCTCTCTCGCCTGGGTCGGCGACGGAAAGGCAGTGGTAACGGCGGGGGACGATAAGCTCGCACGAGTCTGGTCTCTTCCTGCTCCGGACGTCACTTCCTTTTCCGCTCCCAAAGTTCTCCAGGGAGCCACGGGAGCGATTACGCTTGTGGCAGCCGGGGCAACGCCGGATCAGGTGGTCACCGCAGGGGCGGACAACAAGGTGCGGATCTGGAGCATCACCGAAGCAAAAGTATTGCGGGAGATTCCAGCCGCCGGAATTCTGAGCCTGGCTCTTTCTCTCGACGGCAAACAGCTTGCCAGTGGTGGCAGTGATGGCGCAATTCGTCTCTGGGATACCGCGACAGGCAAGCCAATCAGCGAACTTCGCGGAAGTGTCGAGACCGCTCGGGAGATGGCAAAATTGGAATGGACGATTGCCGGGCAGGCATTGGAGCAGGCCTTTCAAAAAACAGTCGTGGCGGCCATCGACGTCCGGACCAAGGCCATCGACGAACTACTCAAAAAAGCGAATGATGCCATCGCGGCATCGAACAAGGCACTCCCGGTGAGAGAAAAAGCGGTGAAGCCGCTGGAGGAAGCGAGGCTCGCCGCGCAAAAGGTGGTCGATGAGGCCGCCGCAGCGATCGCGAACGCTCCCGAGGGAAAAACGGATGCGAAACTGGAGGCGGCGTTGAAATCAGCACAGGACAAATTGATCACCGCCCAGACCAAAGAAAACGACGCCATTGCCGCCTTCAAGGCGGTCCAGAGCAATATTACCGATGCGGAGGCGCAGAAGAAACGCATCACCGATACCAAGGCGGCGAACGAGAAAAAGGTAGCGGCGTCGAAGGCAGCGAGCGAAGCGGCGAAAGCCTTGCAGACCAAAACGACCGCTGATCTCGCGGCCGCGAAGGCAGCGCTCGGGAAAGCTGCCGCGAAACCCCTTGCGGTCGCCTTTTCTCCCAAATCCGATCAAGTCGCAGCTGCCTTCGAGGATGGATTTATCCGGGTCTGGGCGGTAGCCTCCGGAATGCCCATCGAACTGGCTCCCGGTTCCGCGATGACGACTGCTTCGTTGGGTTTCCAGACGAGTGGCTCCTTTGTTTCCTGCAGTTCAGAAGCCTCCTTCACTTCCACCCCGTCCGGGTCGCACTGGGTGCTTGAGAGGGTGCTCGGTGGTGAAAAAGAGCCGACGCTTTTCGCGGATCGAGTCAATGCCGTTTGCTTCAGTCCGGATGGAAAGCTCCTTGCGACCGGCGGGGGGGAACCCTCTCGATCCGGTGACATAACCCTGTTTTCTCTTTCCGATGGCAAGCCGACCGCGAACTGGAAAGAGCGTCATTCTGACAGTGTCGTCAGTCTCGACTTTTCTCCCGACGGAAAACAGCTCGCCTCCGGCGCGGCCGACAAGATTGCGCGTGTTACCGATGTCGCGACAGGGGAGCAGGTGAATCTGTTCGAAGGGCATACTCATTACGTGACCGGCGTTGCTTTCCGTTCCGATGGACGGGTCCTCGCCACCGCCGGAGCCGATGGTGTCGTCAACTCCTGGGACATGATTTCCGGAGAGCGGAAAAAGAAGATCGAGGGATGGACCAAGGAGGTGACCTCCCTGCAGTTCATTGGCGCGACCAATCAGATCGTTACCTCCGCGGGCGACAATCTCATCCGAATCATCAACGACGACGGTGGGCAGATTCGCTCCATCGCCAAGCTTCCCGACTTCATGCAGTCCGCCGCGAGCACTCCCAATGGCAGCATTGTTATCGGGGGAGGGGAGGACAGTTTTCTCCGCGTCTGGAATGGCACCGATGGCAAGGAAATCGCCGCTTTTGGAATGCAGTAACGTAATTTACCCCTTATCCTCAACTTGTTATGTCCTCGATCCTGACACCTACACCCTTTGAGCATTGTTCCGGTCCGCTCGGTCGGCGCGGATTTATGCAGATTGGACTTACCGGATTTGCTTCTCTGGGTTTGCCCGATCTTCTCCAACTGCGGGCCGAGAATGCCACGAAACCGGACCACGAGAAAACGGCCGTCATTCTGGTCTGGCTTCCGGGTGGGCTTTCGCACGTTGATTCCTACGATCCGAAGCCGGACAGTGGCAGCGAATACAGTGGGCCGTTCAAAACGATTCCCACCAAGATTCCCGGAACGAGAGTCACCGAGCTGATGCCGATGCAGGCAAAGATCGCGGACAAGTTCACGATCCTGCGCTCGATGAATCAGACCGCGGGAGGTCACCCCGCGGGTTCGATGCAGATGTTCTCGGGCGATTCGGACACGAGGGACAAACCGAAGCCCCGTCTCCCCGACTGGATGTCGGTCACCAATTATCTTCGTTCCCAGGGAGCCGATCGCAGCAATCCATTGCCGCACTATGTCGGCGTCAACCCGGCTCCGGCGAACTACAGTGGTCCGGCTTATCTCGGAAATGCCTTCGGTCCGTTCGCAGTGAGTGATGATCCGAATCGTCCCAATTTCCAGGTCCCGAATATAGGTCTTTCTGATCCTGCCGAAATGAAACGCCTTAGTGATCGTCTTGCCTTGCGAAAGAGTCTCGACAAGTTGGAACGGGACTTTGATACCGAGGGTGAACTCGGGGCCCTAGATGAGTTCGAGACGCAGGCGATGACGCTTTTAACGAACCCACAAACCCGCGATGCTTTTGACCTCGGTAAAGAGGATGCACAGACCCGTGACCGCTATGGGCGCAATCGCTGGGGGCAACAGTTGCTCATGGCACGCCGCCTCGTCGAAGCCGGTGTGGACGTCGTCACGAGCACCCTGAGCGGTCCTCTCTGCGGAAGGGTCAACAACTGGGATGATCACGCCGTCAATCAGCACCAGTTCGAAGCACTTCGTTTCCGGATGCCCAATTACGACCGTGCCGTGTCCGCCCTGATTGAGGACGTTTATGCCCGGGGACTCGACAAACGCGTTCTCGTCGTCGTGACCGGAGAGTTCGGGCGCACTCCGAAGATCAAATACGATCGGAGCACCGGAGCCGGAAACGCAAGTGGCCCTACCGGCACCCTGCAACCGGGACGGGATCACTGGCCACGTGCCTTTTCCAACATCTGGGCCGGAGGCGGGATTCAGACCGGTGGGCTCATCGGTGCGAGCGACAAGCGCGGCGAAGATGTCATCGAGCGACCCTGTGGTCCGGGCGATTTCCTCGCCACGATTTATCATCACCTCGGGATTGATTCCTCTAAAATCACGATCGATGATTTCAACGGTCGCCCGACACCCATCGTCAGCAATGGCCGACCGATTCCGGAGTTGATCGCCTGATCTGATTCACAGCGAAGTCACGCGGTTTCTGCGGTTCCCGGGCACGCTCCCGTTCGCCCTTCTCCGCGGCTTCGTGGGGGCGATTGAACCATCTCCGGCAACGTCATCGCGGATTGACGCCCAAGAAGCGGTTCTTCATAGTCGCCCTTATGATTTCGATCGATCTTTCCGGAAAGACAGCTGTGGTAACCGGTGGTGGGCAGGGGCTGGGGAAAGCGACTGCCGGAAGACTCATCGAAGCGGGCTCCAATGTCGCGATCACCTATTTTCGGGATCCGGACGGGAAGAATCGTTCCGTAGCGGAATCAACGGCAACCGAACTGGGCGAACAGGCCTTCGCCGTGGAAGGGGATGTCCGGAATCGCGACTCGGTCGCGAAAATGTTTGAGGTGGTTTCCGGTCAGTTCGGCTCCCTCGACATCGTCGTGAACAACGCGGCCATTCTTCGTGATCGTTCGATCAAGAAGATGGAGGACGGGGAATGGGATGCCGTCATCGAAACGAACCTGAGTGGCGTCTTTCATGTTTGCAAGGAAGCAGCCGGGCGTCTTTCCGATGGCGGACGCATCGTGAATATGGCGTCCATCTCCGGCTTCGTCGGATTTTTTGGCCAGGCCAACTATTCGGCCGCAAAGGCCGGTGTCGTCGGACTGACGAAGGTGCTGAGCAAGGAGCTCGCCCGGCGACAGATTACGGTGAATGCGGTTGCGCCCGGTGTTGCTCTGACCGAAATGGGAAAGTCGATTCCGGAGGAAGCGCGCCTCGAGATGCTGAAGCAGATCCCTCTGGGCCGCTTTGGAGAACCGGAGGAAATTGCCAACGCGATTCTCTTTCTTTGCAGTCCGCTCGCCGACTACATCACAGGGCACACCATTCACGTGAACGGCGGCTGGATCGGATGAGCACCACATCCCGGGAAAAGCTCTGCACCGCAGATGAGGCGGTTCAAAGAGTCAAGGATGGGGATGCGGTCGTCTGCGGCGGATTCGTCGGGGCGGCACATCCGGAAGCACTCACCGCTGCACTCGAGCGACGATTCCTGAACGGCGGCAATCCCGAAAACCTGACACTTGTCTATGCAGCGGGTCAGGGTGACGGGAAATCAAGAGGGCTCAATCATCTCGCCCACGAAGGTCTCGTCAAACGGGTGATCGGTGGCCACTGGGGGCTGGCTCCGGCGATGGGGAAGTTGGCGATCGAAAACAAGATCGAGGCGTGGAATTTCTCGCAGGGCGTCATCTGTCAACTTCTGCGCGACATCGCAGCGGGACGGCCCGGTTGCATCACCCATGTGGGACTCGGAACCTTTCTCGATCCGGATCACGGAGGCGGAAAGTTGAACGAAGGAACCACCGATGACCTCGTCGAGAAGGTGGAGCTCGCGGGAAAGCCGTGGCTATTCTATCATGCCTTCCCGGTGAACGTCGGACTGATCCGGGCGACCACCGCTGATCCCTCGGGGAATCTCTCGATGGAGGATGAAGTCATCGTGGGAGAAGTTCTCGCCATTGCCCAGGCGGTTCGAAACAACGGGGGAATCGTGATCGCGCAAGTGAAGCGACTGAGCAATCATCCGGCGGATCCCCATTCCGTCCGCGTTCCCGGAATCCTTGTCGATCGCATTGTCGTCGCCAACGAAGGGGAACATGATCAGACCTTCGACGAGCCGATGAAGGAAGCCTTCTGCACGGCTGCTTCCCCCTCCGACGTCGCTGAAAAGTTCGACCCCATGCCGCAAAGCATACGGCGAATCATCGCAGCGCGGGCCTGCGACGAACTCCAGCCGGGAGACATCGCCAACCTCGGCATCGGCATTCCGGAAGGCGTCGGGCGCATCGCGGGTGAACGGGGGATGCTTGATCGAGTCACCTTGACCGTGGAAAGCGGCCCGATAGGAGGGATACCGGCGGGAGGGCTCAGCTTCGGCGCTTCGGCACATCCCCAGGCGATTGTTGATCAGCCGGCCCAGTTCGATTTCTACGACGGAGGGGGGCTCGATTTCGCCGCTCTCGGATGCGCCCAAGTCGATCGAACTGGAAACGTAAATGTATCAAAGTTCGGTGCCCGCCTCGCCGGCGTCGGAGGTTTTGTTAATATCTCCCAGAATGCCCGGAAACTGGTCTTCTGCGGGACGATGACCTCGGGAGGACTCGAAGTAGTGGTCGAAGAGGGAAAGCTCGTAATCGTGAAGGAGGGCGGGACAAAGAAGTTTGTCGAAGAAGTCGAACAGATTTCATTCAGCGGCGTTCTCGCGGCAGAGTCGGGTCGATCGATCCACTACGTCACCGAACGCGCTGTCTTTGAGCTCACCCCGGCGGGTCCGGAATTGATCGAAATGGCTCCCGGGATCGATTTGGAGAAGGACGTGCTCGACCAAATGGGATTTCCTCCCATTATCAATGAAATCCGGCCCATGCCCGCTCACCTTTTCGAATCATGAACGAAGTCTGCATTGTCTCCGCCAAACGCACTCCCTTCGGTCGCTTCCTCGGATCCCTTTCCCGGCTCTCCGCTGTCGACCTCGCCTGTCACTCCGGGGAGGCTGCTTTGTCAGGCTTGGATCGAAGTAAAATCGATCAAGTCATCATTGGAAATATTCTCAGTGCGGGACAGGGGATGAATATCGCGCGGCAAGTCGGCGTAAAGCTCGACCTGCCCGTCACTTCCCCCGCCTTTACCGTGAACATGATGTGTGCCTCGGGGATGCAGGCCATTGCTCTTGCTGCTCAGGCGATTCGCGCCGGCGAGTCGAGTGTTGTTCTCTGTGGAGGCACCGAATCGATGAGCAATGCGCCTCATCTCCTTCCTCGCTCCCGTTCCGGAATCAAGCTGGGTGACGGAAAACTGGTCGACTCGATCTTGCGCGACGGCCTCGTCGATTCCTTTGATCATACTCACATGGCAATGACGGCAGAGGCTCTTGCCTCCGAATATGCCATTTCCAGGGAGGAGCAGGATGCCTTTGCCGCTGCTTCGCAAAGCCGCTACCAGTCAGCACAGAAGTCCGAAGTGTTCGTCGACGAAGTCTCCCCGCTCGAAGCTCTCGCCGATGACGAGCATCCGCGTGCCGATACCACGGTGGACTCTCTCGCGGGACTGAAACCCGCCTTCGACCCTGAAGGTTCCGTGACTGCCGGAAACGCGTCGGGACTCAACGACGGGAGTGCGATGCTTCTTCTCTGCAGTCGCGAAGCAGCGAAAGCCAATGACTGGCCCGTTCTGGCCGTCATCACCGGCACCGCCTCCGTGGGCTGTGATCCGAGGCGCATGGGGCTCGGGCCGGTGTTCGCGATTCGAAAACTTCTGGAGCAATCCGGACGCGCGCTCGAATCCTTCGATGGGATCGAAATCAACGAAGCTTTCGCCGTCCAGGTTCTGGCCTGTCTCCGGGATCTGCAACTCGATTCCGATCGGATCAATTCCCATGGTGGGGCGATTGCCCTGGGACACCCGATCGGAGCCAGCGGAGCCCGCATCGTGACCCACCTTGCCCATCAGATTCACCGGAGGAAAATAGATTCCGGTCTCGCCTCACTCTGTGTCGGGGGAGGAATGGGATCTGCAATTAAACTCGATAGACCAAGTTGAAGCATGACTGAAAAATCCAAACAGCGTTCTGTGCGACGCGTCGTCCTCGCCAGTTTTGTGGGAACCACGATCGAATGGTTCGATTTCTTCATCTACGGAACCGCCGCCGCGCTCGTGTTTGGCGAGTTGTTCTTTCCGAACGAAAACGAGTTCGTCGGACGGATGGCTGCCTACGCCACTTTCGCGATCGGCTTCTTTGCCCGTCCCCTTGGAGGAATCGTCTTCGGTCACTACGGAGATCGGATCGGACGAAAAGCGATGTTGGTCACGACTCTCATGCTGATGGGGATGGCAACTTTCCTGATTGGTATTTTACCCACCTACGAAACCATCGGGATTGCCGCGCCGATCCTGCTTGTCGTCCTCCGGTTGGTTCAGGGGTTCGGGGTCGGCGGCGAATGGGGCGGCGCCGTTCTCATGGCGGTCGAACATGGCCATGAAGGCAAAC
>JARGNG010000033.1:1842-7205 GCA_029213265.1 Verrucomicrobiales bacterium | reverse complement strand
GGCGAATGGGGCGGCGCCGTTCTCATGGCGGTCGAACATGGCCATGAAGGCAAACGCGGGTTCTACGGTAGCTGCGTGCAGATGGGAGTTCCCGTCGGCCTGCTCCTCGCTGCGAGCGTTTTTGCGATTTTCTCCCGGCTGCCGGAAGACCAGTTTCTCCTCTGGGGATGGCGGGTTCCGTTTCTCCTTGGAATCGTGCTCCTCGGAATCGGGATGTTCATTCGCCTCCGGATCATGGAGAGCCCGCTCTTCGAAAAAGCCCAACGGGAAACGGGCGTCAGCAAAATTCCCATTATCGAGGTGGTGAAGAAACATCCGAAAAACGTGCTGCTCGCGATGGGGGCACGCTTTGCAGAGAATGCCTGCTTCTACATCTTCAGCGTGTTCGTTCTTTCCTACGCAGTGGACCGATTGGGGCTCGAGCGACCGACGATTCTGACGGGGGTCTGGATTGCTGCAGCGGTGCAGATCATCGCGATTCCCGCTTTCGGAATTTTGTCCGACAAGGTCGGTCGACGGCCTGTCTATATTGGTGGTGCCATTTTCATCGCCCTCTTCGCCTTTCCCTTTTTCTGGATGGTGGAGACAAAGGTCACCGTCGTAATCTGGTTGGCGATTGTTCTGGGACTTGTCGGGCATGCGGCCATGTA
Source organism: Verrucomicrobiales bacterium (assembly GCA_029213265.1). Taxonomy (GTDB): domain Bacteria; phylum Verrucomicrobiota; class Verrucomicrobiia; order Verrucomicrobiales; family DEV007; genus Arctic95D-9. The sequence continues at coordinate 6,555 of JARGNG010000033.1, read as the reverse complement.
TGGTCCCCAGGCCGCGTTCTTCTCGGAACTTTTTGGAACCCGCGTTCGCTACAGTGGCGCTTCGATCGGATACCAACTCGCTTCCCCCTTTGCCGGTGGAATCGCGCCGATGGTTGCAACGGCTCTTCTGGAATGGACCAACGGGGGATCGTGGTCGGTTTCCGTTTATCTGATTGGCACAGCCGTCATCACTCTGGTGGCAATTATTCTCGCGGCGGAGACTTTCCAACGCGATCTGAGCCGGAGGCACGATTGATCAGGCCAGAAGCTGATTCACAATTTTCCCGTGAACGTCAGTGAGTCGGAATCGACGGCCCTGGAATTTGTAGGTCAGCCGCTCGTGATCGATCCCTAACAGATGCAGCAGGGTCGCGTGCAGATCATGCACGTGAACCGGATTTTCCGCTACGTTGTAGCTGTAGTCGTCCGTTGAGCCAAAGGTGGTGCCCGCCCGAATTCCGGCGCCGGCGAGGAAAAGAGTGAAGCAGCGGGGATGATGATCCCGGCCATAATCCTCCCCGGTCAGGGTTCCCTGGCAATACACTGTCCGGCCGAACTCTCCTCCCCAGACGATGAGGGTGTCATCGAGCAGGCCCCGGTTCTTCAAATCCTGGATCAAGGCGGCCGTGGGTTGGTCGGTATCATAAGTTTGCCCTGCGAGCTGTTTCGGCAGGCCCTTGTGTTGATCCCATCCCATGTGAAACAACTGGATGAATCGAACTCCTCGTTCACAGAGCCGTCGGGCAAGAATGCAGTTCCCGGCATAGGTTCCCCGCTTGCGGGACTCGGGCCCGTAGGCATCAAAAACGGAGTCAGGCTCGGTGCTGAGATCGGTCAGTTCCGGCACCGAAGTTTGCATGCGGTAGGCCAACTCATACTGGGCGATCCTAGTCGCGATTTCCGGATCGCCGAATTCATCCAGCTTGAGCTGATTGATCGCCGCGATATCATCGAGCATGCGGCGCCGCGTGCTGCGATCGATTCCGGCCGGGTCGTTGAGGTAGAGAACGGGATCGCCCACACCGCGAAATTTCACACCCTGATGCGTCGTCGGCAGAAACCCGCTGCCCCAGAGTCGGTCGTAGAGAGGTTGACCACCCGGACGACCGGTTCCCGTAGAGGTCATCGCGACAAAGGCGGGAAGATCGGCGTTCTCGCTTCCGAGGCCGTAACTCAACCAGCTCCCGATGCTGGGGCGTCCCGCGATTTGGGATCCGGTCTGGAAAAACGTAATCGCCGGGTCGTGATTGATCGCCTCGGTGTGCATCGACTTTACGAAACAAAGATCGTCCGCAATTCCGGAGAGGTGAGGCAGCAGTTCGCTCATCCAGGCGCCCGATTGCCCGTGCTGCTGAAATTGAAACCGGGACGGCGCTACGGGGAAATTCTTCTGTCCCACGGTCATGCCGGTGAGCCGCTGTCCTCTGCGAATCGAATCCGGCAACTCCTCATTGAATCGTGCTTCGAGGTTCGGCTTGTAGTCGAACAAATCGAGCTGAGAGGGGGCTCCCGATTGAAAGAGATAGATGACCCGTTTGGCCTTCGGCGCGAAGTTGGGGAAAGGCGAATCGGCTCCGCTGGCGATGTCTCTTCCCAACAGGGAGGAAAGAGCGGCCGCACCGATTCCGGTCGCGGATTTGCCAAAGAAGTGGCGGCGCGTTTCGCCGATTTGTGATTCGAGGAAGGGATTCATTCTTTCGTCACCGTTTCATCCAGGTTCATGATTACACTGGCTACGTTGGTGAGCGCGGCCAACTCGGCAGGATTGAGGGAACTGTCTGCTGTTGATTTTCCAATGGCTACCAATGCCTTCGCCGCTTCCGAATCTCCCTCGTATCGACTGATGTGATCGCTGTAACCACTTGTCAAAATTTCCAACACCCGAGGGTCCGGCTCGCGAGCCAGGATCAGTTTGTGTCCCCAGGCGATTCGATCAGCGGGGGAGTCTCCGCCTTCCTTCATCATCCGCTCTGCAACAAAACGAGCTGCTTCGACATATTGCGGATCATTCAACAGGTTCATCGCCTGCAGCGGTGTATTCGTGCGGGTCTGCGTGACGGAACAGATCTCCCGGCTCGTGCTGTCGAAGTTCATCATCGAAGGAGGAGGAACCGTCCGCCGCCAGAAAGTATAGAGACTGCGGCGATAGAGATCGTTCCCTTCGCCGACGATGTACTTCGTCCCCTTGGCGCTGACTTCCTCCCAAAGTCCAGCAGGCTGGTAGGGCATTACCGGAGCTCCTCCGATCGTGCGATCGAGCTGACCACTGAGCGCGAGCGCCTGATCACGGAGCGCGTGCCCCGAAAGGCGGAACCGGGGACCACGGGCAAGAAGCCGGTTCTCAGGGTCGATTTCCTGCAACTCGGGGGACACAATCGAACTCTGTCCGTAGGTGGAACTGAGCACGATCTGCTTCAAAAACCGCTTCACATCCCAGCCATTCTCCCGAAAATCAGAAGCCAGCCAATCAAGCAGTTCCGGATGCGTCGGCGGCATTCCCTGCGATCCAAAATCCTCCGGCGTCCTCACGAGGCCCGCACCGAACAGCATCTGCCAGTATCGATTCACCGCAACCCGGGCCGTCAATGGATGCTCCGGCAGAAGCAGCCATTTCGCGAGTCCCAGTCGATTCTGCGGCAGACTCTCCGGCATCGGCGGCAAGGACGCGGGAACCACCGGCAAAAGCTTTTTCGACTTGTCAGGCTGATCGTAGGCCCCGCGATGGAGAAGCCAGGTCGCGCGCGGTTCGGCCATTTCTTCCATGACGCTGACCCGGGTGATTTTTCGAGCTTCAAAGGCTTTCAGCTGGCTTGCCGCAGTCGTCTCTTCCTTGCGCAGTGCCTGATACTCGGGGTCGTGATCCCGGAAATAGACTTGAGAGAGAAAGGTCTCTTCCGCTCCTCTTCGTTTATTGAGTCCAGTCAACTGCGTTACCGGATCCAGTTGGAAAAGGGATGTAATCTGTTTGGGGGCGAGTTGCTCTCCATAAATCCTCACATCATCGATCACCGTATTTGCAAGCAACTCGTCGCGAACTCCACGATCGGAAGAAGTCTCTGTTTCCGCTCCCACGAGCAGTGATTCCCCGTGGCGAAACACTTTCCCCAATCGATCTTTCCGAATCTCGACCGGAACTGTCTTCCCATCGAGATACAAGGTTACTCCCGAAGCCTTCAGGGATCCATCCCAGGTCACCGCAACCTGCGAAATCTGATTCAGGGGGATCGTCGGCTGACTCACCACCTCGATCGAATCCCCCGCGGACCGATCGCTGTGAATCCGGAAGCCGAGATGAAATCTCGAATCTTTGGCCTCGATCAGACTGACCTGAAATCCCTTCGCGGTTTTGTCAGGGGATACACAACTGAAGACCGGGCCCTCGGCTCCGGCCACTTCCCGGGTCGGGTTGACCCAGGCGATCCATGACATGGCACGATCCGGGGATACTTCTCCAAGGGCCGTTCCCAAATCGAAGTAGCCTCCCTGCAACAGCTTCACCCCGTTCCCAAACTTCGCTTTCTGTCCCTCCGTGATCCGCTTCTTCGTTCCCCGGACGAGGGCAGGTTTTCGACCGATACCCAGATTCAGGAACCGGTCTTTTTGCAAACTGTCGAAAGGCAGGTAGACCAGTGGTGAGGGCAGATCAACGAAGGCGGGATTTTTACGAGCCTTCTCTCCCTGTATCTGGATCCATTTCTGCAGAGCTTCCTGATGAGCCTTTGCGTATCCTTCCTGCTTCGTTTTCAGTTCCGCCGCGCGCTGCTTCAGGGCTTCGTGCTCCTTCTTCGTCCCCCCGGTGTAGACCGCCATGTTTGGCTGAGGGGCGACGTCTCCATCTTTTCCCTTCTCGGGAATATTGTGAAAGAAGGCATAGAGCTGGAAGAAGTCGCGCTGGGTAATCGGGTCATACTTATGATCGTGGCACCTCGCACATCCGACGGTCAGTCCCATCCACACGGTTGCGGTGGTCTCGACCCGGTCCGCGACGTATTCGACGAGAAACTCTTCTGGAATGATTCCGCCTTCATCGTTGATACGATGGTTCCGGTTGAACGCAGTGGCGAGGCGCTGCTCATCGCTTGGATTCGGCAGCAGGTCTCCCGCAAGTTGCTCAAGGGTAAACTGGTCAAACGGCAGGTTTCGATTGAAGGCGTCAATGACCCAGTCGCGCCAGGGCCATTGCGTCTTTCGAATATCTCCCTGGTACCCTCCTGTATCCGCATAACGTGCGGCGTCGAGCCAGGGAAGTGCCATTCGTTCTCCGTAGGCGGAGGAAGCGAGAAGACGATCGACTACTTTTTCCCGGGCGGATTCCGAAAGGTTTGCCAGAAAGGAGTCCACTTCCTCCGGAGTGGGCGGGAGGCCGGTCAGATCCAGCGTTACCCGTCGAATCCATTGCTCTTTCGTGGCCGGAGGAGAAGGGACCATTCCTTCCGCCTCAAGCCGGGCAGCGATAAAAAGATCCATCTCGGTCCGTGCCCATTTTCTGCGTTCTTCGGAAAGAGCCGGGAGTTTCGGCTTTTGAATCGGTTTAAACGACCAATGCCTGGACCAGGAAGCGCCTTCGTCGATCCATTGATCGAGAATCTTTTTCTCTTTTTCGTTCAGTGCCAGTTTCGACTTGGGTGGCGGCATCCTCTCCTCGTGATCCGTGCTCCGGATCCGCTGATGCAGCTCACTTTTCTTCAGGTCGCCGGGGACTACCGCAAAGTA
>JARGNG010000033.1:0-1742 GCA_029213265.1 Verrucomicrobiales bacterium | reverse complement strand
GAGCCATTGCGAACGGAAACGCGGGCGGGGTTCCCCGGGATTTCGATTTCCTCCAGCAGGACGGGCTGCGTCGGGTTCTCAATGTTCACGGCAGTGATGATTCCTTCGGCGCGGTGGGCGGTGTAGAGACGGTCGCCATAAATGGAAGGGACTCCGAGGTGGCGACGGAGATCACCAACCTGGTGGATTCCCACTTCCGTTGCGGGTCGCTTTTCCGTCCGGTCGAGCAGGAGATATCCCCCCCGCCTTGTAGCGAGAGCTCCGTTCTTAAAAACAACAAATCCGTTGGAGGAACCCAGTCGCTCCGGATACCGGTCGCCGCTGAAAACGGGCTTTGGCTTGGCGCGAAGATCATACCAGTGGAGTCCTGACACGTGCCAGAAGACGCTCGTGTAGCGGTCCTCGAGAAGTCCGCGCAAAGTTTGATCCCCGTAGAGGAGTCCATGCCGCGCTTCTTCCAGAACGAGAGTGGGCGCGGTGGGGTCGGACACATCGAGAATCAGAAAGCGATTGGCTCCGGCCTGCAGCAGGGCAAAATTCCCATTGCCCGGAACTTCGACCTGCCGGATCGCCTGGTTGTTGAATTCGAAGTGGCCCACCGGGAGAAGCTCATTGCTTCCCTCGACAAGCTTTCGAATGCTGAGTCCGCCCGCGCTCTCCGCGATGAAGACGAGGTTTCCGGAAATACTGACATCGCGTGCGAAGCCTCCGGTTTCGAATCGGGAGAGCAACTTGACCTCCGGCCAGAGAGACACCAGGTGAACGCCATCGCTCCCGCAGGCCACGACAGCACGGTCGTCCTCGAGAAAGGCGGCCTCGTAAACCTGGCTCCCCGGCCGGTAGGCTCTCCAACCGGGTTCGTTCCCCGTGGGTTGTCTGGAAGACTTCGGGATCGCCACAGTGGCATCCTCTTCCCGCTCCACTGCTTTCGCGATCCCGGGGATGGCGACGACATGCAGATCGGTGTAGCCGCCTGCGAGAAAGATATGGTCTTTTGTCAGGGCCAATCCGCCCACGTAGTCGAACTTGTCTTTCGATTCGACAAAGGGAAGCTCCCGGTGTCCGACAAACTCCAGATTCTCCGGATCTCGAACGTCGAGAAGAAAGAAGCCGTTGTGAGTATCGGAAACAAACGCGTGGCCGTTGGAGACCGTGACGCGCCAGGTGTCGTTTCCGATCTCATAGAGGGGAGGGAACTTGACCCGCGAAAGCCATTTCGGATCGGCGGGATCGGTGAGATCAAACACCTCCAGGCCATGGCCTTTTCCGAAACCCGGATCGCCGGGATTCTTTCGCGGTTGTTCCTTTGAGTGATGGCCCGTAGCGACGTAGAGAACGTCACCCTGCACATCAACCCCGTCGCCGAAGCCATCGAGAGGAGCGCGGGAGGCGATGCGCGGATGTTTCGGGTCCCGGTAGTCCACCGTCACCACTTCCGATGATCCCCAGACACCGGCGTAGAGGTAGCCATTGCGCGCGACGACAGACTGTGCCTCTCCGGTTCGAATCGTGCTGAGATGTTGAGGCGCGGCCGGATTCGAAACGTCGACGAGTTCCACGCCGTAGTGGCGGCAGGCGACGAAAAGGATGTCTCCGGAAAGGGCGAGTCCGGTGGCAAATTCAATGGTGTCGTAGTGAAACAGGAGTCGAGGCGCAGTGGAGTCGCGGGCATCGACCACAAAGAGCCCATCCTGACGGGATGAGATGTAAACGATTCCCTCTCGGACCAGAATCTGCCGCAC
>JARGNG010000127.1 GCA_029213265.1 Verrucomicrobiales bacterium | reverse complement strand
TCGAACACGGCAGTGAGTTATCCATCCCGATCAAACGCGGGCTCTACGAGCCGTCCGTCACTCAGTTTGGCGATCGTTTCTTTCTGACGATGCGCAATGACGATCACGGATACGTCTCGGTCAGTGACGACGGCTTGAACTACTCCGAACCGAAAAAATGGACCTTCGACGACGGCTCCGACCTGGGGAACTACAACACCCAGCAACATTGGGTTTCTCATTCCGATGCGCTCTTTCTCGTCTACACCCGGCGGGGAGCGGACAACGATCACGTCTTCCGACACCGCGCACCCCTCTTCATTGCCCGGGTCAACCCTGACAAACTCACCGTGATTCGGGAAAGCGAGCAGATCCTCGTGCCGGAAAAAGGTGCCCGACTGGGGAACTTCGGCGTCACCGAAGTAAGCCCCGGTGAAACCTGGGTGACCGTGACCGAGTGGATGCAGGCTCCCGGACCCAACTATCATGACCCCACCCCTCTGATCGAACGGGGGGCGGACAATCGCATCTGGGTCGCCAAGCTGAAGTGGCAGAAGCCGAATCAATCTTTCTCCGAGTAAATCCCATGTTCCGTATCGTCCTGTCACTTGCCGCCTCATTCACGGTCCTCACCGCGGAGGCGAAGCCGCCCAACATTCTCTTTCTTCTTGCCGACGACATGCGGCCCGACTGCATCGCCGCACTCGGTAATGATCGCATTCGGACCCCGAACCTGGATCGCCTCGTCGCGGAAGGAATGACCTTTTCCCGGGCAACCTGCTCCTATCCGATCTGCGTCGTAAGTCGCTCCGAAATGATCACCGGTCGACATGGCTGGGAAAACGGGGTCACGGGTTTCCGCGGAGCCAAGTTCGCCCCGGAACAAACCTTCTGGGCCGAAGCGCTCCACAAGGGAGGATACGAAACCTGGCACGTCGGCAAGTGGCACGTCAGTGGCCGCCCCTCCACCCGCGGGTATTCGGACATCGCCGGACTGTTCTCGGGAGGAGGCGGGAAATACTGGAAGGAAGGTCAGGTTGACTGGAAGGGGTTCCCCATCACCGGCTATCGCGGGTGGATCTTTCAGAGTGACGACGGCAAAGAAAAGTATCCCGAACTCGGGGTCGGGGTGACTCCTGACATCAGCGAAAAATTTATCGATGCCGCCGTCTCGCTGGTGGCCCGCAAACCGGACAAGCCCTGGTTTTGCCACGTCAATTTCACCGCACCTCACGACCCGCTTTTCATTCCTCCGGGCATGGAAGGGAAATACAAAAATGAGGACATGCAATTGCCGGAGGACTATCTCCCGGTGCATCCCTTTGATCACGGAAACTTTGACGGCCGCGACGAGGCCCTCCTCGCCTGGCCGCGAACGGAGATAGCAGTGAAAGACCTCCTCCGCGTTTACTACTCGGTGATCGAAGACATGGATGCCCAGATCGGCCGCCTTCTTGAGACGCTGGAAGCAACTGGACAGATGGAAAACACAATCATCATTTTCACAAGCGACCATGGCATGGGATGTGGATCGCATGGACTTCGAGGCAAACAGAGCATGTACGAGCACACGATCAATGTGCCCTTTGTCGTCACCGGTCCTGACATTGAACCCGGGAGCGACACCAGGGCGCAGATCTATCTCCGCGACCTCTACCCCACGACTTGCGAGTTAGCCGGAATTCCGATTCCGGCTTCTGTGACTGCAACCAGCTTCGCCCCGGTTCTCCGGGGCGAAGCAAAGTCGCATCACGACACAATCTACGGATACTTCACCAATACCCAGAGAATGATTCGGACCGATGACGGATGGAAATTCATCTACTATCCGCAGATTGATCACCAGCAACTCTTTGATCTCAATTCCGATCCCTTCGAACTGAGCAACCTCGCCGACTCCGTCAATCCGGAGCATCAAAAACAATTGGATCATCTGGAGAAACGACTCGATGACTGGCGCACCCAAACCGGGGATCCGCTTCTCGCCCGGCCATGATCCGCCTTCTCCTTCCCCTGATTTTCTTTTCCACCCCGATCCCGGCAGCGGACTGGTTTCAGGGATCCTCCGCTTCCGGAAACTTCTCGACGGAGTCTCCTGCCCCCACCCATTGGAGCGTTGTAAATAACGAGAACATCCGATGGAAACTCACCCTTCCCGAGACCGGCCAGAGCACGCCCGTCATCGCCAGCGGAAAAGTCTATTTCTCTACCTTGAAGGAGGTGGCAGAGGACTCCAGCCTCGGCAAAGACATCATCGCCTGGTGTGTCGATGAGAAAACGGGCGAGGTAGTTTGGAAGCGCGAACTCCAGGGCAGGCATCCCCTTCGTCTTTCAGGCTGCTTCAGCGACAGCAGTTCGCCGCCTGCGGTGTGTGATGGAGAGCGGGTCGTTTTCATCAATGCCTCCAGTGGCATCGCCTGCTTCGATCTCGATGGAAATCCGGTTTGGAAAAAGGAAATTCTCAGCGTCGGACGAACCCTCCCGTTTCTCCACGAGGGGAACCTGATCTTCACCCGACAGATATACCCCCCGGAGCCCGACGGAAACTTTCCGCACAAATATGCGGACTCGCCGAAAGAAATGTGGACCCAATTGCAGGCCATCGACATGAAGTCCGGCGAGCCCGTCTGGACGACCGAATGCGGACTCAACATGGGCTGTGCGATTCTCCCGCAACGATTGTTGGATGGCCGCGCCGTCGCGGCCGTCGGGCGGGGCGGCGGACATGGACCGCCCGAAAAGCCGGACGGAATTTCTTTGGTCGACCTCTCTGACGGCAGCACCATCTGGACGCTCCCGCTCGAGAAATTCATGGCGACCATGAGCTATCGAATTCGCAACGATGTGCTCCCGGTTTTTCACCAGGGCGAACATCTCTGTCTCGACGCCACAACAGGAGAAATTACTTCCCGCAGTTCCATCATCAACGAAGTTCCTGTGCGACTCTGGAACGACGGCCAACGGGTCATCCGCCCGGTGACGATCCCCGATGCCGGGAAGGGACGCATGATCACGCAGACTTCCAATCTGCTCGTAGGAAAATGGCACTACTTTCGCAGCTACAAACGACCCTGGCTGGGACGTGTCGACATCGAATCCGGAGCGGTGGAATATCTCGAACTGCCCTTGCAACTCTCGCGGGTCAAAGGAGAGGCCGATCAGCTTCTCTGGTATGTTGAACCCGCCTCAAAGAAGGAGCCCAAGCTGGAGCAGCAGGTCTTCGTGAACAACGACATGAAGAATTCCCGTGGATTCGTCGTTTTCGGAGACAAGCGATCCAAGGGCAGCGGGTGGGGCCACATTGCCTCTCCGACGCCCTCCGTCGCGGGAGATCATCTCTACGTTCCGGTCATGAACGGAACGGTCTATGTGATTCGATGGAACGCGGAAACCTTGGACGAGTCGGCGGTGGTTGCGATCAACGATCTCGGACCGGTCGGACAATCCTACACCCGGGCGGGCCTCTCTTTTTCGGATGGCGCAGCCTTTGCCCACACCATCCGGGAATTGATCTGCATCGGCGAGTGAGTTTGGACAGGCGTTGTCGTGTATCTTTCTTTTGCGGGAGATCTACCTGATCCTTTAAGCTCCTCCGATGCGTTTTTCTCTTTCAAAGCCTGTTCTTTCCGTCTTTTGCGCGGCCGCCGTTATTTTGAACGCCGGTGCGATCGACTACGCGAAGGACGTTCTTCCCATCCTGTCCGACAAATGCTTCCAGTGTCACGGACCGGACCAGAACCATCGTGAGGCCGACCTGCGCCTCGACACCTTTGAGGGTGCCATCGCGGATCTCGGTGGCTACGCGGCCCTCGTTCCCCACACCCCCGACAAATCGGAATTGATCTACCGCATCGACGATACGGAGGATCCGATGCCTCCCACGAAGAGCAATTTGTCCCTGACCAGCGCAGAGAAGGACATTCTTCGGGAGTGGATCGTCAGCGGCGGAGAATACTCCGAGCACTGGTCCTTTGTCGCCCCGGAACGCCCTGACATTCCCACTGCGGAATTTGGTCCGAATCCCATCGATGCCTTCATCGGCGCCCGTCTCAAGAAGGAAAAACTTTCTTTCTCAAAAGAAGCCATCCCCGAACGGCTCATCCGCCGGGCTACGCTCGATCTGACCGGACTCCCCCCCACCCCGCAGGAAGTCAGTCGCTTTGTTGCGGAATATTCGAAGCAGGGAGACGCCGCCTACGGCGCGCTCGTCGATCGACTCCTCGCCTCCCCCCGCTACGGCGAAACGATGGCCCTGCCCTGGCTGGAGGCGGCCCGCTTTGCCGATACCGACGGCTATCAATACGACGGCCCCCGCTTTCAGTGGCGCTGGAGGGACTGGGTCATCGAAGCCTACAACCAACACATGCCCTTTGATCAGTTCACGATCGAACAACTGGCAGGCGATCTCCTTCCCGACGCCACGCTCGACCAAATCATCGCGACCGGCTTCAATCGAAACCATCGCTACAACTCGGAGGCCGGCCTCGTCGTGGAGGAATTCCTTCTCGAAAATGCCGTCGATCGCGTCGACACCACTTCGACGCTCTGGATGGGACTAACGATGGGCTGTGCCCGCTGTCACGATCACAAATACGATCCCATCTCGCAGAAGGACTACTACCAGATGATCGCGTTTTTCAATAGCGTTCCGGAGGCCGGTCGGGCGATCAAGACCGGAAACTCCGAACCGGTCATCCTCGCCCCGACGCGGGAGCAGCAGGCCGTGTGGGAGAAAAAGAAGCAGGAGTTAGCCTCACTCCAGTCCGCTCTGCGCCCGGGAGACGAAGCGCAGAACGGAGGACTCCTCATCGATCGAAAACTCGCCGCACACTATCCGCTCGAGGCACTTCCGGACAAGGCCACCGCAACAGGCACCCCCAAATGGTCCCCCGAAGGCTTGCTTCTCGACGGCCAATCCAGCGTCACGGTTCCGGGACAGAAAAAGGACCTTACCTTTCGCGCCAACGCCCGCTTCTCCATTTCCTTCCGGGTTCGGCCTTCCTCCCTCGACGATTCGGTCATTCTTTCCCGGCAAAGAGGCGGGTCGACGCGGCCGGGAATTGAAGTCGCTATGGTGGAAGACGGCCACGTCCGTTTTGATCTCATTTCCCGGTGGGTCGCCGGAGTCGGACGCGTGATCACGAAGGAACCGCTTCCGCTTGATCAATGGACCCATCTCACGATCACCAATGACGGCTCTCAAAGCGCCAATGGCCAGATGATCTACCTGAACGGAAAGAAAGTGGAAGTGACTTCCTCACACAACACCAACAGCAACATTGGTGGCGTTTCTGAAAAGGAATCCCTGCAAATTGGAACCGGTATCCGGCCCGGAGCCCAATCGTTTTCCGGAAGTCTCCGTGATCTTCGTTTTCACACCACCAACATCTGGCCGGAGGAAATCGCAATTCTCGCAGCGACCTACGGCGGCCCGGAACGAAAGAAGTTTTCCCGAATCAAGATGACTCCCGGCTACGCAACCTACGTGAAGGCGAGAGAGGAACTTGAGACCTTCGAAGCGTCGCTCCCCGATCTCATGGTCATGAAAGAGGCGGATGAGCCGAAGCCCACCTTTCTCCGCAACCGCG